>JAJFLP010000053.1 GCA_021772635.1 Verrucomicrobiota bacterium | reverse complement strand
TCGCGTGCGTACCCGTTAGGTACGTACCTAATTCGCTAACGCAGCTCAACGTCAAAAGAAGCAGAACCCGTTTAGGGCGAGTGTCTTTTGGCGCTCAGCAGACATTGACGTGAAACAACGATGCGCTAGCATCGCTTTATTAACGGCAATGCACCTGAGACGGCAAAATTCACCTCGTCAAATTCGAGTTATTTATGAGACAGCACACTAGATATTATAGACCATGTGCTCCCGGATAGCCTCCTCAGTGGCCGGGAGAACGACACACCGAGTCGGGAGAGTCTTCAGTTTATCGATAGATGGATGATGCGCTTCGTTTTTACCAAGTGCCCGTTCAATTGCGCCGTCAAACTTGGCAGGATGCGCAGTAGCAAGGCAAACCGTAGGCTCATCCTTTTTCAAGTGCTTCCGTGCAACACTGATACCGACGGCGGTATGCGGATCCGATAGATAACCAGAATCATTGAACAGCGAACGGATCGTTTGCAGGGTTTCAGCTGTGTTGCTGCTCCCTGCAATAAACTGGTCATCAATCCCCGTGGTCCCAGTGCAATTTGTTAACTTCAACTCACCCGTGTCCGCGAACATTTCCATCATTGAAGTTAGCGTCGGTGCATTTTCTCCGACGCGGTAATAAAGATACCGCTCAAAATTACTTGCAACCTGGATGTCCATCGACGGACTGATAGTCGCATAGACCTCGTCTCTTCGGTACACTCCGGAGTTGAAAAACCTCGACAAAATCTGGTTCTCGTTCGTTGCCAATATCAGCTTTGAAATCGGAGCCCCCATCTTTAGCGCAATATATCCGGCAAAAACATTGCCAAAATTCCCCGTCGGCACACACACACGAACTTTCTCCGTTGATGTTGTGGCTGTGACCCGCAACGCTGCGTAGAAGTAATACACGACTTGAGCTGCGACTCGTGCCCAGTTCACGGAATTAACAGCGCCGAGGTGATACTGATCCTTGAAATCCAAGTCGTTAAATATCGACTTAATAATACGCTGACCGTCGTCGAAGCTCCCTTCGATCGCAATATTAAATACGTTTTCGTCCAGAACCGTCGTCATCTGCCGTTCCTGGACAGGACTAACGCGCTGAAACGGGTGAAGAATAAATATTTTCATATTCTTCTTTCCGCGGACGCCATAGATAGCAGCACTGCCCGTGTCCCCGCTCGTCGCGCCCAAGATATTCAGGTGCCCGTGTCTATGGTCGAGGATGTACTCAAACAGATTGCCGAGAAACTGGAGGGCGATATCCTTAAATGCCAGACTTGGTCCATGGAAGAGTTCGAGGATATGTATATCCCCGATGTCGACAAGCGGCACGGTTTCGGGGTGGGAGAAGGTCGCGTAACTTGTTTGCACGATTCGCGTTAAATCTTCTGGCGGGATATCGTCTCCCACGAAAATCGATAGGATCTCACGCGCAAGATCGGGGTAGGCGAGGGCGCTCCAGGAACCTAATTTATCCGTTACGTCTGGAATCTTTTCGGGAATGATCAGTCCGCCGTCGGTGGCAAGGCCCATCATAATAGCGTCAGAAAAAGATATCGGCGATATTCCGCCTCGTGTGCTGATGTATTTCATGCAAGTTATCTAATAGAGTAACTATCGTTGAGTTGTCGGGATTATACGCAATTATTTTGAAGTCGTCCCAAAATTGTACCGCTTGCAGTCTACTTCTGGATGGAGTGCTATCTGTCAGCGACACTATACAAATTGAGAAAGGCATCGACAGACCCGGCTAGAATATAATTAATTCACTAAGTTGGCAATCTTTAAAGGCTGAAAAAGAGTGTTACCTTACGCCTTGCCGCTGGCAATGTCGGATCCCATTCAAACAAAATTGCCCTTTCATTATTAATTTCAAGCCCTCCGAAAATTGAAGTTGGTAGCCTCAAAACTTTTACATACAAATGAATAAGATAACGCGACGAGATTTCCTCCGATCGATTTCCAAGTCTGCAGCGGCAACGTGTGGCGGAGTTGCCTTGGCAGGGTGCAGGCCCGGCACAAATCCTGGCGGTGCACCGTCGGTGCACACGCGAAAGAATTACGAGTGGCGAATGGTAACAACCTGGCCACCGCACTTTCCGGTGATGGGTGAGGGGGCCGATTCTCTTGCGCAGTGGATTGAGAAAATGTCGGACGGCCGGTTAAAAATCAGGGTCTATGGCGGCGGTGAATTAGTGCCTCCGTTGCAGGCATTCGACGCCGTCACCCAGGGGGTAGCGCAAATGGGGCATGGCGCCTCGTACTACTGGGCAGGGAAAGCCCCGGCAGCGCAGTTCTTTGCCGCGGTGCCGTTTGGAATGAATGCCCAGCAAATGAATAGTTGGCTGTACAGTGCTGGAGGATTGGAGCTTTGGGAAGAACTCTATTCAGCCTTCGACTTAATCCCGTTTCCGGTAGGAAACTCCGGGGTACAGATGGGGGGCTGGTTTAATAAGGAAGTTAATGGTATCAGCGACATAAAAGGTTTGAAGATGAGGATCCCCGGGCTGGGAGGAAAGGTAATCGCGAAGGCCGGCGGCGCGGCGATCCTTTCGGCCGGCGGTGAGATATTTACCAATCTGGAAAGAGGAGTGATCGATGCAACAGAGTGGGTGGGGCCCTATCATGACTATCTCATGGGCTTCCATAAAATTGCGAAGTACTACTACTATCCGGGCTGGCATGAGCCCGGAACAGTCATAGAGATGTTTGTTAACAAAACAGCATATGACGCGCTACCCGCCGACCTACAGGAGATTATTCGCGCAGCGGCTTATCGCTCAAACTTATCGATGTTATCAGAATTCGAAGCGAAGAATAACGTATACCTTCAAAAACTGATAACCGACCATAACGTAAAACTGAAGCGCTTTCCAGATGATGTACTCAAAAGTTTTAAACAGTATTCAGACGAGGTTATACAGGAAGTGATAGCGACTGATCCGATGAGTCGCCGGGTTTACCAATCGTTTAAATCCTTTCGCAAACGCCTGTCTGACTGGTCGAAGATTTCAGAAGAAGCATATTATAACATCGCAGGGAAGTAAGTTGCTTCGCTGAGATTCGAGAAATTGTCCGCGATGGTCGCCTACGGCAATGCCTGTAGACCTGCAGTTCTAGTGCATCAACAGCCGATTGAACGATCTAATAATTATTAATAAGACAAAAGTAAAAAACGGAGAACGAGATCAGAATGATAGAGAATGGCAAAACTTATGTTGTTATGGGACTTCTCGACCCCGACTCGATTGCCTACGCGATCGGTACTACGATTAAGAAACTCGGGGGCAAAGTTATTTACACCGTCCAGAATGAAAGGATGAAACGGATATTCCTGGACCGTAGCAAAAAGTTGTCGGACGACGAGAAAAAGGAGCTGGACGTCCGATATTGCGACGTAACAATCGACAAAGAAGTGGAACAGCTGTTTACCGAACTAAAGTCAGTCGCCGGCATCGTTCACTCGATCGCCTACGTTAATCCTAAAACCGGACTCGGCGACGAGTTTCATACGGACGCAGTGGAGGATCTAAAGCAAGGGTTTCACGTTAGTTGTATTTCCCTTGCTACTGTCTTGCGGTATGCTCAGGCAGCGTTAAAACCGCACGGCGGCGGCGTCGTGTCATTAACCTTCGATAGTCGCCATGTTTTTCCATTTTACAATTGGATGGGCGTTAATAAGGCTGCGCTGGAGGCCGTTGTCCGCGGACTGGCGCGTAGACACGGGAAGGATAGAATAAGAATTAATGCCGTTTCCGCCGGGCCATTGGCGACAAAAGCTGCGACCAATATCCCCGGGTTCAAAGAGCTTGGTCAAACCTGGACGAACACGAGCCTGATACCATGGGACACAAGCGAGGATAAATATGAAGTCGCCAACGCGGTAGCGTTTCTCATTGGGCCATACGCAAAGAAAATCACGGGCCAGGTGATATACGTCGATGGCGGGGCGAATGTAGCCGGCGGCCATATCCTGGAACACGAAAGGCAATAGCTTTTACGGATGGCAGTGTTTCTCCGCGTCACATGAGAAACATGTTCACATGTGACACACGTCAAACCGACGAGAGCGGCGGGCGAGAACGATAACAACTCGACAAAAATATGTTGGCTTTTGTTCTTACGCGTGGCTGGTTACAAAGCGAGCTGCACGGATCTAAACTAAGACTGCTTGCGGTCTAGTTCACTAATTTCCCGTTCTTATAGGTGGTAAAAGTGACCCGCCTATTCGCTGACGTCACGCTTACAAATGTCCCCTCCCACGGGTCTCCCTTCTTATATATGCCGTCCGCGATCTTATTTCCCTCACGGTCCCACATAAGAAAATTTCCCTGAAGATAGCCGTTCTTGAATTCAGCTTCAGTCTGCTTCTTGCCATTTGGATAATACGTAATTGCAGTACCCTGTTTAATGCCGCTGCTGTCTTCAGACCATTCCTCTCGCACTTGTCCGTCGGGATAGTCGGATGACATTTCCTTCAGCGGCCCTTTTCCGCAGGCACTCAAAACGACAGCCAAAGTGACACTGATTGTCGCCGTTGCAATAGACCGATATATTTGTGATTTATTCGTGTAAAACATTTATAGTCACCTGTATTGTTTAGTCGTAATTTCAGAAGTACGAAGGTTAAACGATTAACGACCCAAAAGAATTAAACCGCAATTCAGATTGTGTTTTTAGGGCATAAGGTTCTTAACCGCGGATCAACTAACCGTGAACCGCCGTTTACGAAAGTGTACTGCTTGCATTATATGTTATTTCACGGAAGATTCCAAGCCCTTGATCCCGAACCGGGGCGGACCGCCTATGTTCGGCAGGTTCAAGGTTTAAAAGCGCAAATGCGGTACCAGGTTACAACTTGGTACCGCATTCACTTCAGTTACAGTTTCGCCGGAGTCCTGCCATCTGGATCGAAACAAGCCTCCTGACACCCCATCATCCGACGCCGACTGGAATCGACTTCACTTTAGGGCTCCTTCGATTCTTTGGAACTCGTACGGTCAATACACCATTTCGATATTTCGCTTTCGCTTTGCTCAGGACTGCGCAGTCGGGCAACTCCAGCGTCCTCTCAAAGAAACCGTACGATGAGTCTATTACTTACTTGGAGTTATTACCCGACGTTTATGGCAATTCGCTTGGGCTTTGCGGATTCACGCTTAGGCAGCTCAAGCTCCAAAACACCGTTCTTTATTGACGCAACAATCTTTTCGTCATCGATTGCGTCCGATACTTTGAATTGGCGCTCGTAGCTTCCGACTTCGTACTCCGTGTGTACTTGATCGAATTCTACGCTGGCGTCGGGCTGTACCTGGCCGATTATACTCAATACACCATCCTCAAGTTTTACGTCCACGCCAGTGCTCGCAACGCCGGGCATCTCTACTTCAATCTTATAGCCACTCTCCGTTTCCCAAATATCTGATTTTGGAGTAAACGTATATTGGTTTACATTCGCTTCGGCAGCGGTTTCCTGCAATTTCTTAGTTGTCTTAGTACTCATTTTGATCTCCTTTGAATTTCTATTAGGTTGATCCCGTTGGTCATACCGACATACTATTAGATGAGTTTCTTAGGTTGAGGAATCTCGGAGATCGACAATGGTATTTAGATCGTATCTCCGAGACCCTCGGAGGCCCACCCCTAATCGCTAAAAAAAGAAAGGACCCCAGTAATGAAAATGACGCATAAA
>JAJFLP010000052.1 GCA_021772635.1 Verrucomicrobiota bacterium | reverse complement strand
TCTGGACACTTCGAATAATGTCCAAACCTTTCATTTCGATGATATCCAGGTCACCAGCGTCGTTGTACCAGAGCCTGGTACGTACGCTTTATTCCTCGTTATCCTAGCGACTCTTATCCGTCTCGACCGTCGTAGACGTCTGCCCATCTCCTCGTGGTCAGCGAGGTGCTGACCTCCGATCCACTGCAGATCCTCGTTTGCTTAAGCTTCCACTTAATTTCAACCCCCATTGAAATAGGCGATTGGAAAAACTTACAAATAGAGGTGTGCCCCTAATATTTCCCGCCGTTCGACCGATCTTAAGCTGTTATTTTCCGGCAATGGGTGAACAGTTTCAGACCGATATACTTGGCGCAAATTTCTTCCGCATAACGATGGGAGTGGAATGTACCTACGGAGAAAATTTCCCCGTCAGCAAAAGATTGTGGGGCGGCCGCCGGCAACAGCTCCTTCACTGCTTGCGATTGACGTGGGTTCTGCGGGACTATAACTACTTCATACATCGCACTTTCCTGTAGACCTTCATCTAAATAGCCATTTATCATTCCAGTCAGTTCTTCCAACACCAATTCTTCTTCATGGCTAATATTGCCATCTGCGCGCATCATCATTATCAGCAAATCGATCAATTCCGCGGCTTGTTCTTTTGGCGGGGACGACAGCAAATATTCTGTCATTGATTGCCGTAATGTCATAGGGCTAACTTTATTAGCGACGCGTCCCGGTTTCAGGTCGGGCGGTTCCACACCCCAGTGATGGGCAGTTCGCTGAATAAGTGCGATTTCTTCGTTTGAAATTTCATCATCAACCGCGGCCAGTTGACCGAGAATTTTGAGCAGACTCACTGCCTCTTCGGGGTGTAGTAGTGCATTGATTAGATCCGTCGACTCTTTCCGCTCGAGATTAAGAGCGCGTAACAACAGAGTCATGCGGCTTTTCCCCCTGTTTACGCCCACCCAACACCCAATCCCGATCAACAGTATTATACTGTATCCGAAAATGATAATAAAATTCGTCAACGCCGCTGCGACGCTCCCATCGACAAATGCGAGCTTTAGTACGATCGGCATAACTGGGACAGTGTAGAGGATACATGCCACAACGGATATGCTTTCAACCACTTCAATCTGGTGCTTTCGTTTCCACAACTTATTGGTGATTAAATACATACGGACGGCTGTAATAACCACGCCGATCTCGATTAACAATTCGATTAGGTTCTTTAATAATTCCATGACTACTGAGGGCGGGCTCTTAAAACGTCAGTCATTGCGTTGGCAAGACTGCCGCGTAAAGTCCGAGTTCTTTATAATTTTCGGTCATTTCCAACGCGTATTTTTCTGAGTGGAACTTTCCAGCGATGTAGGTAGAGTCGCTACCGCTACGAGTCGCTGCCGTAGCCTCTGCACCCAGCAATTCGGTTACGGCCTCGATTTGGTGCTCAGTCTGGGGAACTACAACAACCTCAAAAGAGGGAGTCGCCGTGACTTTTTCATCTGTGGTATAATCAGTAATTATTCCTGAAAGCTCTTCCAGAATCGCCTCTTCTTCTGGCGAGGTTTTACTATCCGCTTTTATTAATATCTCCAGTATATCGATCAAGTTAGACGCCTGTTCCTTCGGCGGACCGGTTTCGATATAACCGATGACGCTTTCCCTCAATTCTGCGAAAGTAACGCGTTCATTTACAGTTCCAGCTACTAGATTCGGAGGATTTATGTTCCAGTGTTTTGCGAATTCGCTAATAATTTGAATCTCTTGCGGAGCAAGTTCGTTGTCGATAGACGCGGTCTTTACAAGTATGGCGAGTAATCTTTCCGAACCATGAGGGTTTATCATTAGCTTTAGTAAGTTTAAGGACTCGCGTTTTTCCAGATTTAATGCGCGAATAGACATACGATAGATACTGACATTACGATTCTCCGATAACCACATGCCAATACCGATAAAGAAGATCGCCGCCATGAGCATAGAGTTCAGACCTGCGTCGAAGGCAAAAATAAACGAGCCTTCAAACACTGCGAACTTTATGGCAAGGCAACCGTATACGAACGCACTGAGAACTACCGAGACAACTGAAATACTATTGACCACTGAGATATCATGACGCCGTTTCCAAAGTTTGTTGATGGTCAAATAACCGGAGACGGCCGATATCCCAACGCCCATTGTCGAGAGGAACGTTACCAAGTGTATAAGGAGATCTTTCATTGTGTATCAGTCCAATAGGGGGCTGACCTTTCTAGAATATATATAACATACTTTTCACAACCATCCCATCGAAAATGAGCCCGTGGGACGACTAATCGGAGTCGAAATCGAAATCGAAATCGAAAACCTGTTGCGACATAGCCTTGGCGACGACGGATCGTTGTTTAGTTTTTGTACGAGTCAGTTGCTTACAGCCAAGGAACAAGGAGGAACGATCCCGATTTCGATTTCGATTTCGAAAAAAAGAGTACACGGATCGATTCCCATAGGGTAGCAGGTGAAAATGCAAACTGCTTGTTTTCTGAAAATTCGATATTTGAGGCTATCCATTGGCAAAATCTGCCGATTTTGGATCTCTATGGGATCACAGTGCATACTTATAATAAATTATTAATGATCCAAACAAATGTAATAAAAATGGCCTTTCCCGGTGATTTTTAGGGCTAAAAATTGACGCCAAATGTGGTAATGGAGATTTGGTATTAGTTCATTGCGAAAAGCCGCCTAGATGAGTATTTAGGTAGCCGTTAAGCTGGCCAGGACAGGTAAGAACTGCATCCCTAATATTGAGCTGACGAGGATGATTACTCCTCGTCGAACGAGCCAAACGGCGTGCGGCAGTTCGGTTTCAGCGTCGACCGCTACCGAGAGCCGCCAGCTTAACGGTTAGGTATTTAGCCATATAAAATCCACTCTAACCCACATTTTTTGTCATGACGTTGAAATATAACCATATTATTATTAATATTTTAACGTCTGAATTAATAAGTCAGACCCGAATGGCGCTGCCGAATGGCGCTGAAACCTTCGATCGATTTGCAAGGGCAGCCGCCGAGACTCCCGCTGCCTACGGGATCGACGATGTTTGCGCTGTTATGTTGATAGAAAAGCCTCAATAGCGAAAAGCTATGGAAAATCAACCAACTGATGATCGCAACATTCTCCGGCGTAAAGATTAACGGGTTCGTATTTTGATAAAATCGCGAGAAAAGTCACTTTTATTATTATCCCACTATCATCGGTCCCGGAATTCCCTTGTCGGCATCTATTCCATTGATGACTTAGTCTATACCCAATCAGTTTATTTCGATGCCGATCTTGTCAGTCTTGAACAAAAATACGGAAAATCCGCGCTGGAACGCATCTACGCTAACATATTCGCGGTCTATGCAATCGTTTTCTATACCTTCCTCCCTGAGAAAATCTCTTTAGGTCCACTCTCCGGTTATGTGACGGACGAGCTCAAACAGTTCGTGCT
>JAJFLP010000051.1 GCA_021772635.1 Verrucomicrobiota bacterium | reverse complement strand
ATTGGGAGCGCATGTCGGTCAGGTTTCGGCCGGGATCGGTTACGTTAATAGCTTGGAGCTATTGACTTACCGATCCGGGTCGAAAGATGCCCGTCGTCCGCCGCAACCCGAAGGGCACCTACCTCTTTCGGTGCCTTTTCGAACAGGGTCTAACTATGCTTCATCGCTGCCCGTAGGGACGTCGTGTTCGACCGCCAGGGACGAATCTTATCGAGTTTACTTTATTATTCGTGACTTGTTGGATGATCGTTTGTATCTCAAGCTTCAGGTTATTTTCCATGTGAAACATCCAAGACGGATCAACGACCTCGATGTAGAGCTTTTTCCCTCTAATCATTCGCGGCGCCGAGTGAGAACAAATTTCGTGAGCGAATAATTCGTTCCACCGATCGACAATCTTGCGGAGAAGGATATTTTCGTCTTTATCAAGAGAATCGAGAACTTCATCCATCACTTCCGCGATCCCCCTGTCCCGACGTGGCAACCATTTCAACTCGCATGAGGTCATGTCATCGCCGAACCATTCCCGCATAAGCTGTTCCTGGTGCCAGCCCAATCGCGAACTCATGCGGCGCTTTCGATTTTGATCGTATGGGGAGTTCATAAATACTCTATAAGGTGATAAGCTGGGTATCAGGATTGGTGCGGAACGCTATTGAAGGAACAGCGTCAAGTAGTACGTCAAAATCTACAATACCGACAAATAAATTAAAGACCATATACTGCAAGCAGTACAATTTTGGGACGACTTTTAACTTATCACCTAACCTGAATAATTCACCAGTATTCTGCTACGAGCCCTAATCTCTGCTCAAATAAACCGATTGGATTGACTTCACATCTTAGTGAATGAAAATTCACTTTCACCGTGGCGTCTTCTCCAATCGTCTTATTATGAACGAGTTAAGTTCTCTCGCGTCGAATCGCGTGAATTAATCAGGCTAAGGGATTCCGAACGGTATATTCGAAAACCTGAAGACGTTCGGTATACATCGCATGACTCTTCTATTGCGATAAATATTTCTGTTTCCGATTTCCGCAGCTGAAAGTGATTGCATTCAACTGCCGTTAATTTAGAATATACTGATCGTTTTCGCGTTTCTTAAACTTCGTTGTTCGCAATATCCTGTGCGATTTTACTGGGGTTGTCTCTCTTGGCAAAAGCAAGACCCCGTAGAGATACCGAAAGCGGTAGAATTTTGGGAAGACTTTTAACCTGTCACCTAAGATCTATGTTGAGCCTAGCGAAATCCGCCGTGGTGGAAACGATATATTTTCACCCGGCATTCCGCTGGCCAGTAGAACGCCTGGTCGAAAACTCGATGACGATGGGTATACATACGAAAACTTGGCCTCCCCGGTCGCCGTTGCGTCGCGGGAGGTAGGTAAACTTGCAGTCTGGCTATCATGAGTACTGATTGTATATCGTCGAATTTATCCCATATTCTCAAGTCGGTTCGAGATCAGGCAGAGTCTGTTAATCGACACGCTGATTCCGTTCGCGTAATTGCAGTGAGCAAAACTGTCGGTGCCGATAAGATAATGGAGGCGTTTGACTGCGGACAAGCTGTCTTTGGCGAAAATAGACCGCAGGAACTCTACGAGAAATCGCAATCGCTCCCGGCCTCGATAGAGTGGCATATGATTGGACATCTCCAATCGAACAAGGTGCGGAAAGCCGTCGGTTCGAGTGACTTGATCCATTCCATTGATTCCGTTAAACTGCTGAACCGCATCAACGATGCGGGCAGGGAATTACAAAAGGTTCAATGTGTCCTATTGCAAGTAAACGTTTCAGGAGAGGAGAGTAAGTTCGGGATTCCAGTAGAAGACGTCGAACGTATTGCCAGTAACTTAGGGGATTTGCCCAATATCCGATGCCGCGGCCTGATGACAATGGCTCCCTACGGTGCATCCGAGGACGAATTGCATAGGGTATTCTCCGGATTACGTGAGCTCAGAGACCGAATTCAGGAAACTATGGATCTCCCGCTTCCGGAACTATCTATGGGAATGTCGTCGGATTATCGAATTGCGATAGCGGAAGGCGCGACGCTCGTTCGAATAGGAACCGCGATATTCGGGACCCGGAAGGGGACTAACGGTGTCTAACGCGTCGTACAATTCAGCAGACGGCAAAAGTTTAGGTACGCAGAAGCGGCCGTCCGCCGACTCGGCCATATGCTGCTTAAAAAACCGTTCGGAGTCTCTTACGCAATCATTTTGAAGTTGTCTCTCCCTAGTCTCGGAGTCCGCTCGTGCGGGTAGAGTCTCGGCCATCCGAACCAACGCCATTGAGATCTCTACTTTGTTGCTTATAATCTATTGGACAAGTTTCGGCAGAACGAAATCTAAAATCAGAAATCTAAAATTCTCTAAAGGAGGCTGAATGTCTGTTTTCTTTGAACTTCTTGTCAAGGGCGGTCCGATCACATGGATGATCTTCACGCTGGGCCTGGCATCATTGATTATGATCGTCGAGCGAAGTCTCCACTTTCACCGGGTCCAAATCAATGTACCTGAGTTCATGCGTGGTCTCACCAATATACTTAAGCGCAATAACGTAATGGAAGCGATCTCCATCTGTGATGAAACTCCGGGCCCCGTAGTACAAGCCTTGAGAGCCGCAATAATGCGCTGCGATCGAGGAGAAAAGGCGATGAAACAGGCCGTTGAAGAGGCGGGACTGGCGGAATTGCCGAGACTGGAAAAGAGTCTTAAAGCGTTATCAACCATAGCCTATATCGCGCCTCTGCTCGGATTGCTTGGAACAGTAATTGGAATGATTACGCTCTTCCAGAGCATGGAACAACTGGGAACGTTCGTCGATACGAAAACGCTCGCGGCCGGGATTTGGCAAGCCCTCTTGAGCACCGCTGCGGGGTTGACCGTCGCGATTCCGTCGCATGGATTTTACAACTATTTTATCGGTCGAATTGATAACATAATCATTGAAATGGAAAAGGCGTCTTCGGAGATAATTTATTTCCTAATGGAGAATGAATTGCATATCGAAGCCGTCGAATCTGAGAAAAATGGAATCAAGAGTTAATAGAGTCTATACGCGGACGATCTTTTTTAAGAGGACGCTGCAACTTTTGTCCGGCACTAGCCTGACGTTGACGCCGTTAGTGGACGTTATCTTTCTGCTACTGATCTTTTTTATGATCGCGAGTTCTCTGGTTTTTCAAACCGGTATCACCGTCAACTTGCCGGAAACCAAGCAGGAATTAAGCAGTATCGCCGATAAGCTTATTATAACGGTGACGAAAGAAAATCTGCTTTTCTTTAATGATCAGCGACTCGAAGATTGGATCCATCTTGAACAGCGACTTGCTAATGTCGTGTACAATCAGGACACGAATCCAAGAATTGTGTCGCAAATATCTTCTGACGGATCAAGGATGCCTGTGATTATACTAAAGGCAGACAAAGAAGTTCCGTATGATAGCGTCGTAAAGATTATGTCGATAAGTCGGCGTTTCGGGCTGAATGTATTTCTCGTGACCACCACATCCGAGGGGCCGTGATAGTTTCTCGTTTTAGACTGCACGTAGTCGATTACTCGGACGACGGTCCTGATAACACCTTAAGGGATACTTCGATAAGACGTCTATAGCGCCGAGATTATTTATACTGAGCATCTTCGAGTTTTCGACCAGGCGTTCTGCTGGCCAGCAGAATGCCGGTTAAAAAGATATTGTTTCCACCGCGGCGGATTTCGCTAGGCTCAACAAAGATCTTAGGGAATGAATTAAAAGTCGTTTCGCGCACGAGCGGAGTACGTCTATACGGACCAAAATTTTGACTGCTTGCAGTCTAACCGCGAAACCTATAACCCGAAAATCTGCTCGTCACGACATGGCTGGAAGCGACGGCGGAATTCCGAACCCTGCTCAACTCCACAAAGTGTAGACAGAGGGGACGGCGGAAACCCCAAGCATGATGATGACGGCCTCAGACATAGCTCAAACAAAGAAGGACCCGGTGAAGTTGCAATACTTCATCGCTTCCCTGATCGTGTCTTTCATATATTTTATTCTGTTTACAGGGTTCAAACTCGCCCCTGGAGAAACTGCGTTAACCAAACCAGTCCGTGAATTAGCCGATGTAACGATGTTGCCCATAGAACCGAATGCACCCTTCCGGTGGCAACGAAACCTGATTGCAACACTCGAATTACTGGATCCAACGATTATGTCACTGCCGAATACGAGCTACGGATTCAGCAGAATCCGAAATTTGGAGTTTGAACGTCCGCTCGAGCCTTTGCCATCGTACGAATTCGATATTCAATTGCAGGACCAGGCGCCCGCGGGCGAGATTTATTTTATTGAACCGGTCGGAGACGTTCTCGAGTCGTTCAATCACGAGAGATTGACCAAACTGGATTCGAAATTACAGGTTTCGTCGAAGCCATCGCCAATCGCGCCGGACGTATATTGGACCGATCAGAATGGAGCGGTGCAAACCGACCTCGCACATATGTCGCTTGCGGATATTGTCTCCGACGAGACCGCCTTTACAACAACAGGGCCAACGGTCGTCAGTTTAAGCTCGAGAAACGAACTTGTCCGCGTACGCCTGATAAAGTCTTGTGGAAATCCAATACTTGATCAGCGCGCTGTAGATCATCTACACAGAACATTCGCGGTGCGATACGCGAAAACAGCAAGTTCGGATACCAACGGAATGCTTGGGGATGACCGAACTCTGATATTGTCGGCACATTGGCGATTCGCCGAAGGCATAGATGACGACGATCATATCGGTGAGGAGAACGACGAATATCGTGAAAATTGGTTTTGATCACTTCTTCATTATCTACAATACCTTGACCGTACTTGCATTGCTGCTTTTCTGGTCGCGGTATATGTGGCGGATTTACGCCCAGGACTGGAATATTTCTCAGGAACAACTTTGCCGATGTAACGACTGTCATCTCACTTTTATAGCGAAACGAATAGAAAGCATCGTAAGATGCCCGACTTGTAATGAGATGATCAAGATTAGACCCAAAAAATCGCAGAAAAGGATACGTTATTAAATGGATCTGCCAGACAATAGTATTATCATCCTTGACTTCGGATCGCAGTACACCCAGCTAATTGCACGCCGGATTCGGGAGTTAAACATATATAGCCACATCGTCAGCCACACGACCAGCAGCGCCGAGCTTTCACGTTTGTCCCCGGCAGGTATCATTCTTAGTGGAGGCCCCGCAAGCGTATATAACGACGGCGCACCACTTAGCGACCCGGCGATCTTCGATCTTGGAATCCCGGTTCTCGGGATTTGCTACGGACTGCAATTGATGGTACACACGCTGGCTGGGAAAGTCGATTCCGGCACCAAGCGCGAGTACGGATTTGCCGAATTACACATCAGCGGCGAATCGCCCGTGTTTCATCAGCTCGATCCCATCCAAAAAGTCTGGATGAGCCATGCAGATAAGGTACTTACGCTACCTGACGGATTCGCGGCAATCGCTACGACTTCGAATACCGAGTACGCCGCAATCGCTAATCAGGAAAAAAATCTATACGGTATCCAGTTTCATCCTGAGGTCGTTCATACGCCGAACGGAAAGGAGATTCTAACTAATTTCTGCGTTAACATCTGCGCATGTGACCAAACCTGGACGATGGGCTCATTCATAGATAACTGCGTAGCCGACATCACGCGGACAACCGGGAACAAACAGATTATACTGGGGTTAAGCGGCGGTGTCGATTCCGCAGTTGCAGCGGCACTAATACAAAAAGCGGTGGGTGAAAATCTAATCTGCGTATTCGTCGATAACGGCTTGCTGCGAGCGGGCGAAGTTGATGTCGTGCGCCGGATTTTCGAGCAAACGTTTTCGATGAAGTTGCATGTCGTAGACGCCGGCAAGCGCTTCCTCGACAAACTAAAGGGTGTCACTGATCCCGAGCGCAAGCGGAAGATAATTGGGCACGAGTTCATCGAGGTTTTTGACGAGGTAACAAATGAATACCGCGACGTCCAGTTCCTTGGGCAGGGAACGACGTACCCGGACGTGATCGAAAGCGTACCCATTAACGGGAATCCCAGCGCGATGATCAAAAGTCATCATAACGTTGGCGGACTGCCTGAACACATGCGTCTCGAACTGATCGAACCGCTGCGAAATCTATTTAAAGATGAAGTTCGTGAAGTTGGTAGACAGCTTGGTCTCCCGGAAACACTCATTATGCGCCACCCATTCCCGGGGCCGGGTCTCGCAGTCCGAATTATCGGCGAAGTTTCGGAAGAACGCATTGACGTAGTGCGTCAAGCGGACAGTATCGTGATGGAAGAAATGAAGATATCCGGGTACTATGATCAGGTGTGGCAGTCGTTCGCCGTACTGCTACCTGTACAAAGCGTCGGTGTTATGGGCGACGAGCGGACTTACGAAAATGCGGTCGCACTTCGAATTGTTGAAAGTATGGATGGAATGACCGCAGACTGGACGCGATTACCCTACGAGATTCAGGAGAAAATATCTAACCGCATAATTAACGAAGTTCGCGGCGTCAATCGGGTCTGCTACGACATAAGCTCCAAGCCGCCCGGCACGATCGAGTGGGAATAGTTTAATTTTTAGTTATTCATCCAAAAACTTGGGATGAATAACTAAAAATTAAACTGACATACACGCTTGATTTCGGCTTCGGTTGTGATTCCGTTTCTTACCTTGGTGTGACCGTCTTCGGTCAATGATCGCATACCATTTTTCTTCGCAATCTCACTAAGTCTCACATTGTCTGCCCCTTCGCCGGTAGCCCGCCTGATCTCCTCATCCACGGTCAAAAATTCAAAGATTCCCAGGCGCCCGCGATACCCGGTACCGTGGCATTTACGACATGCTTTTTCGTTGCCATTTGCTTCCGGAATATCCGTTTTTTTTGCTGGCGATCCTTTCCCTGAAACAGGTACGCCAACGCCCGTTCCACCGCAATCTCCGCATATCTGGCGTACCAATCTTTGGGATAAGACGCCAACCAACGCGGACGATATCAAGAACGGTTCGACGCCCATATCTACTAGCCTGCTTATAGCGCCGGTCGCATCGTTCGTGTGAAGGGTACTCAGTACCAGATGCCCGGTTAGGGCCGCATGGATTGCGATCTCTGCCGTTTCTTTATCGCGAATCTCACCGACAAGGATAATATCCGGATCCTGCCGAACGATTGAACGGAGGCCGTTCGCAAATGACATTCCGATCGCGGGCTTCACCTGTATCTGCGTAACACCATTCATTTGATACTCAATCGGGTCCTCTATCGTAATTATCTTCTTCTCCGCTGAATCCAATAGATTCATGACACAATATAACGTCGTCGTTTTACCGCTCCCGGTCGGACCAACCACGAGTATCATTCCATGGGGTCGCCGTACCATGCGTGTAAACGGGTCCTTAAGATCCGCTGGCATACCGATGTTCTCAAGGGTGAACGATGCGATATCCTTGCGCAATAAACGCAATACTACGCTCTCCCCGTGCATCGACGGGAGCGTGCTGATTCGAATATCGATCTGGGCCCTGCCGATTTGTAAATCCGTTCGTCCGTCCTGGGGCAACCGACGCTCAGCAATATTCAGGCCGCCGATCAATTTTATTCGCGACGCGATTGCGGCGTATGACGTGATCGGCGGCGTCAACCCAAGCTGAAGCACTCCGTCAATACGGAACCGAATCGCGAGGTGACTCTCGGAAGGCTCGACGTGGATATCGCTCGCACCCATTTCGATTGCTTGCGCAAACATATCATTAACGAGTCTAACGATCGGCGCCTCCAACGCCAGGTCTCTTAACGCGGCTTCGCTCGCATCTCCGTCCCAGCCCAGATCCTCAACTCCAAGTTCATCTGCCAAGGCTCCGTATATCGAGTTGATCGATCGTTCTATATGACTGCGTTGCCCTAGGCAGAAGTGAGCAGATCGACCAAGGAGATGATGCCAATGGTGAGCAATCGTAGCGATCGAATACGGCGTGGCGACCGCAAGAACAACAGATTCGGAGTCCCACGAAACCGGTAAGCAATTCCACTGATTTAGGTAATCAAATGTAACGCCCTCGAAACGATTGATATTTTCGAATTCCTCTTCATCGACAACGGACAGTTGAGTCGCTGTCGTATAGGCCTGGAGTATATCGATTTCCGAAAGCTTCCCCTGCGTCGCAAGATCCCATTCGACCATCGGCTGGAAGTCTTGGAGGCCTTCCGGACTCTCAAGGTAGCTACCCAGGCGATCCTTGATTTTCTCGACGTAAGGGTCCAGAACTCCCACGAGAATTTTCGGGCCTTTGCCACCAGATACACTGTCCGCCAGATCATCATCTGGCCTGTCTATATCAACGACGGAAAATGGAGATCGATGCACCAACAATGTTTCCGACATCTCGTCGTTTGAAGGTGGCACCTTCGGTTCCCCAATGGACGAACCGCTCGCAGTTGCGATGTCGTCCGGGTCACGCTTGAGTTCATCTGAAGATTCGTTTTCGATCATAATTATTTTATCGATTCAAAACTTTGTTGGGTCTGTCCTCGTATTCTTCTTCGATCGCATTGATCGCCGCCTGATAATTGCTAAACAGCTTGTCTGTATCCGTTTCCAAATCTATTACCGTTACACTTATTAGTATTAAAAGTTCAGTCCTCGTGATATTGTCCCTTGAAAAGCTGAATAACTTTCCTATGTACGGAATATCCTTAACAAACGGTAGCCCCCTTTCCGATTCTTCCTTCACGGTCCGGATAATACCTCCCATTAAGAGGGTCGATCCGTCTTCCACGATCATAGAGGTTTCAATGGTACGGGTCTGAATCGTCGGTGATACCTGAAGAGTTTGAATGCTCGAGTCCGTTTCGGTCGCCGATGAAACTTCCTGGCGCAGATCGAGAGTAACCAGTTTCTTGGCGGTTATATGCGGGGTCACGGTAAGGATTATTCCGGTATCCTGATACTGAATATCGGTAAAATTATTATCGATGGAGCTCGATCCTCCGTCCTCGACTCGAGATGCAATCGGGATGCTGTCGCCAACGTTGATGCTCGCCTCTTCGTCACTGATCGCGATGATCTGAGGAGAATTCAGGATCTTCGTGTTGGTTTCGCCCGCAACCGCTTGGATAAATGATAACATATCCCCGGCATCTGACAACGCGCCGACAGCGCCGACCTCTTTGGACAATGTGAAGTCATAAAGCGGCGTTCCAGTGACGGTTCCTGGACTATAATCGATATTCAAATTTCTGTCGCCTATTTCTTTGACCGCGGCATAGCGAAAACCGAATTCCGTATTCTTGTCCAACGTGATTTCTGCGATCGTCGCCTGAATCAGAACTTGCAATGGTGGCGTATCGAGCCGTTGAAGCAAGGCCTCGAGCATAGCGTACGCACGGGGAGTCGTCCGTATTACAAGGCGATTGTGGCCGCCGTCCGCCAGGATTGTTACTGGAACGTCAAAGACCGTCGCCGGCTTCTCATCATTCGACGAGGAACGACGGGTCGTTGAACGTGACGCGTTCGCCTGCTGCCCACTCTGATTCCCGGTCGATTGCCGTGGCGTCGCGGTATCGCTGCCACTGGATCGCCCGGATCGTCTGGAGGTCGTCGAACTGGAAGAAGAGAAGAACACGCTGACACTATCACTGAGGTCTTCGGCTTTATTGTATTTTACATCATAAAAAAAGATGCGCTCCTCCTCAATCGAATCCTGACGATCGAGGATCCTTACCCACCTCTCTATTTCGGTTAGAACCTCCACCGTCGGTGCCGACGCAAGAACAATCCCCAATCGCTCGAGTACCGCAAGTTTTATGCTGCGACCGTCGCCGCCTTCCCCGATGGTCACCGGAAACCCGAGGATCGGTAACACTTTCTGCAGCTCCTCGATGACGATCTCAGGTTCCACGAAACTACAGGATATACTGGTTTGCGGCCAATTCCTTTCGCCCATCACATCCAATTTCTCTATTAGTTCACGAAGCTTCGGCATATTCGGGGGCGCTTCAACGATGAGCAGACTATTCAAATACTGGATAGGGGATGCGGTCGCGCCGGCAGTCATAAACGGCTTGATTAAACCGGCTATATCGGCGGCGGTCGTGTTAAATAGCTTGATAATCTCAACGTGTACGTTGGGAATCGGATCGTGTTTTGCGAATATTCGACGCTCCTGCGGCATCTTCGCGAAGGGAAGGACGTTGATGAAACCGTAGTTACTCGAGCCGTAGGCACCTGCGATCCATAGAATGTGTTCGAAAAGCTCCCACGCTTCTCGACGCGTCATCTCCGTATCTATCGTCATTGTCACGGAACCCGAGACGCCCGCATCGATGTAATACTGAAACCCCAGAGTCAATGAAAACATTTGGACCACGTTCACAATACTTTCGGCATCGAAGTTAAATTTGACCTCTACAGTTTCATCCGGATTCTCAATGTCTTTGGTCATATCAGCAGGAAAATTATAAGAAGACGCTGGAGATCTGGTCGCCGTCCTGGAAAGATTTCGGGTCGGTAGCGGAATCGGTTGCGATTCGTCTTCCTGATTAAGCTTGAGCGGAATCAAGTAGTTCGACCGAGGATTTGACGCCTCATCTGACGTATCGCCGGAAACAGTCTTCGACCGCACTGTTTTTTCAAGGGATCGAACCACCGCCTCGGCGCCCTTTGTGTCGGATGCGGGCGGAGTCGCCGGGGAAATCTTCTCCGCGTCAATCGAATCGGACTGAGGCGGTTCTTGTGTCGACAATTCTTCACCCTTGAGACCTTGGGTTGTCTTGCAACCTGAGAGTAAGAACGCTGCGTTTACCAGCAAAAATATTATGAGGCCTCCTTTGAGTCCTGATATTGTGCGTTTTCTGAACATGTCGGTTTGTTCCCTTCTTGACTTTGACCTTGAAGTAATAATCATGCGCGAATCGCGAAACTCGTATTTCGTCGGCCATCTGCAACTGCAAGACCCACATTCACGAGGTACGCAGTAATTAGTGTCCAGTCCTGATTTAAAGTTGACACTATTTGGTTCTAACTTCTTATAAGTTTAGCGGAGGCTCGAAGGGGCCCCAACCCACGATTTTGTGGGTTGGGCTGAGAGCCGGTGCCAGCCGGACACGGCCTGCGGAGCAGGTCGCCCCATGGGGCGATTTTTCCATTTACGCCGCCAACGCATGGACCTCCATTGGTGTTTTCATCTTCAACATGTAATGAGGCCGAAATTCATTGTAAAGCCTTATGCCTTGCCTTATTGCAATAACTGCTTGCTTCTTGGTTTTAAATGTTTCCTTTAGCCCGTATTCATGCTTGAGGATTCCATTCACTCTTTCGGCCATGGCATTCTCGTAACAATGATTTTCTTCAGTCATGCTGATCTTGATTTTCTTTTGCTTCAGCAGTTTGATGTAATCATGACAACAATACTGCGAACCGCGATCAGAATGATGAATTGGCCGATCCCCTTTCGACAACTGACGCAGTGCTTTCTTCAAGCTTTTGATACAGCCTGTAGCTTCAAGGCTGTCCCCCGCATCATAGCCAATTATCTTTCGTGAGAAAGCATCCGTTATCAATGACAAATATAGGAACCCCTCTTGAGTGCGAATATAGGTAATGTCGCTGACCCAGGCTTGCCCAGTACCGTCCGCGATGAAGTCCTTAAATAAATTCTTGTATACCGGAAAACGATGCATTGAGTTTGTTGTTCGAGTTCTATTACGTTTCCGGATAATTAATAAGTTTTGCCTGCGGAGCACGTCAAAAAAACGATCTCTACCAATCTCTATTCCCTCAGCGGCAAGACTTCCCTGGATCCGGTCCAGAACCTTGCGACCTCCAAGCATGGGCTGTAGCAAACGTTCTGTCTTTACCTGGTGAACGATAAACGACTCATTAACCTGCCTTATCTGCCGCCTTCTCTTAGTCTTATAATAATTCTGACGACTCATTCCCAGTTCCATACAAAGTCCAGAAACTGTAATTGTCTGACTATTCTGATCTTTCATTTTCAATGACTTCACTATCACTGAACATCTAGTTTTTTTTTAACTTCCGCAGGCGAACCAAGCCCATATTCTTCACACACAACTTCAAAGGCTGCTTTATGTATAACTTCCTGAATCTTCGAGTCTGCAATCACTTCCTTAAGTTGAGAAATTTCTTTCTTAAGAGCCTTGATCTGATCCCTTTCTTTCACTGTTTCCACCCTGACTATCTTGGTAAGTAAATGCGTCTTCCCGTACTTCTTTAACCAGTTTGGGATTGTCTCAGCACCCATTATTCCGTAGGCATCTCTTGCTTCTCGGTAGGTTCTGAACTTGCCCGCTTCAAATTCTGAGACAACCTTTAACTTGAATGCTTCGCTGTAGCGAATGATCGTACCTGACATTGTCGAGTCCTTTCTATTTCGGTTAACATTCTGTCAACCTATATCAGGACTGGACAAGTTTTTCCAAAAACTGATTACCTTCTTCCCCGCGCTGAAGGAGAGAGCGCGCGTCCGTACGGCCCCAGGCCTGGACTGCTTACTGTCTATTTCCTGTTGCTATTGCCCTCTTTTGATTGCTGCTCTGCTACTTTCTTTAAATATTCCTCCTGAAGAATCTTCTTCCGGCTGCTCGCTGAGGTGGCGTTAGATTGTCCGGATGGCTTGGTTACCGTTGGCGGTGGCGGTGGTGGCGGTGGTGGATGAGGAGTTGCTTCAGTTTTCTTCGCCGTTACCCCTTTCTTCGCCGTACTATCAGCGGCCTTACTCTCTGCAACCTTAGCCGTCGTTTCCGCCGCCGTTTTCTCAGCAGCGATCGCGGCTACCTTCAATCCGACTTCGCGCCGTTTCTCACTGGCATCATCGCTCTTATCCAAGTGTAATGTTATTTCTTGCTCGTTTCTCTTTAGGACAACTGAGCCAATCCCGATCTCAGCAAGCATGAATCCCGTCTCGCCGACCGGGTCATTAAGCATGTAAATCTTTTGATCCTTGTTTTTCGAATTCGACTTCTGGCTGGCCGCCCCGCGCCGCTGGGCTCTAGTCGGGCGGTTTCGTTGACGTTTCTTGTCCGAAATAACACGAATACTCGCACACGATCTCTTCGCAACTTGAGCGATACTGATCAATTCAAAATGCTCATTCACCTCGTCCGGCGTCGATATATTCACCTCGTCTACATTCTCATCGAAGCTACGATCAGGATGAAATAAGTTGCGCATCCACAAAACATCGGAATATCGGCGACTCATAACGGCGTTCGACGAGTCGGTTGATGGGTGGACACCGCCTTTATTCGCGACCAGCCCTTGCGAATCCGCAGTCGTCTCAGCCCCGCGGCTGCGAGTCGATGGTCGCAACAGATACAGGGTGAGATATACCGCAAGGGCGCTCAGGACTAGATTCAGAATGATTAGAAAACGTCTCACGGAGCCAGCTCTCCCTCGAGATAAGTCAATGCGTCGCCCGCCAGCAGATAGGTACGCAATTTACCGGATATATTCACAGCCGTCGGTTCCTTTGTACGATTCGGACGAATCACGCAATCGTTCCAAAACAACTTAGGATCGTGATTATTGATTTCGCGCAGAAACTCCGTCAGGCTTTTTGTGTTCGTCGTGCTGCTGACTGATACGTCGACAACCCGTATATTATCGCTGACTTCAGCGATTTTGGGCGCACCGACTTTATTCAGATTTACCCCGGATTTTTTCCCAATTCGCTCGATCTTCAATTGAATTTCGTTGGTCGGGATCTTCTCGCCGTGCGATTTCCAGAAGCCACGGGAGATCTCCTTGATCCTCGCCTTCTTGTCTTCACGAATCATGCTCATCTTCTCAAGGTTGCTGAGTTCCGCTTCCAACTGTTTAATCTTCTGCCGTTGAACATCAATTCGACCTGATGTGGGTAGGACAAAACTCTCGAAGCTAAGGAACTTTACGCTGTACAGTAAAACGAGCACAGTTACAATTATACCGTATATCTTATTGCGTGACATTGTCGTACTACCTTTTCCGGTTATAAGGGGCGTTGCCCTGCGGCTGCCGACGGCTCTCTGAGCGGTTCGAACTTGAATTATAAAGGTCGTCGAGCTGGTCTTCACCCTTCATCCGACAGTTTATCGTATATATAAACTGCTCACCAACCTGACGCTTTCTCATTGTCAGGTCCGTAAAAAGAGGGGATTCCTCAAGTGTGAGAGATAAATTTGTATCTTCAATTTCCGACCTCAGTTCGGCTCGTATCTCGCCAGAATCCCAGTTGAAATTGCTTGACCACAACTCGTCCGATAATAGACCGGTTAACTCAACCAACGCCGCCGGCATTGACAGCACCGCTTGATTCTGCTCGGCGATCTCAGCTTCGAGACCATCGGAGAACGTGTCGTCCACATCCAGGACCTGCAGCCGATCAATCGAATACTGAAGGCGCCGCAACTGGGCGTCTAATTCCTGATATTCCGTATATTTGTCATAGAAAAAGGCGCTTGCCAGAATGCCGATCAGGAAAAATAGATAAACCACAACCGCGGTCGTAAAAATTTTGTGCCCACGATTGCGCCGCGGACGCATCTCCACAGGTACCGGAAGCCAATCTTTCCGGTCGTGATAAAATCCGTCACTCACACCGTACATACCGAGAATAATCGCAGGCGCGAAGGTAGCCTGTTGGTCATCCGGTAAATCTCCCAACTGGCGAAGCTCAAGTTTATCCATCCTTAACGGGTCTGCGCCGTACCCTATAACCTCGTAGGTATCAGTCTTGGGGTCGATGAAGGCGATCTCACGGCAGCCGGAATCGCCTGATGTAAACATGAATGTCCCGTGCCCATTGTTAGCGTTAAGGCATACGTCTACACCGGTCATTTGCGGGTCTAATACTGCGATGGTCGGGATAATTAAATCCACACCACCCGTAATTCCGCTCGCTCCACCAACCCACGACTCCCATTCCTCCCGCAAAAAGTAGACGACGCGAATGAGATTACGCTCAGTCCCTTCGACTTTACCAAGTATACGATAACCCCATCGTATTTCGTCGATTGGAACGGGAGTATGTTTATTCAACTCGAAATTCAGGGCACTGCGTAAATCGGGGGGTGACATCTTCGGCATTTGTATATCGACAAAACAGGCCTTCCCAAAGTCACCGCCGATAATGACCGTGGTATCTTCAGAGATTCCCAAGTCTGCCGTCGCGGTCTCCAGCACCTGCGCGTGCGATCGAGAGCCGACATTGGTTCCCTGCCAGTGATTGCGCACCACGAAAGTGTCGCCGGTGCGCTCAATCAAAACGCCGCGAAAATTGTTATCCGAGTCCCACGTGAAAGCGGCACACGTATTACTCTGAAAAATTGCCATAGCTACTGATTACCTTGAAGTTTCTAACCGGCCAAAGCTCCTGTTGGACAGCAGAATGACGGCTGTCGACTATTCCGATTCCAAAGCGTAATTACATCTATACCGCAAGCGGTACAATTTCCGGAAACACGTGAACTGCATGCACTGCGGCGCAAGTTCAAGTGGTCGGAAAAACGCGGACGCCCGTCAGGACATCGGCCCCCACGGGGACAGGATACGCGTGGCAAGCCTATGAGACATTTCTAATTAGTGATTGCAACTTTTTCGCAGTAAATCTACGACTGTTTGGCCGCAAATCTAGCGTGGCACCCCAAGCCAACGCGCAAGTCGGCATGATAATTCGCATAAAGCTTTGACTATCTGATCGATACAAAGTTCCATAAGTGATTCCCGCATCTTATGAAGGGGCAACGGGCCGCACGAATTAATCTGAGTATTAATTTTTTAAAATTGAAATTCATCGTCCATTGGCTATTTGTCTAGTGAACCTCATCTGAAACTTCGTGGATTTTCGATTGATATGATTGCTGGATTGACGATTGGAATATTCCGGAATTCTTCCAAATGATTACCATAAAGAAAGTTTCGTTAATTTTTAACCGAGGCTGCGAAGCGGACTCGGACGGTTGCTCCCTCTGAAACTTGAACCGGTTTGAGGCTGTTTTTAATGTAGGAGGCTACTCCCGCAGGCGATCTTATTTTTTTCGGTATCGTTCCGAAATA
>JAJFLP010000006.1 GCA_021772635.1 Verrucomicrobiota bacterium | reverse complement strand
ACCGACGCGCTTTCTGCTGTACAGCAGAATTAATACAAAAGGAAACTTGGATCATGTGAATGTAGGAGGCTGCTCCCGCAGGCGATAACGATTATTTTGGAACGATACCAAAATAAATAAGATCGCCAGCGGGAGCTGCCTTCTACATTAAAAACAGCCTCAAACCGGTTTAAGTTTCAGTTCAGAGGAGCAACCGTGCAAGCAAGGACAGGCCGTTGGAGTTCACACTTTAGTGTGGTATTTCTTTTTAGGAACCTAAGACACGCTAAAGCAGTGAACTCCAACGTACGCTTCGCCCGTGTAATCTGGAGTTCTGCAGAGACAGGCCGTTGGAGTTCACACTTTAGTGTGGTATTTCTTTCCATAAACCTAAGACACGCTAAAGCAGTGAACTCCAACGTACGCTTCGCCCGTGTAATCTGGAGTTCTGCAGGGACAGGCCGTTGGAGTTCACACTTTAGTGTGGTATTTCTTTCCATAAACCTAAGACACGCTGAAGCTTGAACTCCAAAGGCCGCACAATCGAGCCGAAATCGAACGTGATAAGCAACCACCGAAACCCGCTCAAGCTTAAAGGGAGCAATCGTCCGATCCGTTTCCTGCTGACAGCAGAATTTATACAATAAAAAATTCCGATTCTGCGAAGCAAGTCAAAGTAGCGTTCTTCCTGCAGCCAGGTCGCGAGCCTTAAAATAAGCGGACATTTTGATTCGCAATCTTACTCGTACTTGTAGTCTTTCTGGTTTTTCCAGGTTAAATTTGAAAAGGGGTTGCGATCATGAAGAATTATTTAGCGGCAGTTTCGAAAAAGCTACTACACCCAACGCACTCAGGTTTTGGACCAGGCGTCGCCGAGGTGTCTACGCCGGTTAAAAAATATCGTTCGGCATCTCTTGGGTGGTTAGTTGAAAGATGTCCAAAAATTGTACTGCTTGCAGTATATATTAACTCCAGTCAGGTTTTCGACAAGTTTTCTAAAATCTTTGCCTACCGTGATCCCGCATGCGGGATCGAAAATTCGACTGCTTGCAGTCTAACTCGATCGATAACAGTCGGACTTTCTACTGCTTGCAGTAGAACGATAGTCAACTTAATAAATCTTTCAGGCCCGACAAGAACTTATCTGTGTCCAGAGGTTTGGTAAAAGTACGATCTGCCCCGAGTTCTTCGGCTTGCTGAAGATAATCCAGGGACCCGATCGATCCGCCGCCGGACATAGCGACGATTTTCAGTTCGGGAAATTCGGCTTTTAAATGGATTATGGTTTCTATACCGTCCTGATTCGGCATGAAAATATCCGTGATGACAAGATCACAGGGCTGTTCACGCAGAATTTTAGGGGCTTCACCAGCATCATTTGTATCTATAACATCGTACCCACTCAATTCCAGGTACTGGCGTAAGATTCCGCGGAGTACATCGTCATCGTCGATGACAAGAATTTTTGCCATGGTAACTATCCTTGTGGCTGATTTATGTGAACCGGTTATGCGGAACGGCGACGTTGGTTTATGACTGCCATGATCTCAGAATTTGGCACGATAATCATTCGTTTTCCACCCGCAGATTATCCCGGGAGTCCGTTGGTCTCATGCGGCATACAACCCAAAAGGTATCCGAATCTAATGAGTAAAATTTCAGCGGAAGAACACATACTCGTCGTAGACGACGATAGTGGCATGAGGTACATAACATCCGAAATACTGCTTATGCAACCGTACCTGGTGACCGTCGCAGATAGCGGCGAGGCGGCTCTTAAACTCATTAAGACTGTGCACTTCGACCTTGTCCTCACCGACATGAATATGCCCGGAATCTCGGGAATTGCACTGCTTGAACTGATTAAACAGGACAATCCGGATATCCCGATTGTAATCATGACCGGGGATCCGAGTGTCGCCGCCGCCGTAGATTCCCTTAAACTCGGCGCCGATGACTACATAACCAAACCCATTGACGGCGAAAAACTGTTATTGATCATAAAGAAAGTATTACACTCGAAGCGCGAAACCCGGGAAGAGAACTTAATCGGACAACTGAAGTCGGGCACCTATCGGGGGAAAATCGGCGGCTACAAGATAATTTCTAAACTTGGACAGGGAAACCGCGGGATAGTTCTATTGGCCGGCAAACAGGATGGAGAACAAACGAGTCGTTACGCGCTGAAGGTTCTGGATATGAGCGATATCGATGAGTTCGAGAAAGAGGATATCCTTCAGCGGTTTCTGCTCGAAGCTGAATCAGCTGCGATGGTGACGCATCCGAATGTCGTCAAGATCATCGGATACGATATTACGAATGGCGATGGTATCCCGTATCTTGTAATGGAGTGTATCAACGGTAGCGACTTGTGCGGGTTTATTCCCGAAAACCGGAAATTGAACCTTCAACAGAAATTGCTGATTATTCGCCAGATCGCGTCGGCGCTTGCAGCGATTCATGCGAAGGGGCTCTGTCATCGCGATATCAAACCGGCTAACATCATGATTGATGACACGTTAAAGGTGACGCTGATGGATTTCGGAATCGTTCGAATGCCAAATTCGAACTTGACCATTACCACCGACTTTATGGGGACACCGAATTATCTGTCGCCCGAGGGATTTATTTCGGCGAAGGTAGATCATCGATCCGACATATTTTCTTTAGGCGTCCTGGCATACGAGTTATTCCTCGACGAACGTCCATTCGTTGCTGACAGTCTGCCGGTTCTTCAAAATCTGATACAAGCCTGCGAGCCTCGCACCCCCCGGGAAATCGTCCCGGATTTTCCCGAGTATCTCCAGAATATATTGCATATGATGCTCAGGAAGCAACCGGGTGACCGGTACCAGTTCGCTGGAGATATTGTTGCAGATATCGATAAATTTATAGATGAATCCGGTACGATTTCCTAACCTGTAATCCAGCGAACTTTCGCGAACTCGATTGCGATACCGAAACGCATTTGAGCTACCCGAAAGCATAAAGGGTGAGCCCGTCGGACGACCAATCGGGATCGTTGTTTAGTTTTTGTGCGAGTCAGTTGCCTATAGCCAAGGAACGAGTACGAAAAATCCCGATTTTGATTTCGATTTCGATTTCAAAAAATCGTACACGGATCGCTTCCCGTATGGTAGCAGGTAAAACCGAAAGTATACAGTGAACCTATGAGAGACGACAAAGCACATACAAAACACCCACTGCCATCCGCCGCTGCGCCGGCGATAACGGCGCACGTATTGATCATTGCAGATGATAAGGAGTTGACCGCGGGTCTTACCGGATTGCTGGATGCGCGCGGGTTAAAAGTAACGACCTCGGATAGTGCTGGGGATGCGCGCGAAGTCATTGGGCGCGAAGATGTCAATATCGCTCTGATCGATACTAGGGTTATCGAAGTCAGCGGGATGGCTCTGGCTTCACTTCTACATGAAGTCCGTCCGGACATTCAATGTCTTATGGTGATCGCACACCCGTCCGCCATTGACGCAAGCGATACGATGGAAGAAGGCATTTGCGGCTACCTGAAAAATCCACTAAGCCGGCAGGATCTCTATACGGCCATCGACCAGTGCCTGGATAAACTGCGATTACGACGGGAGAAAAGCCACAGTGAACGGGCACTGGAAGTAAGCGAGAATCTGTACCAAAGCACAATCGCAAATATGCCGGTCGGCATCATCATCGCAACCCCCGATTTTAAGCTCTTGAAAGTTAATCGATACATTTCCGAAGTTCTCGGCTACACGAAAGCTGATTTATTGAAGAGAACGTTGCTGAATTTAACCTGCCCAGTCGATATCCTCGCGTTCCGGGAAGCCGTGAAACGTTTAGCCTGCAATGAGGCGCAAACGACAACCTTCGAAACGCATTATATCCATAAGAACCAAACACCGGTTTCTGCCACCGCCACGCTCTCGCTTGCACGAGACGGAACCGATATCGTCCGCTATGCGATCGTTGTTACAACCGCGATCCGAGAACCGGGGCAAGTAGAAGACAAACTGCAAAAACTCGCGAACAAAGTCGAAATAAACGGAGAATCTTTTATCCAGGCGATCTCGACCGACATTCTTGGTCATAATCGGAACGAATCGCAATTACGCGACGCGAGGGACGTATCCGACAACGCAAATAAGGCCAAGGGTGATTTTCTTGCGAATATGAGCCACGAACTGCGAACGCCACTGAACGGTATTCTCGGATTCGCTCAGATTCTCGCGCGCGACAAAGGGTTGACTAAAACTCAGTTCGAAAAAATAAAAGCGATCGAGCACAACGGCCAGCATCTTCGACGACTTGTCGATGAGATATTAGATTTTTCGAAGATCGAGGCGCACCAGTTCCCGGTGAATCGGGACAATTTCTACCTGGCTGGGTTGATAAAAAGCGTTTCGGATATCACCCGAATACGATCTAAGCAGAAGAATATTCAGTTTTATTTGGAAAGAGACACACGACTGCCGAAGATCGTGAAGAGCGATGAAAAACTGCTCCGTCAGATATTGCACAATCTATTGAGCAACGCGGTTAATTTCACCCGCGACGGCCACGTCACTTTCAAGATTTCCCGCGTCGACCTGGATATTATCGACAGTCCCGGTCAGATCCACGGTCAGATTCCTCCCGCCGAAAAACCGGATTCCCTTCCGCCGACCTGCGAGGAAATCGATGACTGTCGAAAACCCGGCTCGGCGGGAGTCCTCGGCGTTGAATCAGAGATTGGCGACCGTGAAATCAAAATTCGTTTTGAGGTAAAGGATACCGGCCGCGGCATTCCATTGAGAAATACAGAAGATATTTTCCAGCCGTTCAAACAGGTTCGAAGCGGGGAACGGGTTATAGAAGGGACCGGCTTGGGGCTTAGTATCAGCAAGAAACTCGTCGAATTAATGGGCGGTGAATTGTGTGTTGAGAGTACGGTCGGCGTCGGTAGCTGCTTCTGGTTTGATCTGAAACTGACAGAAATTCGCGCTGTTCAGGAAACGCCGGAAACGCCGCAACAATACGTCGCAGGAATCCGCGGGAGAACGCCAAGAGTACTAGTCGTCGACGACATGCCGGAGAATCGCGCCATCCTGACTGATATTCTGGAACCGATCGGATTCATAGTGGCTGAAGCTGTGGATGGACTTGATTGTATACAGCGATGCGCCGATTTCGAGCCTGATCTTATAATAATGGACATGATTATGCCGAATATGGGTGGTTTAGAATCCGCAAGGCGTATTCGAGATGATCCAAAAATTAAACCAACCGTCGTACTCGCACTATCCGGAAGCGTATTCGAAACCGACCGCCAACGGTGCCAGGCTGCGGGATATGACGATTTCATTCCGAAACCGATTGAGGTGAATTTTTTGTTGCAAATGATTCGGCGACATTTGGATATCGAGTGGGAATACGGAGAGCCGGATTTTATGAATATGAACGTCGAGACGAATAATGATCAATCGGGTGAAACGGTAACAGCATCGGAATTGCTGCCGTCAATGGCGGACACCGTTATGCCGGCAATGACCGGTGCTCACGACGAGCATTCTGTCCCTTTACAAGTTGCTGATAAACTGTATGATCTTGCGATGAAAGGCGATATCTCCGGGATTTATGGCTTAATGGATAAAGTTGACAGCGACAGTCCCGAATTCGCGCACTTTACCACAACCATCCGTAAATCTACGAAATCCTATAAGATGAAATATATACGCGATCTGATCGCACCATATCGTAGCTAGCCCTAAAATAAGCGAACATTCCGATTCGTGTTGATCTGGCGAGTCAAAAGTAGCTCGGCCCCCGCGGTCGCGGGGCCAGGCCTCGCTACGGCGCAGGCCGGCAGCTGAGTAAAAAAAACACCTACGCAGTCAGGCGCCACGCATCACAAAACACGCATCACGAAACACGCATCACGAAACACGTAACACGCATCACGAAACACGCATCACGTAACACGCATCACGAAACACGTAACACGAATCACGAAACACGTAACACGAATCACACTCTCATGTCTAAAAGAAAACATAAACCCGTCATCATGGTTGTTGACGACACTCCCGCTAACGTTAGCGTGCTGTTGGAGCACTTATCCGACAACGGATTCAAAGTTCTGGCGGCAGAAGACGGTGAAAACGCGATTGTACAAATCGAGTATGCAAAGCCTGATCTTGTTCTCCTCGACATTATGATGCCCGGGATCGACGGCCACGAGACCTTGCGTAGATTACAGCGTAATCCGGATACCCGAAATATTCCGGTACTATTTATGACAGCGTTGTCCGCTGCCGACGAGAAGCTTCATGGATTTCGTTCGGGGGCGGTTGACTATATTACGAAACCCTTTGATATCGATGAAGTTCTTGCGCGTGTTCGAACGCACCTTAAGATTCAAGAATTACAAAACAGTTTGGTGCAAGCGAACGAAAACCTCGAATCCCAGGTACGCGAGCGAACCGCGCAACTGACGATTGCAAATGAAAATCTCAAAGCCGCTCTGCACAATGTCGAGACCCTGAAAGAGCGCCTGGAGATTGAGAATACCTATCTTCGCGAGGAGATCCGCGAAGAATACAATTGGAATGAAATCATCACTGAAAGTGAGGCGCTACGCAGTGTACTCAACAAAATCCGTCAGGTCAGTGACACCGACGCCAGCGTGTTAATCCTGGGCGAAACCGGAACCGGTAAAGAGTTGATAGCCAGATCTATCCATTACGCCAGTAACAGGAAAACCGGGCCATTGGTCAAAATTAATTGTGCTGCTCTTCCGGAGCATTTAATTGAGAGTGAACTATTCGGGCACGAAAAAGGTGCGTTCACGGGCGCAACCTCAAAGCGCCTGGGCCGGTTCGAAGTTGCTGATGGCGGAACCATTCTCCTCGACGAGATCGGCGATTTACCCCTGGGTTTACAGCCTAAGCTGCTGCGGGTACTGCAGGACGGAGAATTCGAACGGGTCGGAGCAACAAAGTCAATCCAAGTCGACGTTCGCGTAATTGCCGCAACCAACCGCGACTTGACGGAATTGATCGCCGCGGGTGACTTCAGAGAAGACCTTTATTACCGTCTCAATGTGATTCGATTGGTTGTGCCGCCACTCCGGGATCGGAGGGAGGATATTACGCCATTGGTTCAACACTTCTTGAATAAATTCAATTGCAAGATGAGGAAGAAAGTCAATAAGATATCGGCCGCAACAATGAAATCACTCACCTCATACCATTGGCCCGGAAATGTGAGAGAATTACAGAACGTGATTGAACGTTCCGTGATATTCTCGCCTGGAGCAAATTTGATTGTCGATGATCTGATTGATCATTCACGCCGCAGGCCCGTTTCAGGTGCCAATACACTGTCACTCAAGGAAGTCGAAAAAGCGCATATAGAAGAGGTGCTCGCCACTTGCGATTGGAAAATAGAAGGAAAAACAGGGGCGGCGATTCGCCTTGAGGTTCCGGCCAGTACGCTTCGTGACCGCATGAAAAAACTCGGGATCAAAAAACCGTAAATCTAGCCCGAATAATTCACCAGTATTCTGCTACGAGCCCTAATCTCTGCTCAAATAAACCGATTGGCTTGACTTCACATCTTAGTGAATGAAAATTCACTTTCTCCGTGGCGCCTTCTCCAATCGTCTTATTATGAACGAGTTAAGTTCTCTCGCGACGAATCGCGTGAATTAATCAGGCTAGAGAAAGATTGGGGCGTCACCTACTATACCGAACGCCTTCGAGTTTTCGAAATATCGTTCGATATCTCATGCGTGGCAGTTTGAAGTCGTCCAAAAATCGTACTGCTTGCAGTATATTTGTGCTTATAGGGTGCCGGATATCGTGGAGCTTGGGGCGTAGAGCTTGGAGCGTGAAACGTGTTGCGTGGAACGTGTTGCGTGAAACGTGTTGCGTGTTGATTGCCGGACGGTTCGTTGGATTTCACACTTTTGTGTGTTTCTTAATTTATTAAAAAAATACCACACTAATGTGTGAACTCCAACAGCGCTCCGGAACGCCGGGTTTCATTATACTTACGAGCAATGCGAGAACGTAGATGGGTGATGCGTGTTGATTGCCGGACGGTTCGTTGGAGTTCACAACTGTAG
>JAJFLP010000050.1 GCA_021772635.1 Verrucomicrobiota bacterium | reverse complement strand
CACCGCGGCGGTTTTCGCTAGGAAAAACATATCCGTTAGGCAATTAATTAAAAGTCGTCTCACCGCATTCACAGTGTTCACTCGTGCGGACTCCGAGATTGCGGAGAGACGACTTCAAACCAAGTACGTAAGAGGGATCGAACGATTTTTCGAAAACTCCAAGGCGTTCAGTATAATCACTTGAAAATTTTAGATTCTCTGTCTATCATAGTATTCCCGAATACTTATTCAATCACAGTCGTGGATTGAATTTATAATTTCGAATTAGATCCATCGTTGAACCCGATGCGAACTCTCAGAAAAGGCTAAGAAAGATGTCTACCGGCATTGACATTGTAGAGGAAGATGGTGGAGGCAGTGAGGGCCCGATAGATTATCAGGCGCAACTGAATTCAATCTATCAAAAGATACACGAGGCGGAGCACCTGGAGGATATCCTCTGGCAACTGGAACAGGATTTGCTGACGCTGATTAACGCCGAGCGATTGACCATCTACCGCAAGGACAAGGAAGGCCGTGAAATCGTCTCCTGGTACCGTACCGGCGACGAGTTAATGGAGGAAATTGTATTGCCCCTCAGTCCGTCGTCCATTGCTGGTTACGTAGCAATGAGTCAACAGGAAGTGCGTATCGACGATGTCTACGACTCTGAGTATCTAAAGTCGCTCCACCCGAAACTAAACTTCGATTACAGCTATGACCGGAGCACTGGATTCCTGACGACTGCAATGATTGTGGTGCCGATTAAGTTCAAGGATACGCTCCTCGGTGTTATGCAGGTGATTAACCGGCGCGACGGCGGCGCGTTTCTGGACGCGGAATACGATCACGCTACCGAAATCGCGAAGGTTATGGGCCAAAAATTTCGGTATGACCTGAAAACGACTTTGGGCCCTTATGATTTATTGATCCAGAACGGGAAAATAACCTTGGAGGAACTGGAGGAATTAGAAGAAAAAGCGGCCGAAAACAATATGTCTGTGACACAGTTACTCGTAAAAGAGGCGGGGATACCGGTCGAGGAATTGGGTGTATCACTTGAGCAGTATTTCCAGGTTCCGTTTATGAAATACGATCCTGAAATTGTAATAGACGAGGAAATCCTTGAGAACCTAAATAAGAGCTACCTCGCCGGAAACTGTTGGGTCCCGCTGTCTGTCAACCAGGAGAAAGCGGTAGTTCTGCTTGATGACCCGAATGACTCGGAACGCCTGATGGAGATCCAGAACGTCCTGAATGTCATGAGCTACGAATTCCTGGTAGGCCTCAAAGAGGACATCATGGCATACCTCGGGTTCGAGCTCTCCGGGGAAGAGAAGCATGAGGAAGTGGCCGAACGCGATATGGGAGAGATCCTGGACGAACTGGCCGCGGAAGACGCTGAATTGGTGACTGATGATGCCGCCGACGCCAGCGGGGAACTGAGCGATCCCAATGCGTCTGCGATCGTCGCATTGGTGAACAAGATAATAACAGACGCATATCATCTTGACACTTCGGACATCCATATCGAACCGCACAAAGGGAAAACGAATAGCGACGTGCGAGTACGAGTAGACGGCGTAAACCGACTTCTAACTACGATCCCCTTTAATTATCATAGAGCCTGTATCGCCCGTATCAAAGTTATGGCGAATCTGGATATAACTGAAAACAGAAAACCACAAGACGGAAAAATAGCGGTGAAGCTCAAAGGAAAACCAGTTGAGCTTCGTGTCGCGACATTACCGACGGTAAACGGGGAAAGTTCAGTTCTGCGTATCCTCGCCGGCGGCGAGAAAACCATGCCATACAGTGCGCTCGGTCTCATGCCACAGAACCAGAAGCGCTTAGAAGAATTACTAACGCATCCCCATGGCGTATTCTTAGTCGTCGGTCCAACAGGCTCCGGAAAGACCACAACCCTTCATGCCATCCTCGGCAAGTTGAATACTATCGAAAAAAAGATCGTTACCGCAGAGGATCCAGTTGAGATCACTCAGGCGGGACTCCAGCAGGTTCAGGTGATGCCGAAGATCGGATATACATTCGCAGCAGCAATCAGAGCGTTCCTGCGTTGCGGTCCTGATATCATTCTAATCGGCGAAATGCGTGACCACGAAACAGCCGCGACCGGTATCGAAGCGTCGCTAACCGGGCATCTGGTCTTTTCTACGCTGCATACGAACTCAGCACCGGAAACCATCACCCGTTTACTCGATATGGACCTTGATCCGCTAAATTTCGCCGATGCGTTTATCGGGGTGCTGGCGCAACGTTTAATGCGTACGCTTTGTAAGGCCTGTAAGGAGCCGTATAAGCCGGACCAAGAGGAAATCGAAAGATTAATTCATATATTCGGAGAAGAGTATTTCCACGAATTAGAGGTTGACGTTGCCGAACTCGAATTGAATAAGGCGGTGGGCTGTGAAAAGTGCAGCGGTACAGGATATGCCGGACGATGCGGTGTTCATGAGCTTCTTGAAGCTACTCCGGAAATGAAAAAGTTGATCGCGAAAAAGGCACCTGTCGCTGAAATGCGAACGCTCGCGATGAGCCAGGGGATGCGGACGCTTGGCCAGGACGGCATCTACAGAATTATCACAGGTGTAACCGATCTTAGCCAGTATCATCGAATGGCAGGCGGCGGACATTAATCGGATTCGAACGCGATTCTCTATCCCGCGATAACCGAAATTCCCGGTTGGCTAATACGGTGTTACCCAATGGCACTCTATTCTGGATGTAAGGTATTGTGCGAGTAGAGCTCCGCCCGTCAACCCCGGGAAAACGTATCTCCTCAATTCATTCCCCATACCAATCCTAACCCAACGCCTGGTCGAAAGCTTCGCTAGCCTACATTATGCATAAACTTTCTACTGCGAATACGTATCTTGTTTCATCTAAAAGAGTTACGAAGGTTTCAAGGCTGAAGGAATAGCGAGCTATTTCAAAGTCTTGGGTTCTTTGAAAGTCATTTAGGTCATGTACAATGCGTGCTCGCAGTAGAAAGTTTGTGCATAGTTCAGGCTAGTAGGTAATTTAAGTATTATATAACATCCAGACGAACTATCGAAGGAAATCCCCTATGTCTCTATGTGGTAAGAAAATTGTTGTAGTGCTACCCGCCTACAATGCTGGCTTGACGTTGGAACAGACACTCGACGAAATGCCCAGCGATCTGGTCGACCAAATTATTCTGGTTGATGATGCCAGTGCTGACAATACTTCCGCGCTAGCTAGAAATTTGGGGCTTGAAACCCACGTTCATGAAACGAATTTAGGCTATGGCGGCAACCAGAAAACATGCTATCGCAGCGCGTTAAAACACGACCCGGATATCGTTGCAATGGTGCATCCCGATTACCAGTATACTCCGCTCATCCTGCGGTCTATGTGTTCGCTCATCGCAGAGGCCGAGTTTGAGTTCGTAATCGGCTCGCGAATCCTTGTTAATGGGGCACTACAGGGAGGCATGCCGGTTTATAAGTATATCGCCAATCGCTTCCTAACGCTTTTCCAGAATCTGTGCCTCGGGAATAAGCTTTCTGAGTACCATTCCGGCTATCGAATTTACGATGCTAAAATACTCCGAGAGATAGACTTCGATAGATTCTCGAACGACTTTATCTTTGACAACCAAATGCTGGCGGAAATTGTATTGCGACGATATAAGATCGGTGAGGTATCGTGCCCAACCCGATACTTCCCGGAAGCGTCCTCGATCAACCTTCCGCGATCGATTCAATACGGACTCGGTGTCGTCGGAACATCAATCAAAGGAATGGTTTCCCGAGCAACCGGCAAGCGCAGCCTGCTCTAGGCTAGTAGTGCGGCGGTACGCTGGACGTCAACGGAGACCGACGTCGAGAAAATACCCGGGAAACGCGATATTATGGGAGAGAATTTCATCACTGCACCCTCGGTCTACTTCCCGCGCTGGCTCAAACTAGTCTGCTTCCTGCTGGCGACAGCCGTATTTGTACTTTCGGGTCTCAAATATCTCTATCATCGGGATGGGACACAATCTGGCACGTCGGATGTGGACCCTCAATCGCCTCCGTATCCGCTCGATCTCAATACTATCTGGCCCACACTCTCCATTCGGATAGACGCGATTGCTCGTGTCGAAAATAGTTCGATCATAGCGGAATGGGCGTATGTAAATAATAACAACGATCTTTTTTCATCATTTACGTGGGGGTTCTCTCAGCCTAACCTGGTTTCAACATCAAAGATCGTCGATGCGAATGGTGCCGAATATCCGGTAGCCAGAAATCGTGCAGGGACTCTGTTGTGCGCCGATACAACCCGCCCGGAAAAGCCAGGTTGGTCGAAGGAGATTTTCGGTGGAAGGGATTTACCCGTATGGGCACGATTCGAGGTGCCGGAAGATGCGCCATTGCCGTTGCAATTACACCTGCAGGGATTAAACATCGATGGAAGACAAGAGATCGAAATCAAACTCCTGAACAATAAGAGTCAATCGAATCGCGCATACCGTCCAAGAGCCACTAACTGGCCCGATATATTCATCCAATTGGAAGGTTGCGAATGGCATGGAAGCGACGAAGTTGTCGTTAAGTGGAATTACGTGAATCAGAACAAGGATCGACGATTCATCTGGGGGTTGAACCAACCGAATTTCGTATCTCAAACACAACTATATGATCACTCGACGGGGACGTATCACGATGTCGCCGAGATACCCGAGAAAAATCGTGGGCAACGTCTTTGCAGCAGCACAAATTTGGAGGACGGATCGGGATGGTCACATTCTATTCCGGCCAATTCCGCGTTGTCGGCTTACGCGACGTTCAGGGGTGTGCGGAGCCGCAACATTCAAATTCTTTTCCACAGTGCAATGCCTCTGTTTTATAAAACTCGAACCCGCGAAAAATTGTGAGTAAAACAGTATAACGCTTTGGGCTGCAACCAGTCTATTGCTCGAACCGTATTATAATTTCCCCTTCATCCGAACGAAACGGGCTCAGAATGCCGAAGATTTTTGCAAATTTTCAAGGGAGCAACCGTCCAGGCCCGTACCGGCCCGGTTAATACGTGACGAAACTCGGGTTAAGACACGCTAAAGCGTGAACTCCAACGGGGGGGACCTTAACAACACTAATCTTTTGGTATGCGAGTAGCGCCCGTTGGAGTTCACACTTTAGTGTGTCAAAATGACGAAGTTTCAGAGGAGCAACGAACCGGCCCGCCGCGGCGGGCCGGTTAATACATAACGAAACTTTTTATTTCGATCCAGTCGTAAAATTCCGAAATAAATCAAATCGAAAATCGGCAATCGAAAATCCACGAAGTTTCAAGGAGAAGGGAGGAGTAGAGAGGCGCCATCGAAATAGCAGGCGGTTATCATATCGATTTCGAGTACGCGAGTACCGCGACAGGGTATAAAACCCCGACGACGCAACTGTAATTTCGTTCCACGTAAGGCGATCAGTTAAGACTCGTCCGGATCGTGTACGATTTTACCATTACCGATTTCGTTCAGTGCAATATCAAGCCAGCCTTCGCCTTTCGCAACCTTGACCAGGGGCGAAGAACCACGAGATAATTCCCGTGCTCGCCTGGACGCAATATTAATGAGTATCATATTATCTGGAATTTTCTCAGTAGCAATTTGTAAGTATTGGTCGTTCAAAATGTCCGTCCTCCCGTTTATTCCATTGGAAATAGAAATCGGCTAAAAAGTTTTTAAACTAGTCCCAGTGACTGTCATTGGCAATCTCAAATTCGTAATAAAATATACTAAATTATGATTAATCTTACCTTAATAAACTATGGCCGGGCAGCCGAAATTTGCCGCGCACGGATCAAAAACTCACGGAACGCCCCTGTACGTATATGTCTACTTATGGCATTATTGGCATTCCAGCTACCGTCTACAACTGAGGCACAGCGAGTGGCGGTACTGGACAATGGCCTGACAGTCATAGTCAAGGAGAATCACACGGCTCCCGTAAGTGCGGTTCGAATTTACGTAAACACCGGGAGCATTCACGAAGGTGAGTATTCGGGCACTGGCATTTCTCACGTCTTCGAACACTTGATTAACGGCGGGACCACATCGAATTATTCCGAATCTGAAATAACGGCGTTGATCGAACAATTAGGGGGCGCTAACAATGCCTATACTACCCGCGGACACACCTGTTACTTCATTAAAACATCAAACGATCAGGTTAACCTCGCCATTGACGTACTCGCCGACTGGATGAAGAACAGTTCATTCCCGCAGGCAGAATTCGATCGGGAAATCGGAGTCGTCCTTGAGGAACTGAATAAAGGCAAAGACGAACCGGGACGAATCCTTCACAGCCAACTGTACGATACGATGTTTTCTACCCATCCGGCAAAATTCCCTGTGATCGGTTATGAGAATCTGGTGAGATCGCTGACGCGCGATGATATTCTCCGCTACTACGAGCGAATGTACGTCCCCAATAATATAACCGTGGTCGCCGTTGGGGACTTCAGCGAGGAAGACGTTCTTACTCGCATTAAGTCAGCCTTTCGGGATTTCGAACGGCGTGCCACGGCCCCGGTTTTATTACCTGACGAACCAAAGCAACTCGGCCGCCGCACTCGTACGATCCACAAGAAGGGACTGGGTTCGGCCTACTTTAATGTGGCTTTTCACACAGTTCCGATTCATCACGAGGACCTTTTTGCCCTTGACGTCTTGAGTTACATACTGTCTCACGGTCGCAGTTCGAGATTGATTAAGAATATTCAGGAAGATCAGCGGTTGGTTTCCTCAATCTACAGTTACTCCGACACCCCTAAATATGACGCCGGAATTTTCTTGATCGGTGGGACTTGTGGTGATGAGAATACCGAAGCGGTTATCCACCAAATACAATTGCAACTCGATAAGCTGAAGACCAAACCGGTGCTTAAATCCGAGCTCTCCAAAGCGATTCAACAGAAAATCGCTGACGACATACTCTCCAGGCAAACCGCCGATTCTGAAGCAGCGAATTTGGGAATTAATATGATTACTACGGGGAATCCCGGGTTCGACACGATTTATTTAAGTCAGATTCGAGAAGTTACGGCTGCAGATATCATGCGCGTAGCCCGAACCTACTTTACCGACGACAATACTACGATTGCCCTGTTGCGGCCCGAAACCAGCGTTTCTGAAGGCCCCGAAAAAAGTCTCACCGAAAGCGCCACAAAGATTATCAAAGAAGAGTTCCCCAATGGACTGCGATTGCTGGTGAAACGAAACCCGAATGTCCCGCTCGTAAATATTCAAGCCTATTTTCTGGGCGGCGTACTGTTTGAGCCACCGGAGAAAGCAGGGATCAGTCACGTGACAGCAGAGATGTTAACCCGCGGTACAAGTAGCCGCTCAAAAGACGACATTGCAAGTCGCATTGACAGCCTGGGCGGGCGACTCTCGAGTTCATCCGGTAACAACACGTTGAGCGTGTCATTGGAGGTGTTGAGAGATGATTTCCCTGTCGCATTGGAAATTTTCTCGGATCTAATTCAGAACTCAATTATTCCCGGCGAAGAACTTGAAATAGTGAAGCAAAATACGCTGTCACGAATAGATAAACGGCGCGATCGCTGGGACTCGGAAATTTCTTACCTGTTTCGTAAATATTATTTCGGCAGTCATCCGTATGCCCGCGATCAACTCGGAACCCGCACCACCGTTGAAAAACTCGACGCAACTGCCGTGAAGGAGTTCTATAAATCTTTTGTTATTCCAAGCCGATGCGTTGTCAGCGTATTCGGTGATATTGATATAAAACAGACAGTGGAAGCGGTCGGGACGAGTTTTCGCGACTTCAGTCGTACTGCAGCAGCACTTCCCGAGATCAACGCGATCGATGCACGGGTTGAAGATTCGGTAATTCGAGAGACGGTGAATAAGAATCTTTCAGCTGTCTATATAGGGTACCCGGGAATTCGGGTTGATAACACGGAAGATCGATTCCCGCTCGCTCTACTGGATACTATAATCTCTGGATACGGCTATCCAGGGGGAAGATTACACAAGCATTTACGCGGCGGCAACCGGGACTTGGTATACTATGTACATGCGTTCAACTTCATGGGATTGGCCCCGGGGTACTTCGGAGTTTTGACGGCCAGTTCTCCGGAGAAAACCGACGAGGTCATCGATATTGTCCTCAAGGATATTGACGTGATCCGGACATCGAAGGTAAGCGACGGTGAATTAGCGAAAGCGAAGATTATTTATAATACAATGGAAAAATTAAGTCGACAGACAAATTCGTCAATGTCGCTGCAGGCAGCGATTGACGAGTTATATGGGCTCGGCTATGATTTTGCTGATACTTTGGAGAGCAGGATCGAAGCGGTGTCGGCAGATGATGTACAGCGTGTAGCAAAAAAGTATCTCACCTCGTACGTGTTACTGCGCACGGAACCGCCGACTGAAGTTCAATGAACTTTGCCGCGCGAATAGATACTATTTCCTCGAAATCTCCTGAGAAAACAGCGATTCGTTTTCCGAACAAACGCTTCTCCAACCGACAGCGCCTTACCTATTCCCAGTATACCTACGGCGACTTCAAACGAGTCTCTGACCGCTATGCGGGTGGGTTAGTCCAAGCCGGGGTTCGTCCCGATATGCGCGTAAGTTTGATGATAGAACCCGGGCTCGACTTTCTCCCGCTATTCTATGCGCTGCTGAGAATCGGCGCGATCCCGGTACTGATTGATCCCGGCATGGGACGAAAGAATCTGTTAAACTGTCTACTCCAGGTTAAGCCTCAGGTTTTCATCGGAACGCCGCTCGCCCAATTCATTCGGCTACTGTTTCGAGATTATTTCGATAGCGTATCAATTAATATAACAACCGCATCAGTTGCAATTGGCGCTGATTGCACTTTGGCAGGGCTAAAATCGGCCGGGACCTCCGCAGAAACTCCGCTGTCTGATAAAAGTAGCAATGACACGTCGGCTGTTATTTTTACGACCGGGAGCACCGGCCCGCCGAAAGGCGTGGTCTTCACACATGGGATGTTCAACGCCCAGGCCGAACTGATCAAGGAAACCTACTCGTTAACTGATAACGATGTGGATATGCCAGGATTCTTTCTATTTTCTATTTTTAGTATCGCAATGGGTATTACGGTCGCCTTCCCGGAGATGGATCCTACACGCCCCGCACAGGTGGATCCAGTAAGAATAATTGACGCGGTTAGTCGGAATAATGTCACTTTCTCATTTGGATCGCCAGCGTTGTGGAACACGGTAAGTTCCTACTGTGCTGAACATCAAATTAGACTACCGTCGCTTCGACGCGTGCTCATGGCCGGTGCCCCTGTCCCCTATTACCTGCACCAACGACTATTAGGACGTATTCTTCCAGAGGATGGCGAAGTCTACACGCCCTACGGCGCGACCGAAAGCTTACTGGCCACGTACTTTCTAGGAAGCCAGGTACTCGGCGAAACAAATAAAGCGACTCGAGCCGGAAACGGATACTGTGTTGGATCGCCCTACCCGCGCATGGAAATCAAGATCATTGCAGTCACTGACGCCCCGATACCGTCGTGGGAGGAGGTGATTGAGATCTGCGCTGGCGGGGTCGGTGAAATCGTCGTTAAAGGACCTATTGTAAGCCCTGAATATTTTGAGCTTCCGAATCAAACGGAACTCCATAAGATTTATGAAAAAACCACGGAAGACGAAATTAAGTTCTGGCATCGTATCGGAGATATCGGGTACTTCGACGAAAAAGGTCGACTCTGGTTTTGTGGTCGCAAAGCGCACCGCGTCGAAACGGGTAATGATACGATGTATTCGGTATGCTGTGAAGCTATATTCGATGAGCACCCGCGCGTATACAGATCCGCACTTGTCGGTATCGGACAAGATCGATTTCGCCAAACACCTGTGATCGTAATAGAGCCAGAACCGGGAGAGTACCCGAGGACCAAGACGCAAGTTGCGAAATTCGAAAATGAATTGATCGAGTTGGCGCAGGGAAGTCAGAAAACTTCTAATATCTCGCAGATCTGTTTCCACCGGAATTTTCCAGTCGACATCCGTCATAACGCTAAGATTTTTCGGGAGAAACTCGCCGATTGGGTTAGCGAAAACCGTACGTAAAATACTATTCAGCAATGGTCAATGAGCCTGTCGGGCTTTAGCCGAATCTACTGCGAAAATGCATCAAATCTATCATTTTCCCAGTAGATTCGCTCTAAGTCCGACAGGCTGCTAGGCCTAAAATAAGCGAACATTCCGATTCGTAATCTTACTGGTTTTTCGAGGTAAAATTTAAAAAGGATTACGAGTATGAATACGAGTACGAAAAAAATCCGACGAAAAGTTCGCTGGGATTGGGGCTAGCCCCTTCGACCAATATCTCTTCCCCACTCAGATCTGTTCGGAGAGAATCGACATTACTTTTACAAGAAAGTCCCTAAACCGGAGACATCATTATCATGCGCGCACTGGTTACAGGCGGTGGTGGTTTTTTAGGACGTTATCTCATTGAACAACTCATCGCGCGCAAAATCGAGGTCCGCGTCGTATCGCGCAAAGCGTACCCTGAACTAGCGGCACTCGGTTGTGAGTGTGTCCGCGGCGATTTAAGAGAGTTCAGCGTTGTCAAAGATTCCTGCAATAATGTGGATACCGTGTTCCATGTCGCGGCGCTTGCGGGAATTTGGGGCAGACGGGAAGATTTTTTTTCCATTAACTACGAAGGAACGAAAAACGTCATCAATGCATGTTTAGCGAACAGCGTTTCAAGACTTGTCTATACCAGCACACCGAGCGTCGTGTTCGGCATGCAGGATATCGAAAGCGGCGACGAGACCCTACCCTACCCTGATAAGTACGTCGCATATTATCCTGAATCAAAGGCCGCAGCAGAGCAGTTGCTATTAGAAGCCAACGGCAAGAACGGGCTCGCGACGTGCGCCCTCCGCCCCCACCTGATCTGGGGACCGCGTGATCCGCATATTTTACCGATGCTGATTCGCAAAGCGCGCAGTGGTAAATTGGTTCAGGTCGGAGCGGGAAAGAACATCGTCGACATTACTTACGTCGAAAACGCAGCGGCAGCCCACGTCCAGGCTGCAGAGAAGCTGGCACTCGAGTCCCCATTAGCCGGCCAGGCTTACTTTATCAGCGACGACAATCCGGTAAACTTGTGGGTGTGGATCAACCATTTACTGGAGCGGCTGAATCTACCAAACGTTAAGAAGCGTATATCCTATCGGGCCGCGTATACCATCGGCGCGATCTCGGAAGTCCTTCATACGTTAGTGCCGCCGCTGGGGGAACCAAACGTAACCCGCTTCCTCGCAAGCCAATTCGCAACCTCACATTATTTCAGTATCAGTAAGGCTAAACGTGACTTTGATTACCACCCTCCCGTAGCTGCCGAGGAAGCGCTAGTTCGAACAATCGAATGGTTCTCTGAATCATGTAAAATCGAGCGTATCTGAACTTCAAAACGCCGAGTGCCGTTCTTACGGGGATTTAGGAAAAGGTATTCCTTGAATTTTGCTGTTCGGGATATAACTTGCCCTCTTCGAATTGCTGGACCCTGGTTTGGTGTTCGTTTTATAGGTGACCAAGCTGATCGCCTTCGAGTTTTCGAATATCCTTCGGAATCTCTTGCGCGATCGAACAATATTTCGTCCCGCATGCGGGATGAAGACGTTCGGTATAAATATCTAATGACTATCTGTTCGCTGGTTCCCATCCTGGAAATGGCGATACTACTTTATCCAAGCGGGAGAATCTTATGAGTACAAACTTTGATACCAAGATATTTGAGAAAGAGAAAATTGAACTCGCATCCACCGAGGAGTACATCATCCGCGGTGGCAGACATTTGTTTCCGTCACTGCCACAGGCGTTTGACGGGATCAAGCAAATCGGAGTCATCGGTTGGGGATCCCAGGGCCCGGCGCAAGCCCAGAACCTTCGGGACTCATTAGTAAATACGGAAATAACGGTAAAAGTCGGACTTCGCGATGGGTCTCAATCCATTGCCGCAGCCGGCGACGCCGGATTTAGCACTGCGGACGGAACTCTTGGCGAAATGTTCGCCGTAATCCGCGAGTCGGAACTGGTAATTCTCTTGATATCAGACGCCGCCCAGGCAGAGAATTACGAGGCAATACTCGCAGCACTACAGCCGGGCGCTACTCTGGGATTATCCCACGGTTTCCTCCTTGGGTACCTACGAACCGTCGGCGCCGAGTTTCCGGATAACATCAATGTTGTCGGCGTCTGCCCAAAAGGTATGGGACCTTCAGTGAGAAGACTATACGAGCAAGGTACTGAAGTAAACGGCGCTGGAATCAACACCAGTTTCGCAATCCATCAGGATGTAAGCGGCAAGGCGACTGACTATGCGCTAGGATGGGCGGTTGCCTTGGGTGCACCGTTCGCATTCCGTACCACGCTCACATCCGAGTACAAATCCGATATTTTCGGTGAACGCGGGATTCTGCTGGGAGCGGTGCACGGGATTATCGAAAGTCTTTACCGTCGATTCAAGGACAACGGAATGACGGATACCGACGCTTTCTTGAACTCCGCCGAAACGATAACCGGTCCGATCTCCCGGATCATCTCGAAGAACGGTATCTTAGCAGTTTATCACAGTCTCGATGAGAATGGCAAAGTCGTTTTTGATACCGCATACTCAGCATCATATAAACCGGCACTGGATATCCTTCACGAAATCTATGAGGATGTCGCATGCGGCAATGAAATCCGCAGCGTCGTAGCGGCCGGGAAACGTCATAAACGGTTTCCAATGGGTAATATAGACGGGACCCTTACGTGGGTGACCGGCGTATCTGTCCGCGAAAACCGGGACGAAGACAGTATCCCGCTGAACCCGTTCACGGCCGGCGTATACTGCGCAACGATGATCGCGCAAATAGATCTACTAATCGAGAAAGGTCATCCTTATTCAGAAATCATTAACGAATCTGTAATCGAATGCGTCGATTCTCTGAATCCGTACATGCATTTTAAGGGTGTTGCTCACATGATTGACAATTGCTCTACGACCGCTCGGGTTGGTGCACGAAAATGGGCACCGCGTTTCGACTACAACCTCACGCAACAGGCCTTCGTATCAATAGATAACAACGAGGAGCAAGATTCGTCACTTATCGATGATTTTCGTAATCATGTGATACATAATGCACTTGCCGTCTGTGCAGAACTGCGCCCGCCTGTCGATATTTCCGTCGTCTGTTGATCCGCCGACGAAATGCAGCACCAAACAGGAGATACGACACCAGTGGCCACACACCTCACTTGGGGTGGACTCAACCGTTTCTGTTACCAGCCTGATTGTCCAGAAAATTGAACAGATTGTCCAGACCGTGTGTCAACATCAAATTCGGCCAAAACTTTCCTTCAGCTCTGGCAATCACTAGATCTACTTGAGTGCTCCGCTATTACCCCACCATACTCGCGCGCTACCCCTGTGTAGATAATATCTCAAGCGCACTTTGAGACATAACATTATATATTCAAATAACTTACATATCACATCGGTCCATGCCACTCTATGCGTACCCACTTAGCCTGTCGCCACACAGAAAAACGGACTGGACCCGCCACCAATACTTTGTAAATCGACTTAACGGAATTTTGAGCCTCCAACCCACGGAGCTAGCCCTACGGTACACAAGTGCACAGATTATTGAACACTTATGTGCTAATTAATGAACACCTTGACCTTATTCCTCCAAATCCGGAGAACTATCTTTCTGCGTAAAGTTGTTTAATCTCTTGGTTTTCCAATTAGATACGATGAGATCATTCGAATTTGGCATGGAAGTTTCTTATACATGTGAAATCTCCTCATACTATCGTTACACCTATGTTACAGTTTCTATGATCTCCGAATAGTGCGGGATAACCCGTAGATCTTTAATTGCGACTTCTGCTGATATGCTGTAGTCATTAAGTTAAGGCTTGGTTTCTTCATTATGAAAAATTCCGAACAAAAACAAAGGGTTCTGGTGGTGGACGATGATGAGCTCGTCCGCTTTACGTTAAAACAAGTCCTCGAACAGGCGAGTTACCTGGTGTCGGTAGCAGATGACGGAGACGGCGCACTGGAATTAATGGCCCAGGATAACTTCGAAGTCGTGGTCACTGACGTTATTATGCCGGGCATGTCAGGCATCGAATTACTCTCTCGTATCAGAAAACTAAATGATCGAACCATGGTAATAATAATTACGGGTGAACCGAATATTAACGCTGCAGTGGAAAGCATGAAACTTGGCGCCGACGATTATATATCTAAACCTTTCAACGTTGACAAGATTATCGAATCAGTAGCAAGAGCCTTTGCCAAGATCCGTAACGCATCAAACCAGACTAACGACGAGACGATCGTTCTCGAGAACGGAATGGGGACTATCGGTGGCTACACTGTCATTTCAAAAATTTCTGAGGGAAATAAAGGCGAGGTTTTTTTAGCGAAAAAGATAGAGGACGGAGAAATCCGCCAGTTTGCATTGAAGACAATAAAGTTCACGGACGCAACCGAAAGCGAAAAATATAAAACCCTGGAGCGCTTCAACCGAGAGGCGCAAGTCGCGGCGAAAATCCAGCACCCGAATATCGTAAAAATACTGGATTACGGATTATCGACCGAAGAACCAATCCCTTATATCGTTATGGAGTATTTAGACGGTAAATCCCTAAAAAAGCTAATCAACAATAAAGTTTTATCGTTCTCGGACAAACTAGAAATAATTCAGCAGGTAGCCTCCGCATTGCAAGAGATCCACGCCAATGGAATATGTCATCGGGACATTAAACCGGAGAATATTATGATTGGAGAAAGTCTTACAGTGAAAGTCATGGATTTCGGAGTTGCGAAAACCATTGAATCCCAACTGACGCTAACCGGCGACCTTTTGGGTACACCTAACTATCTGTCGCCGGAAGCTTTCAAATCTTCTGATATAGACCATAGGGCAGACCTGTTTGCTCTTGGGGTGATCGCCTACGAACTCTTCGTCGGGAGACGTCCGTTCAACGGCGACAATCTCTTCCATCTTGCACATGTAATCAGCACCGACCGACCAATCAAACCTCAAACTATCGTACCCGACTTCCCTGCGAAATTGCAAGTTATTCTGGCTAAAATGCTAAAGAAAGACCCGGCGGAAAGGTACGAAACCGCCGGTGGTATCATAATAGATATTGATGAATTCTCGGCCGACGATTGTGAAGCGTCGCCACTCTCTGAATCAGCGGAGGACAGATACGTTGAGGATTGGAGTTAAACTGCAAGCGGTTGAATTTCGGGACCGCATTCTTGGAGTCCGCTTATGCGGTTCGCACAAGCGGACTCCGAGAATGCGGTCCCGATTACCGAAACTCCGCTCGTGCGGAGAGAGACGACTTAATTGTGCCAGCGCATACGATTCCGAACGAAATTCCTGCATAATGCAGGCTAGCCTGATCCATGCATGAATTTCGTCACGAGAGCTTGCAGTGCGTTTGAGATCAATAAGTTACGGAGGTTTCAAGGCTGAAGGAATAGCGAGCTATTTCAAAGTCTTGGGTTCTTTGTAAGTCATTTAGGTCATGTGCAATGCGTGCTCGCAGTAGAAAGTTCATGCATAGATCAGGCTAGACTGAAGACAATCTAATTTTCGAATGACTTGGGAGATCGATGCAGAAAGAACTGGTTAACGTCCTTTTGGTGGAAGATAATTCCGACGATGCCGCGAGCGTTCGTGATCTACTCGCGAAAATCGAGAATATCGACTACAAAGTCAATCACGTAGGTAACCTCGGAACCTGCCTTAAGTATATTGAATGTAATCCCGTGGACGTTGTCCTACTGGATCTTACGCTTCCAGATAGTAACGGGATCGATGGACTGCAGACCATACAGACTCAAACATCGTTACTCCCGATAATTCTTCTTACCAATGCCAGCGATTCTACTGTAGCCTTGGGCGCTCTGAGGGTGGGTGCACAGGATTATATAATCAAAGATGGCCTCTCCGAGAACACGATCTCGAGGGCCATACAGTATGCGATTCACCGCAAAGGCTTAGAACTGCAACTCCGACGCAGCGACGCGACCCTCAGACAATCCCAAAAAATGGAGGCCCTCGGCCGCCTTGCTGGCGGGATCAGCCACGATTTCAATAACCTACTCACTGCGATCATGGGCTTGGGACAGTTGGTACTGGCAGAATTGGGGCCAGACCACGCCGCCCATACGGACGTCGAAAAGATCGTCGAGGCAGCAAAGCGCGCGACCAGCTTAACTCGTCGGTTGTTGACATTCAGTAAAAAACAGTCTTTTATTTTGAGCAACTTGAACTTGAATGACGTCGTAAAGGAATTGAAACCGCTCCTAAGCCGAACGATTGGTGAAGATATAGAGATTGAGCTCCAACTTGCCGACGACCTGCAGGCGATTAAGGTTGACAAGACCCAGATGGAGCAAATTATCATTAATCTCGCGGTTAACGCTCGGGACGCAATGGCTAAGGGCGGGAAACTGAGGTTTTCGACGACCAACGTAGAACTGGATGAAAGCCGATTGTCAGGTGAAATGGAGGTCAAACCCGGCACCTATATTCTTCTATCCGTAAAAGATGCCGGGTGCGGGATTTCTGACAAATACATCGAGAATATCTTTGAACCGTTCTTTACAACAAAAGGGAAGGAACGAGGAACGGGGATCGGATTGACAACGGTATATTGGATTGTGAGACAGTATCGCGGTCTTATAGAAGTGGAAAGTACCCCCGAAATCGGTACGAAATTCAATATTTTCCTGCCAAGTACCGGATTGATATCGACGACTGCAGTGCCTGTTACAGTGCCGACATTCCCAACGGGAACCGAGACTATACTTTTCGTTGAAGACGATGAAAGCGTAGGCATCGTCGGCTGCCGAATGCTGGAAATGTTAGGTTACACCGTTATTTTTTCAAGAAGCGCTCCGGACGCTATACACACGGTCGCGACGACCGGCAAACACTTCGATTTAATTCTGACAGATGTTATTATGCCGAATCTTGATGGTCACGATATGGTCACGATTCTGCGGAAAAAGTATAACCATTTTAAGGTCGCATATACGACAGGATTCAGCGAAGAGATGGTCTTCGAACGCGGACTAACCGAGAAGTTCAGCGCGATACTTCCCAAACCGTTTACGATGGAGACTCTCGCTCACAAAGTCCGGGAAGCTTTGGATTCGTAGATCATTGGGAAATTCGGGTTATTTTCGGGTTCACGGTTCAATAGTTCAGGGGTTATGAACCACGAAAACATCGGACCGCGGTTCAGCGCTGTTCTTAAGCTTTGGAGTTTCCAATCCGCAAAATTTTTCGATCTATGGACCCTGAACCCGCGTGCTTACGGTCACTGTCCGAGTGGGATATCAATAACCCCCGATACATTAACCCAATAGCCGACGTTCGGAACAAGTGCCGATTTATTGACGAATCGATTTCCCTCCCACGCCCATACGGTGTCATGAAACCTGACGTGCGTCGGCAGCGCGGTCGCTGATTTAGAACCGACTGAATTCCATCCGGGATATAATCGTACACGTGGATTTACGATCTCGTAGCCATCGACACTAACCGGCACCGAATCTGACAAGTAAATCCAATACCCCGATAATGGTTTCAGTACAGTCGCAACTTGAAAGCGGTTTCTATAGATTCACTTGCACTGATTGTTACGGTATACGAACCCGACGTCGGCGAAGTGTTTACGAATCCGGTAAGTGCGGTCTTTTTAATCTCATAATCCTCTACAGCAGTCAGTAATCGTTCAACTTCCTGAGCAGATGGCGCATGGAAGATACCACAGATATCTTGGCCGACCTCTCTACGCATTTATTTTTAGGAACTTGGCCAGCGCCATTTCTCGGCAGATGCACTTGGCAACGCTGTCACAAGCGATTCCTGAGAAACTACTGATCTGAGTTTCCCATAAGGTTTCCTTGATTTCAGAAACATTACAGGGAGAGACACCCTAAATATAGATTTCTACCAGCGATAATCTTAAAGGCTCGCTCACTGCGTTACCCTTTCTCAAGTAGTGATGGAGTGGAACACTCTTCGCCACGGACTGGAGGAATCTGAAGATCAAGTTTTCCCAATCAGGTGTCCACTGGTTAGATTCGAACCCATAGGGGTAGCCGTTGCGTTGGTTAGTCCTGTCCTAAAGTTTTGCTCTCATAAGGTCTGAACGTTCGTTTTTCGTAGCCTTGTTGAGGAGCATGGCGAATACCTGTTCCCATTCCTTCAAGTCCGTTTTCGACTGCTACTTGCATGGCCTCTATTACGACGTTAGTATCTACGTTGTGACCATGGATTGGATCCTTTTCTTGTTGGTGCAAAAAGGAAATCCATCATAACCTGCATTTATTCCACTTTTCGGGCCGCGCCGTTGAGGGCGCGAGCTCCTCTGGAGGCCGGCTGTTCGGACAGAGTACACTGTCCAATCAAGCCGCTCCATCAGGCCCAATCAATTGCGACAGCAATCAAACGAGTCCCCCTCCGAGCCTATCATATCAGAATTAAAACTACAGAAATGGTGTTCCACCCGCCTTGGACCTCATCTGATCACTTTAACGTCAGACATTGTCTGTCGGCATTGCTACAGGGAAAATATGATTTGTATCGAGAGGGCAAGTAAAGTGAGATCGCATGATAAACAAGATTTTAATGCCAACGGTGTCAAAGATATTATAATGAAAGCCTTCGAGTTTTTGAAATATCGTTCCAAATTTCTTGCGTAGACAGTTTTTGGCCGTTTAAAAATAGCGCTGCTTGCAATCTACCTATTTTTCGTGAAGACGGAGATTGTAAGATCAAGGAAAGGTCGCAATATACGAGGTCGTTCCTTTTTTTGGTGTAAATGGATTTGAAAAGATCCGGGAGAAATGAGATTCTTACTGCCCTTTTCATCCCCGTATGATTACTCGTATGATTAACTTCTACACCGTTATTTTCACGACTGTTCTGGCCGCACGCGCGGTAGTCACTAGATACATTCACCACAATTTTGACATCATTCTTGGAAATATTAGACTATGATGATAAGAAACAAATTCTCGGCGTTTAAATTTTATACTCTACTTGTTCTTGCCATCCCGACGGCCCCGTTTTTTCCGAATCAATTAAACGTGATTGCATCAGAATCGCCTCAATTCGCCAGCCCGTTGCCTGCTAATCTCGTATTGACTGTAAACGCTCCACTGACCATCGGTATTGATGTTGACGATCCGGACAGCAGCAACGTCACGGTCAGTGCTGTGAGTGACAATCCTGGTGTTCAGATCACGATTCCTTCAGGCAACCGTTTTGGGCAACTGCGTTTCAACGACGCTGACGGCGATCCGCTGGGCACTGTTTTGGTGGAGTTATTCGAAACCCGAGGTGGCCTTGCGACACAACGGTTTATCGATTTATCAACTAAGAATTTCGACCAGAATATGGATGAAATTTCTGGGGACCCGTTTTACACGAATGTGGCGGTTCACCGCGTAATTCCCGGTTTTATTATTCAATCTGGTGACGCCACTCTCGGGAACGGCAGTGGAGGTAGCAACCTCGGAGAATTCCCCGATCAGTTTAGCCTTCAGGAAGGACTCGGATTCACTGCGGAAGGTGTATTGGCAATGGCGCATAGCGGGCCAGACACGAATGACAGCCAGTTTTTCATAACCGAAGGGCCGGCTACGCATTTGAACGGAGTACACATGATATTTGGGCACGTGGTATCCGGGCAGAATGTCGTCAATACGATTGCTAACCTTCCGCGAGATAGTAATAATCGGCCGCTCCAGCTCCCGCGGTTGGCCTCAATCTTGATCGTCGACAACACTCAGGATGCGACCGTTTCATTCAAGTCGGTGAACGGATTCGTCGGCGAAGCGAATGTGACGATCACCTTGCTAGACAGCGATGGGGATCAGACACAGCAGACCGTAAAGGTTGCCGTCCTCGGTTTTGATGATCCGGATATCACTCTCGCTCCAGGAAACTCGACAGATTTCACGACCGATCCTCATGGAAACGCTGCGCAAAGCCAGACGGTATCGGTATCCAATGCTCCAAGTGGCCCGACAGTAGATCACAATACTGGTACGAATAAAATTGACGTCTCAATTCCAGCCGACTTTTCGGGGATTCTCGGGATTACGATGGCGGCCACTCAAGATAACCAGCCCCTTTTATCCGGCACTCATCAGGTGCTCGTTACCGCCCAAAACGACGGTGATCTGCCAATCATCTCCAGAATTCCAACGAATCCGACCGGGTCTGCACTATCTCAGACTTTAGATGGGAATTTGCTTTATGTCGCCAACGACCAACGGGGGCTGGAGGTGTTTGATATTTCCAACCCAGCGATGCCCCAGTTCATGGGTGGCTTCAATACCGGCGGAAGGTCGCAAGCCATATCCGTCTTTACCTATGGGATCCAGCGGAAGGTCGCTTTCCTCGCGGACACGAAAGGCGGATTACTCGTACTCGACGCAACTAATCCCGGTAACATTATTCAAATTGACCGGATCAAGATCGATCCTCCGGTGGGAAACCCCGATGGCAGCAATATTCTTGACGTTGCGGTTGAACAGAACAACGCAACTGTTTTCGCATATCTGGCTGCCAATCTTGCCGGATTGGTTATTTTCGACGTGACCGACCCCGATTCAATTGGCGCGCCGCTTAGCACCTTGCCCTTTGATCAAGGATCTGGTCCATTTCCATTCAGCGCCGTCGCGATCAAAGGCAATACTGCCTATGTCGCTGTGGCGATTAACGCATTCTTAGTTGCCGATGTTTCCGACCGTTCGAGTCCGGGCTTCATTGATTCTATCATTGTTTCCGGGGCTCAGTTCAGCGCGCCTTTTCTGGTTGGGAACCAGTTGTTTTTCACGGATTCGGGCACAGCGTCTCGGCTGGCCATCTATGATATAACGAATCCCAATAACGCCATTGAAACAGGTTCTTTTACGCTTGAAAATTCCCCCTCACAGGTCACCGCGGATGGAACGATTGCCGTTGTCGGCCACGCGACCGGCGGCTTTAGTTTCATTGATGTAAGAAATCCGGTAGCACCCGCTCTCGATTTTTTTCTCCATACCCCCTTCGGCGCCACTCCGATCATAGACGGTAAACGCTTTATCCTTCCGATTCGAAATCATGGAGTCCTGCTAGTTGACGGTCATCAACTGACAGAACCTGAAATATCGGTGATGCTCGGAAACGAAAATGTGATTGATGGTAATGAAACACCGATCGACTTTGGACCGGTTCTCCAAGGAGATGCAGAACCAGTATTTAGTTTTACGGTACACAATCGAGGGCACGGTGCCCTTACGCTTGGAGCGCTGACGGTCCCTAGCGGGTTCAGGATAACAGAGAGTTTGACATCCAGCCTTGATACTGGAGAGATGGATACGTTTAGCATTGCCTTGCAGACCGACACAGTAGGGACGAAATCGGGAGAAATCACTTTTACTGCCACCAATGATGCCGATGAGAATCCTTTTAATTTTGCGGTTGAGGGAAGCGTCAGTAATTCCTCGATTACAGGCAATAAGTGGCAGGACTCGAACGGCAACGGTACCCGTGATCCTGGGGAACCAGGGATTGCGGGATTTACTATCTACCTTGACTCGAACAATAACGGGACCCGCGATACGACTGAACCGAATGAGCCATTTCGGACGACCGCCGACGATAACCCGGCTACCGGCGATATCGACGAGACCGGAGACTATGGTTTCCTTGGGCTACTGCCCGGGGATTATGTCATTAGAGAGGAGGCAACTGCTGATTTTGTTCAAACGTTTCCCGAGCCGGAAGACTTTTACACCATGTCTCTGGTACCTGGCATTTCGGCAACGAATATTGATTTTGGCAATCAACCGCTACCCAGTTCCATAGGTGGCATCGTTTGGTTAGATCAGGATGGGAATGATACCAAGGGGCCGAACGAACCAGGTATCGCCGGGATTCAAGTGTTCCTTGATTCACAGACAGACAATAATCAACTCGATGATGATGAGCCCCTAGTGGTTACTTCACTGGATAACCCCGCGACCGCAGATATTGACGAAGGTGGAATATTTCTATTCTCAAATTTATTGCCTGGATCGTACGACGTCCGTCAGAAACCTCCGTCGGGAATCACCCGCGTTATTCCAGCTTCCGGTTCGTATAATGTTGAACTTCAGGCGAACACCACGGTGGATAATCAGAATTTTCGCAATCAGATGACGCTCGCGGATGTAGGCGGCGCCACAACACTGAATTCGACCGGCAACGGTATCGACGGGGTCTCTGTTTTCTTGTATCTCAGTGACGGCGACACTGAATTTGAGGGCGGCGGCGACGACAGGCCGGTGGGTGTGCAATCGACTGTGAATGGGATCTATGATTTTCGTTTTCTGGCACCAGGTGACTACTGGATCGATGTCAACGAGAGATCACTCGTGCTTCTTGGAACGGGGCTTATCAGCGGGATGAATCCCAGGCTTGTCAGTCTCATTGCCAATGACGATCTAGACGACAAGAATTTCATCTTTGACACGTTAGCAGTGACCAGCGTCACATTCGATCTCGAAAGAGGCTGGAATTTGATTTCGTTGCCGATCGAACCATTGGTTTCTACGGGTAACTCACTGTTTTCACAGACAGCTGGGCCGGCCCGGGCCGCTCTGATTGGGAACATTTGGGAGTGGATCAATGACGGGACATCAAGGCGGTTTCAAACCGTGGAGGCGATCAAGCCGCTGGTCGGGTATTGGATTTTTGCGATTGACGCAGTATCCCTGAGCGTCGACGGTTACGAGATGGTGAATCCAAGGAGAACATTATACAAGGGTTGGAATTTGATCGGTCCGGGACTGGCCGAAGGATCCCAAATGTCAATTCCGGTTCATGAAAAGCTTCAGGGAAGTATATGGTCTTGGAGCAGGGCGAGATTTGAGAATCAAACCATATTGAAGTCGAAAGGCGGATATTGGATGAATGCGTCCGACGTTGTTAACCTATTACTCGGACTATGATTTTCATTAAGGGGCGATACGGAAGTAGATTCACATTTCGGCAGCAAATCTGGTGGTAGAGGTTGTCGCTGCAACTGGGTGTCAACTGAGGCACCTGACTCTTCTTCGACAGTTTGAAAAACGGATACGTTGATAATCAACGAGTTACAACGCAAGAAAAAGTTGTTGGCACAACACTTTCGTAATTTTGGAAATGTTATTCGACGAAGCGCACGGTCGGCGGGACAGCCACTCCG
>JAJFLP010000049.1 GCA_021772635.1 Verrucomicrobiota bacterium | reverse complement strand
CCACTAAAAACACAAGTAGATCGTGGACTTCCATCTCCGCTATTTGTGTCGTCGATCTGACAATAAAATTGTTAAAAAAAGAAATATTTACTCAAAAAAAACTGGACACCATATCTCAGAAGGCTTTTCGAACAGGGTCTAGTTAGTCAGTTTACCCAATCGCGAACTACAAATGCGATTGCAGTGTATATATCCGATCCCAATTTATACCGACCGCCTTCGAGTTTTCGTCCGGATTACCCGAGACTCTTCCCGCATGAGCGAGGATCCCGATAGTGGGGGACGCTTATGCGGAGAAATATCGTTCGATATCTCTAGCGTGGTCCGTTCAAAGTCGTCCAAAATAGTACTGCTTGCAGTATAAAAGCTATCCTACACTACCTTCGAGACTCACCTCAAGGAGCTTCCTGGCTTCTACCGCGAATTCCATCGGCAGTTCCTTAAAAACCTCTTTGCAGAAACCGTTTATTATCATTGAAACTGCGTCTTCAGGAGAGATCCCCCGTTGCTGACAATAGAACAGCTGGTCTTCGCCGATTTTCGACGTTGACGCCTCATGCTCCACCTGCGAGGAAGTGTTGCCAACCTCAATATAGGGGAAAGTATGTGCGCCGCACTTATCGCCTATAAGCATTGAGTCGCACTGAGTATAGTTTCGACTTTTCTCCGCACCTTTTAGTACTCTCACCAATCCACGATACGAATTCTGTCCCTGTCCGGCGGAGATCCCCTTCGAGACAATATTGCTTCGCGTATTCTTGCCGATATGTATCATTTTCGTCCCCGTATCGGCCTGTTGGAAGTTATTCGTCAAAGCGACCGAGTAGAATTCTCCGGTCGTATTGTCACCCTTTAGGATAACACTCGGATACTTCCAGGTAATTGCCGACCCGGTCTCTACCTGCGTCCATGAAATCTTTGAGTTGTCGCCCTGGCAGCGACCACGTTTCGTTACAAAATTGTAGATTCCGCCCTTACCGGTTTTGTCGCCTGGGTACCAATTTTGAATTGTCGAATACTTAATCTCAGCATTCTTGAGAGCAACCAGTTCCACAACGGCTGCGTGCAATTGGTTCTCATCCCGCATAGGCGCGGTACAGCCTTCGAGGTAACTGACGTAACTATCTTCGTCTGCGATGATTAGAGTTCGTTCGAATTGACCGGTTCCAGCTGTATTGATACGAAAATATGTGGATAGCTCCAGCGGACATCTTACCCCTTTCGGCACATAACAGAACGAGCCGTCAGTGAACACCGCTGAATTCAGCGTGGCGAAAAAATTGTCACGATATGGGACGACAGAGCCAAGGTACTTCTCGATGAGATCCGGGTGATTCTGAACGGCTTCGGAAAACGAGCAGAAGATGATCCCCATACTTTCCAATTTATCTTTGAATGTCGTCGCCACCGATACGCTGTCGAAAACTGCGTCAACGGCGACTCCCGCCAGACGCTTCTGTTCTCCCAACGGGATACCGAGACGGTCGTATGTGTCCAGTAGTTCGGGATCAATTTCATCCAAACTTGCGTACTCCGCTTTCTTCTTCGGAGCCGCGTAGTAGATAATCTTGTCGTAGTCGATCGGCGGGTACTTTACATTCGGCCAAACAGGTTCTTCCATCGTCAACCAGTGCCGATATGCCCGCAACCGCCACTCGAGTAAAAACTCCGGGTCGTTTTTTTTCGCCGATATAAAACGAATGATATCTTCGTTTAGTCCAGGCGGCGCGGTATCCATTTCAATATCTGTTGTGAATCCCCACTTGTAATCCTGGCTCGTAAACGACTCCACAACATCCTCGGTGGATGCTGGTGCCGTAATATTCAGACTGTTGTTATCAACGAGAGTGTCGTCAACTGTCGGGTCCATCCTGAACTCTCCTTCAAAGTAATTCGATAGGTCGAAACTTGAGCGTCAAATTCCCCGCAAAATTCTCGATTAATTCATTGCAATAGGCGATTCCCGCCAATAGGTTTTTCTTCGCCCTATAAATACGACCAAAATTGTCGGATTTCAATAGGCTGTAGTTCGAAATTTATCACAGTAGACCGGAAATGCCTCGAAGTGCCGTGTCAGAAAGACCGGCGGTAAGATCTTTATTTGGCCGATTGATCGGATCTATCCTGCACGCAGTAAAATTTTTGGATAGCTTCGAATTTGTCAGCCAAGAATTTCCGAACGATAATTTTTAACCGGCGTTCTGGTGGTCAGCAGAACGCCGGGTCGAAAACTACATGATGTTCGGTATAGTTGTCTAAGCATGGATCCGAAAGAATCTGGTTGCTAGACGCGAAGTTTATCAAGCATAGCCAGGACATCGCCCATTGATTCCGGGCGTTCCCTTGGATTTTTCGCGAGACAGCGATCGACGACAAGTTCGTTCCAGCCTTCGGGAATGTTTCGACGGACTGCCTCGATCGACACCGGTTTTTCCTCTTGGTGGCGGCGCATCAGTTGGATTACGTTATCGGCTGTGAACGGCGGGTGCCCGGTTAGCATATGATAGATAACTGCGCCGAACGAATAAATATCCGAACGTGACGTCACGTTTTCACCTTCAAATTGTTCCGGTGACATATAGATCGGTGTCCCGATAGCATAACCATGCTGGGTTAGACGCGTATCTCCAATCTGAATAGCCACCCCGAAATCGCTGAGTTTGACTATCCCGTTTTTGCAAAGATACATGTTGCTCAAATTAATATCCCGGTGAATAATGCCGGATTCGTGGAGAAATTTCAATGCGCGAGCGATTCCATCGGCAATCTTGGAAATCATATCAAGCTCGAGTACGATCGATTCATTTAATATTGACTCCAAACTATCGCCTTCCAAATATTCCATGACACAATACGGACAGCCATCAACAACCCCGTCGTCCTGAATTCGACAGATATTCGGGTGCTTAAGCTTCTTCATGATATCGATTTCCCGCTCGAACCGGTGGATTACATCGGGAAATTCGAGAACCTGTTTCAATAAACGTTTTAAGACATACTTCTCGCCGGAATCTTCATCTCGAATAGAGTAGATGATCGAAGACGCGCTCCAGGAGAGGGTATCGAGGACGAAATATTGGTCGATTTTCTCGGTTTTTGAATTGTCGACTTGTCCTCGGGCAAGCATTACCACTGAATCGGCTCGCTCGATATTTCCTTTATGCTGGCGACCGCGTTGCAGCATAATATTTACGCGTGCCACGAGTTCTTCCGGGAATATCGGTTTCGACAGGAAATCGTCGGCGCCGGCTTCTATTCCCTGGGCAATGTATTCGGAAATTTCAAAGCCGGTGATAAGTAGTACAGGTAAGGTTTGGTAGTAATTCTTTTTGATTTGCGAACAAACGTCGAATCCGGTTAGGTCTGTTAACACTATATCAAGGATTACGAGCGCGACATCGCGCAATTGGTCGTTGGATACTGTATCTGTTCCGTGCAACGGAATACCCAAGTATTCCAAAGCGTCCATTCCAGAACTGACGGCGTGGACGTTCTCGAATCCGTGGTGCTCAAGTATTTTCCTAATAACTGTTGAGCTTGACTCATCGTCATCAACGACGAGTATAGTCCTCCCCTTGTCATCATCCATAGCCATAGAATATCCCATGCTTTCGCAACTTCTCCGGACCATTCCCGAAATTATACGCGGGCAGTAACATATACTTAAACGAATCGACTTTCAATTGGGGGGAAGTGCCAGTATTGGGACAAGTATAGAATGTCGCGGCGATGCGACACTAGGCACGGGATAGGTATTTCCCGGTTCGTGTGTCTATCTTAATTATCTCACCCGATTCGAGGTATTCGGGAACCTGTAAGCTGTACCCTGTCTCGACCACAGCGTTCTTAGTACGAGCGGTGGCCGAAGCTCCTTTGATTCCTGGGTCGCATTCCGTTACCGTCAGGTTAACGGTGTCCGGCAACTGAACCGTACGAACGATTCCGTCCGTGACTAACGCAGTGAGTTCCATGTCTTCGGTAAGAAACTTTGCTTCGTCCGTAAGCGTTTCTGATGCGAGCTCGAACTGACTGTAGTCTTCCAAGTCCATGAAACAATATAATTCTTGAGCACAATACATGTACTGCACAGCCTTTTTCTGATAGTCAGCTTCCTTGAACATCTCGTCACCCTTGCAGGATAGATCCGATTTCTGATTCGTAATGACGTTCCGAGCGCGGATTTTATACAGCGTATTTCCCCCGCGCGCAGACGGTGACTGGCAGGAGACCGTTTCGATCACGTGCGGTTGCTTGTTCACTGTAATTATCAGACCTTTTTTAACTTGGCTCGCTGTTGGCATTTTCTTTCTGTCCTTTCTCGTGTTTCATCTACTTAATTTACTGTGTCGCGGCGAAAGCTTCTCGCATCAACCCGATTTCGTACCAGGTGTTCTCTCTGTTAGGACTGTCTCGTATCTTCAAATGGATTTGGCGTATGGCCATAATACTGCTGAATAATTAGGTATTCGCGAGCCAAGTGGGCTACACCGTTCTTAACGCAGTCTTTAGCATTTTTACCGTGCTGCCTTGTGGCGTAACAATATAGCATCCCGTAGCTGCAGGGATAAGGCAAGTCCGGCCGCGACTTATCCCTAACGCCCCATTTTCTGTATTGACCGTCATGTCTCCATCGATCGCTGTTAGCAGGTGGAACGTTGTCCCGTCGGTCCCTTCATGGTATTCAGACGTAAGGCTCAATTCATCGACGGTGAAGTACGGACAAGTGGTAATTAGTGAGATTCGTCGGTTTCGCTCTACCGAGCGGCGTTCGCCGCAGATGCGCATCAGTGTACGGTCCTGAAATTGAATCGCTTTGAGTCCAGCTTTAATATCCGAAACAGTATCGCGATCACCCGTTGCACCCTTTGTCCAGTCACCGATACAGTATGGCGGACACGTATTTTGTTGCACCACGAAAACGAGATTCCCCGCACTCACGGCGTGAACCCGGCCTGCGCTGATATAATATGCCTCTCCGGGTACCGATCGAAACGACTGAACCAATTCTCCCAGTTTGTCCGACCCGATTCTACTCAAAAACTGCTGTCGCGTCGGACGCCTCTTGAGTCCGGCATACACGACCGCACCCTCTCTGCAGGAGTGCACATACCATAATTTTGTATTCGGAAGAACACCTCCACTTTCGGCGCTTGCCGGATGAACCTGCAACGGCAGCGGTTTCCCCGAGTCAATATACTTGAGTACTAGCGGGAAGCGTTGCGACTCACAATGCTTGACTCCGACAATTTCACGCGGACTCGACTCGATCAACTCGTGCAGGGTACTCCCTGTGTAAGGTTCGTTCTCGGCCACACTCTGGTGTTCCTCATGATCTATAATCTCGTAGGATTCACCGAGCGGCCCGCGTCCGTCCGGAACGGGTCTATTTAGCTCGTCGGCTAGTAGCGTTCCACCCCATTTCTTTTCACGATAAATCGGTGAAAATATTATTGGACACCATTCGTTTGACATAAAAAAATTACAGTTTAATATTCGTTAGGAAGTCGATCTTAACTTACCCGAATTATCCGGCTTTCAAGCATTCGAGTTAATTCGAACGGCACCACGCGCAGCTGCCGTCGTGTGATAGAAGGCCTGTTTATACATTAGGCTGCTATGCGGTTAATCAAATGTAATCTGATCTGATTGATACTAGAAACCATGCGTAGTGCAGGCTCTGGTACCTGTTGGTGCCGCTATCTTTTTAGCTGAAACTCTCATATTTCCTTCCACAGCGTAAGCATGCGATGACAAACTCTGAAAAAACACAGCTTTCCCCAAGCTTTATTAAGGATTTGGTGCTGCGCACAATTTTGTGTGTTGCTGCGATATTGCTTTTCTTATCGCTGATTTCGTACAATCCGGAAGACACTCAGATACTCGAGGGCGGTCTGGGGGCCTACGCGACCACGAGCAATTGGATTGGGCTATTCGGCGCCTGGATTGCGGGTAAGCTTTTGGTGTGGCTTGGCTACGCAGCCCATGCGGCGAGCATTCTGATACTTGTTTGCGTAGGCAATCGATTAATCGGTAAACACCTAAAACCCGTCAATTTCGTCTATCTTGCGGGCATTGCTGTTACGATTTTAGGATGCGCGATGATGTTGGGAATATTTCCGGGATTTCTTGATTCGCTTTCGCGCGAGCTGAACATCGCCGAGATTCCCGGTGGGGTGATTGGTCAACGATTTTGTGCACCGTGGTCCGTCGGCGAACGCGGTGGCTGGTTGGCCTACGTCGTTAACCCCACGGGTAGCGTCATTATTTCGTTGTCTATGATTATCGTCGGACTGGTTACCGTTTGGCACTTCGACTGGCAGATTCGCTCTGCCATGTTGAATGCGGCCGTTCGGGAATGGTGGAAAAACCGCGATACAACCGCCGCGGCGAGTTTAGACGATGCATTCGGAGCCGAGCCGATTCACCAGAAATACACTGATCCGGAGGTCGCCTTAAATGTAGAAGAACCATTGGATAAATCCCCTCCGGGTGGAGATTCTGCGGATGACACGCCGGCGGTGGTATCTCCTAAACGCCAGAACGCGAGTTCCCCCGCGAAAAAGATAGGGGCTAAACAAAAGCGATCCGCGATTCGATATAGGTTGCCCGGAATCGAACTGCTAAATAAATCCTCCGCTGGCTCTACCCTTGCGAGTCCGCAGGAAGTGGAAGCGAAGAAGCGGGTTCTTCAGGAGACGCTCGATAGCTTTAATATCGACGCCTCAGTTGGAGATACTACTTCCGGGCCGCGAGTTACGTTATTCGAAATCAAGCCGGCGCCGGGTGTTAAAGTCGAGCGGATCAGTAGTCTTGCAAACAATATTTCGATGAACCTGAAGGCGGAGAGCATGAGGATACTCACGCCGATTCCGGGAAAAGATACAGTAGGGATAGAGGTCCCAAATCGTACATCTTCCTCCGTTTCGATCCGCGACATGTTCGAGTCTCCGTATTGGAAAAAATCAAAAGCCGCTATCCCTGTCGCGCTAGGAAAGAATATCAACGGGCAACCCGCTCTTCTCGATATGGCGAAGGCACCGCATTTATTGATCGCTGGCGCGACGGGGAGTGGAAAGTCGGTGTGTATGAACACTCTCATGCTTAGCCTGCTCTATCGATTTTCTCCGGACGAACTGAAATTAATTCTCGTTGACCCGAAAGTTGTTGAGTTCAGCGGATACAACTCGCTTCCACACCTTGTTACGCCGGTCGTAACCTCTGTTAAGAAGGTGCCGTTGGTACTGCGCTGGGCGATAAAACAGATGGAGTGGCGTTACGAAATTTTATCAAAGGCCGGCGTGCGAAATATTGCTGGTTTCAATTCAAGGACGCCTGCTGAAGAAGAGATACTCGATGATGAAGGCGATCCGATCCCAGAGAGGTTGCCATACCTGATCATTATTATCGACGAACTCGCAGATATCATGATGACGGCAAAATCCGAGGTAGAAACGTCATTGGCACGTATTGCCCAATTGGCGCGCGCCGTCGGGATTCACGTCATCGTTGCGACTCAGCGTCCCAGTGTCAACGTGATCACCGGAATTATCAAAGCGAACTTTCCGACTCGCATCGCGTTTCAAGTTACGTCGGTCGTTGATTCTAGAACCATACTCGACGGGAAGGGAGCCGAATCCTTACTGGGACGCGGCGATATGCTCTTTAAGCCGCCGGGCGGCTCGAAGCTCGAACGAACGCAGGGCGCAATGGTTGATGACCTCGAGATTGAGCGTGTCGTGAAGTTCGTCTCCGAGCAAGCCCAACCTGAATATCTGGAGGAGATCTTATCTCTCGGAAAAGGCTCTGGCGACAGCAAAACGGACAATAGCTCGGCCGGTGCAGTCCGCACAGCCGGTCCCGCAATTGATCTTTCGTCCGATGCGACGACGGGGCAGGCGGATGGTGACGAGGAATTGATTAAGAAAGCAATTGACGTGATCATCCGTGACCGTCGCGCGACGACCAGTCATATCCAGCGCAGATTGCGTATCGGCTATAATCGAGCGGCGCTGGTCATTGAGGAGTTGGAACGCCGTGGTATTGTCGGCCCGCAAGTCGGAACCGCGCCGAGACAAATCTTGATCGAAGAGACCGGGAGTGACGAATAGACTGCGAGTTTACCTGCGTCTGGCGATCCATATGGACGGACTCCGCTTGTGCGGAGCGCCACAGCGCCCAGGGCAGTCCAATACTCGGTCTGCAAAACTCCCCGCATAGAAGAGAGTCTTTTCCGCACTATCGAGCTCCACCCTTGAGCGCGATGGTAATCCGGACCGCGATTGCGGAGGGAGACAGATTAAATTGATTATGACAGGGATCCTGAATGACATTGCTTATACCGGACGCCTTCGAGTTTTCGAAATATCGTTCGATTTCTCTTGCGTGGCTAGATTAGAGTCAGCCAAAAATTGTACTGCTTGCATTATAATTTGAGACCGATCCTGGAAACGGCGAGGTCTCGCGGTTAAATCATCAGCGAGACCGCGACGAGATTCAAACTATACCGAACGTCTTCAGGTTTTCGAAAAATCGTTCGGAGTGTCTTACGCAATCATTTTGAAGTCGTCCGAAAATTGTACCGCTTGCGGTATATAAACACGGGAAAAGAAATTTTTCGGAGACTGATCAGCGCGCCAAAGCACTATATGTGGGGTATTCCTATATCGCAGGGCACCATATTTTGGGGTCCCCGAAATATTATTATTTGAATTTACGTGATTTACGTGAATTTATGGGCGTAATTTCTTATTACGTACAACGCACTTATTTTTTTCTGGAGATATCTTTAGCACAAGATTTGCATATGTTTTTAAGTCGTAACCTGTTTGTATGCAATTTATTAGTGCTGTATTGCTAGCTCACCGGAGAGGTCCTTCCTCCCCAAAAATATCCAAAAAGTTTCAGGTTTTATTTGTTTTTCCTAATTTCTCGACTATACAAATAATTATTTAGGTAGGGGAGAATAGGTGGAATTTGGGGAATATTGGAGGCATTTAGGTGATGAAGTTTTGTTTTCTAGGGAGTTTTACGCATTCTATCGATTCGCAGCGGCGCGTTGCGATACCGCGGGAATGGCGTTTCAATGTTGCTGACCCTCACCCGACGTTCTATTTACTTCCCGGAAGAAATTTTACAATTCAGGTAATTCCGAAGGCCTTATTTGAAGATGAAGTCCTCGGAAAATTAAGAAAGGTATCGTTTGCCGATGAGCCGAAAACTCGGGCATTAGCAAGAATCGGTGCGAAGGCAAGTCAGGGCGTCTGCGACAAACAGGGGCGAATTAAGCTAACGCAGGGGTTACTGGATCACGCGGGGCTCCGTCAGCAGGCCGTGCTGATCGGCGGTATTACGAATATTCAGATTATGACGGTTGAGAACTGGAAGAAAAGCGATATGGGGAACGATGAAATGCTTGACCAGATTCAAAGAATCCAGGATCTCGAGGGATTGTAGGCTGGAATAAATCAGATGTCAGAAGCCGGAAATCACCAGTCAAAAATCGAAAATCAAAAATCGGAAATCCATAAGGCTTCTCCTCATGTCCCGGTAATGGTGGAGGAGGTGATAGAATATTTATCTCCTCGGGAAGGGGGCCGGTATATCGACGGCACGATTGGTTTCGGCGGGCATTCTTCAGCGGTTCTAGAAGCTCAGCCTGGTATCGAATTGTTGGGAATAGACCGGGACGAAGACGCCCTCCGGTTCAGCGAGGAACGTTTGGGTGACTATTTGGACCGCGTCAGCCTCAAGCGTGGGGTTTTTTCGGATCTCAGCGGGTGTGCAGACGAAATAGGTTGGGAATTCGTCGACGGGATACTGTTCGATTTAGGTATATCATCCTTTCAGGTGGATCAGGCGCCACGAGGATTTAGTTTTCAGGCAGACGGGCCGCTTGATATGAGAATGGATCGGCGTGACCAAACCACGGCGAGCCGTTTGCTGAATCGAATGTCGGAAAGGGAGTTAAAGGGAATTCTGAGAGGATTCGGGGAGGAGCCGCAGGCGGGAAGAATTGCCCGCGCAATCGTAGCTGCCCGCGAAGACCATCCATGGGAGCGTACGCTGGAGCTTGCGGCGCTGATTCGAAAGATCGATCGAACACCGGCGGATCGGCACTCGAAATCGGTGGCACGTTGTTTTCAGGCACTTCGTATTGCGGTCAATCGCGAACTGGAACATTTGGAAGTGGGGCTTCACGCGGCCATCGAGTTACTGGCGCCGGGCGGTCGCCTGGTCGTTATCTCTTTCCACTCGCTTGAAGACCGGATGGTAAAGGAGAAGTTTCGTTACGAGGCGTCGGACTGTATCTGCCCACCCGGGTTGCCGATTTGCCGTTGCGGCAAAGTTGCGACTGTTCGGATACTGACGAAAAAGCCGATTACTCCAGGAGAAGAGGAGCGTCAATCGAACCGTCGGGCGGCGCCGGCTAAGTTGCGTGTCGCGGAGAAGTTAAGCTGCTAGCAGTCGAAACTATAGATGACGACGGCGCGATTGCGCAGGAAATAAGGGATGATGTGTCGAGGACTCAAAGGTAATCATAATCGATTCCTAAAGTCTTCGGTCAATATTTAATATCGACATCTTACAATTGTTTATCACCCTGATCGGTAAGTACTCAATTCTCCGAGCTGGAATGAGTTTCGAAATTGGCGCATAGGTAGTCAGCTTGGTAATTAACGGACCGGTTTTAACAGAATACCGGCACTGATTTTTCGTTAAATAAGCTATAGAGAAAGAACATGTCAGATTTGTATGATTCACTTTATGTTCAATTATCCGGGGATAACCGGAGGAGAAAAGCACCGGCGCGTAAGAGCTTTGTAAGTAAGATCGTCTGGCTGCTGATAATTGGGTTGACCTTGCTCAGCGCATTAGGTCGTGTGTATCTTGATCGGCAAACCACAAAAATGGCGCTTGAATGGCAGAAGAAGCATGAGCAAATCAGTGTCCTAAAGAAGGAAGCCGAGAATCTCCGAATGGAGCAGGAAAAGTACATGAGCGGCGAATATATCCTGCGGAATGCAAGAATTCTCGGGTTACGGCCATCGGAGCCGGGACAGGTTCGCTTGATGCAGTACAAGGCCGGAACTCGTGCCAAAGAAGAGTCAATTGTTGCGTCGAATCAGTACTAAGCAATACTACGTGTTTCTTATCGGGTTATTAGATGGCAGGCTGTTCAACTTTTGGTCTCTATGAAAGCGACTCTGTTCTTACGAGGTGACAACTTAGAATATACTGCCCGCGATCTCTCTCCGTATTCTCGGAGTCCGCTCGTGCGGACCGCATAAGCGTCCCGTATCGACGGGATCCACGCTCATGCGGGAAGAGTCTCGGACATCCTGAATCGGGGTATAAGGATTATCATAATACCACAGCAATTGGGAACTACAGCCATTAATAAATCACACCTAACCACAACGATAACCCGCAAGGTTTACCTAACTCGTATCATCTTTGTTTTTCTAATTCTTATGATCTCGTACGGGTTCCTGACCTCGCACGTTTATAAGATTCAGGTGCAGAGGCACGAGAGCCTGTACCACAAAGCGAAGTCTAAATACACGGCATCGCGGACTTGGTCAGGGAAACGCGGTCATATCTTCGATAGACACGGGAATCCGCTTGTCGGGAACTTAGAGTGTAAGGATATCCGTGCCGACCTTACTCGAATGCCCAAGAATGAACATAAGCGACATCGTATCATTCAGACTCTCTCTCGAATTCTCGACGTTGATATGACAGTGCTTGAGCGTCGATTCGCCTCGAAGGCGAGCGAAGTGGTGGTAAAAAATCGAGTCGATATCGAATTAGCCGCGAAGGTAGAAGAGTTGCGAATTCCGGGCATTCGATTTATCGACAAACAACGACGATTTTATCCAAAATCTAAGCTATTAGCAAATGTCCTCGGATTTACCGACCTAAATAATCACGGCGTTTATGGAGTTGAGAAACGGTGGGATACTGAGTTATCCCCGAAGCCGGTAAAACAGATATACGAGCGTGACCGGAAAGGTCGCGCTATACGGCACCACTCCCCGACCTTAACCGCGGCGGTTGACGGCGATGACATTTACTTAACCATTGACGAACCGATTCAACATTTCGTGGAGGTCGAGTTACAGGCAATGGTTGACAAGTTCGCGCCGCAAAAGGCCTACGCGATCATGGCTGATCCGGCGACCGGCTCGGTCCTTGCGATGGCGCAATACCCGACTTTCGATCCAAACGACAGAGGCGATATAACGCCCGATCAGTGGCGGAATCACATCGCTTCCGATGTCTATGACCCGGGATCGACGATGAAGTGTATCTCGATCGCAGGGGCGCTTGATTATGGTGTTGTGACCCCGGGCACAGTGGTGGACTGCGAGAATGGTCAGTGGATTTACTGGAAAAGACCTTTGCGTGATGCCGGTCATGCTTTCGGAGATCTTAAAGTTTTCGAAATCGTGCAGAAATCAAGCAACATCGGTACCGCCAAGATCGCGTTGGCCCTTGGAAAGCCCCGATTGTATCAGATTTTTCGTCGTTTCGGATTCGGCGAGACAACCGGCTTGGGATTATCGAATGAGTCTCGAGGAATACTGAGGAAACCGAAAGACTGGGACGGTTTGAGCATAACACGATTTCCGATTGGCCAGGGTATTTCTGTCACACCTCTGCAAATGGTCCAGGCCTACTGCGCGATCGCGAATAAGGGAAGGATGATGCAGCTTTACTTAACGGATCGCACGATCGACTCTGTGTCCGGAGCGATCAAACTGACGAAACCGTCCGTCAAACGATTCGTGGTTCGAGAGAAGGCGGCGAATCAGATCACATCCGCGATGACACTCGTAACCAAAGAGGGGGGGACGGCAACTAAGGCGGCGGTAAGCGGCTATGACGTCGCGGGCAAGACCGGAACATCTCAGAAACTTGTAAACGGGAGCTACACCGGGCATGGGAAGTATATTGCTTCGTTCATCGGCTTTGTGCCAGCTGATAACCCTGCATTCGTGCTATTGGTTATCGCCGACGAACCATCGAAGAAATCTCATTACGGCGGCACAGTGGCGGGGCCTACTTTTCGCCGGATTGCTGACCGGACATTGCGTTATCTAAACGTTCCGCCAACCTCGACGACAACACTGTCAAGCCACGAGAACACCCCTGGCAGAATGGCGAGGAACTAATGTTACAAGACACCAGAATAACAAGAACTCTCAACGACTACTACAACGTGTGCGGCGACGTGGGACTGGGCTACGACGGCGACTTACAGATTCCGATAACGGATATTGCATGTGATTCCGAGCAAGTAACACCTGGAAGCATATTTATAGCTGTAAACGGACTCACCTATGACGGGCGCTCATTTATCCCGGACGCTCTACGCCGCGGCGCCGCCGCAGTTGTCTATAAAGCCGATGATAAAATAGATCTACCGGTCCCATCTTTTCGTGTAAGTGGTGATTATGCCGCGGTCGGAAAGATCGCTGAGTACCACTACGGATATCCCGCATCGGATATGACCCTGATTGCGACGACAGGGACTGACGGCAAGACAACAACGGCCTATCTGCTATACAGCATTCTGCGCCAATCCGGGCGCAAAGTTGGGCTGATCGGGTCGGTCGAGTATAAGACCGGTGACCGCTCTATGCCGGCGGAAAGGACCACCCCGACTCCTATTTCCATGCAACGGTTGATTTCCGAAATGAAACACAACGGCGTTGAGTGCCTGGTTGTCGAGGTTTCGAGTCACGGCTTGAGTCAACAGCGCCTTGGAACCATGCAGTTCGACGTGGCCATATTCACCAATCTGACCGAAGAACATCTCGACTATCACGGCTCAATGGACAACTACTATAACGCGAAGCGGCGGTTATTCGTCCGACACCTGAAACCTGACGGCAAACGCGTGATTAACATCGACGATCCCTTCGGACGCCTCCTGGCTGGTGCCAGAGACGTCGACGCCGACGACCCTCACTCGGAACTCGGCGATGATTGTCAGTCGCGAATCACGTACGGTTTCGACTCGTTGGCGGATTATCACCCATCGGCGATAACGATGACGATCGATCGCACGGAATCCATCTTGAATACACCCACAGGCCCCATAGACGTGGGGTATTCGTTAATTGGCCGCTTTAACGCGTATAACACGATGGCCGCTATCAGCACGGCTGTCGCTCTAGGAACTCCAATTACCCAGATTCAGAATGCACTTCGCGAGTTCAAGGGCCCACCCGGCCGCCTTCAGCGAGTTCCGGATTCTGAAGGTGTTCACGTTTTCGTCGACTTCGCCCATACAGATCACGCGCTTGAAAATGTATTGCACGCGCTTAGGCCGCTAACGAACGATCGTGTAATCGTTATCTTCGGCTGCGGCGGTGATCGCGATAAATCCAAACGACCAAGAATGGGAAGAGTTGCGTCAGAGTTAGCAGACCTGGTCGTTGTAACAACCGACAACCCGCGGACAGAGAACCCGAAAGATATAATAAATGACGTACTCAGTGGGGTTCCTGAAGATACGAAACACTACGTCCTCCCAGACCGCCATGCCGCGATATTTTTCGGCATCAATAGCGCGAGGCCCGGAGACGTCGTTCTCGTCGCGGGCAAAGGACACGAGCAATATCAGGAAGTCGACGGCGAAAAGACGAGGTTCTGCGACATCGAAACTTGCCGAGAGGCGCTGAGTGCCCGGACCACCGCGGCGGCTCCAGCCGAGCGAGTCCTTGCTCCCGCATGAACGCGGACGAAGGAACCCATTCGAGGTTTTAGGTTCAGGGTTCAGCGGTCCAGCGGACCAACGGTTGAAAACTAAGAAAGTTGAACCGTGGTTCAGGGGTATTCTTTTGGCTTTCCGGTTTCTAACCTCCGAAACCCTTGAACCCTTGAACCCTTGAACCCTTGAATCTCTAAACCATGACCGAATTCACGGATCTTTATCCTTTCGAGTCCCACTTCATCGATATCGATGGACTCAAATATCACTATATCGATGAAGGCCAGGGCGACGTCATCGTAATGCTTCACGGAAATCCGACGTGGTCATTTTATTATCGCAACCTTGCCCTGAGTCTCCGAGAATCACACCGAGTGATCGTTCCGGATCACATTGGCTGCGGATTCTCCGATAAACCGCAGAACTATCCTTATCGATTAGAGGATCACGTTTCGAATCTGAAACGCATGATAACGAGCCTAAACATTGATAAGTTCCACCTTTTCCTTCACGACTGGGGCGGGCCAATTGGATTGGGATATGCTGTTGACTTTCCTGAGAAAATTGAAAAACTCGTGATTTTCAATACGGCGTGCAGTCTGAATACGCAGTTCCCGTTACGGATATTGCTGTGTCGTATTCCGGTGATCGGCGAATTTTTGGTTCGGCGATTTAACTATTTCGCACTGGCCGCAGCATATATGGCGAGCAAGAACCGGGAGAAAATGACTCCGGCAGTGAAGGCCGGCTATCTGAAGCCGTACGACAGTTATTCAAACCGGATCGCGAATATTCGTTTCATTCAGGATATCCCGCTCACGACGGCCCACCCGACATGGAAAACCGCGCAAGCGATCGAATCCGGAATGACTAAATTGCGGGATAAATCGATAATGATTTGTTGGGGGGACAAAGATTTCTGTTTTACGGAACATTTTCTAGATCAGTGGAAGCGACACTTCCCGGATGCCGAAGTACATCGCTTCCCCGACGCCGGTCATTATGTTCTAGAAGACGCGATCGACGAGATTATCCCGTTGGTTAATGAATTTATAGGCACGGATCGCTGCATACGGTAGAAATATTTTAAGGTCGTACGTTCTTTGTGACTTATTTATACTGCAAGTAGTACAATTTTTGGTCCGTATAGACGGAGAGACGACTTTGAATTCATTATCTAAGGGATATCGAACAATAATTCGTCTCGCATGCGGATGAAGACGTCCGGTATACATCCTCAACGACCTTGGACCGTTTCCGTTTCCGGGGAATCAATGGACGGCGTCTTAGTAGGATTAATATATCATGAAACCGTATTTCATTGCGGGGTGGAACGCGCCTTGTAGGTCTATCACAATCGTCAGCCGATCCGGTGTTGCCGGAGAGACGGCCCCGCGTTTGCCGGGAGCGCAGCGTGAATCCACCAATCGTCAATCCATAAATCCATAAATCGTCAATCCATAAATTCACCATGCCGATTAAAGATATACGAAGCCTTTATGATATCGGAGATTGTACCGGGTCCGGTAGTTTCGGTGATGTTTTTCAGGCGCGGGACAAGCGTACGCGTACGCAGGTTGCGCTTAAGCGTTTGAAATATAATGCGTCGCTCAAGAAAGAAGCCTATCCGATAGATCTGGAACACAAGAATATTATTTCCGCGTTCGAGTGCGTATGCGCGTCGCATGAGGGAATGTTACGAGACTACCTCGTGATGGAATGGTTGGATGGATACACCCTAAAAGAAGTCTTGAGCAATCGGACGTGCATGTCTGCACCGGAAGCGTTGTCGATGTTTACTCACTGTGCCGAGGCGCTGGACTACGCTCATCGAGTTCACGAAAAACAAATTGTACATAGAGATATAAAGCCAAGTAATCTTTTTCTATGCCGCGACGGCACGCTGAAGCTAACCGACTTTTCTATTGCGACCGAGAAAAACGGCACCGCCACCGCTGACGGCGGCGTTGCTGGCACTTACGGGTATATAGCGCCGGAATTATTTTACTCCGCCGTGAACCGTGGAGACGAGGAGTCCGATATATTTAGTTTCGGAGTCTGTCTTTACGAAGCACTTACAGGAGAGTGCCCCATACGGGGATTAGCGGATCTGAGCCCGATCGAAATCTTGCTGTGGGCGAAGTCATTTAGCGAGGAGAAAATAGATTTTTCCAACACCGTTTTCGCCGACAATCCGCAATTGATAAAGTTCATAAAGCAGTGCCTGGCCTGGCGTCGATCTCGTCGTTTCAGTTTTCGGGAAGTTATCCGGTACTACACCGCGAAAGTTTGGAATAATAAGTCGCCAAGGGACGACGAACTCCGCTCTGAAAGCGTCAGAACAGTAAACGCCGAACTCAAGAACCTTATCAGGTCACATTTTTCTTTCGGCCGCTACTACCGATTCGAATCCTTCGCGGAAGTCTTGGAAAACCTTAAGATTTTGGCGATGTCATACGAAGAGGCGAACTCACCGGCGTCCACGGTCACTGACGATTCCAAGAGTCGTACTGCGGGAGATCCCCCGTCGGGGAGTGCTTTTGGTAATTTCAGTTTTCCCGGATACAAGGTGATCGAAGTTCACGAGGATCGCGTTCTGGCGGTCAGATATGACGACGAGAAAACTCCACCGGTCACTCTAATAAGAATTTCGAGCCCTGGCTCAGTCGATTTCATCGAATCCCTGTGTCCGTTGGCGGCAACGTACGGGTTAACTGAATTCATTGAGATCCCTGAAGGAATCGTAGCGAACGAATCAGACGATAGCAAATGGTTCGTGGCGGCTAATCCTAAGCCATGTACTCCCGCACGCAATTTTCTAACGCACGGTTTGGGTATTGACGACGTACACATCGGTCTCGAGATTATCCGCGCGGTGCTACACCGGCTCAGGCAGTTGCACGCGCTAAAATTGTCTCACGGAAACTTAGGCCCGGATACGATCTCCTGCCTCAACGACAAGCACACGGCTATTTATTTTCTCGACCCGTCTCTCGAGTCGCGACAAGGATCATCGTTAACCGAACGACAAGCCCAAGATATTCGCGCAGTCGCTATCTCCTTCGTTAAATGTCTCTCCGAAACCGGCGCGGTCGACAAGAATGTAGACCTGTTCACGGAATATGAAGGGGACGTAGAAACAGACGATTATATCGCACCACTTCAGGCCGACGGACACTCCCTGCTTTTTCTGTTACCGGAGCTAAACCGAATTCTCCTGTGTATGATCCACGATCTGATTCCATTAGACAAGATTATCGAACGGTTCGAGGAATTCACTCAGTCACGCAGTCGTGAGAGAGATTTCGGAAACGTCATAACCGGAATCAACCACAATTACGAATGTCTCGAAAATCTCCACGGCTCTGGCGGACAGGCTGAAGTCTACAAAGCACGGCGTCTGTATGACGGAAAACTGTTCGCATTAAAGTGTCTGAAAGAGGAGTTGTATCATCGCCGAAACTCATTCGTGACTTTGGATTTTACCAGGTCCAAGAAGAAGTCTTCGCGCGAAAGAGCCGAGGAGGAGCCCGAGATATTAAAATCACTGAATCACAAGAATATCGTAAAATTCGTTGACATCGGGTCCGATTTGAGTCTCGGCGCGAAACTCAAGAAACCTCCGCAGCTTGTGATGGAATATTTGCAGGGTCAAACACTTGCAACAATTATTTCGAATAAGAATACGGCGTCGCGTCCTACGGATGAACAGATTCTGACATATTTTCTCGGTTTTTTGTCTGCGCTCGACCACTGCCACAAGAACGGTTTCATCCATCGCGATATAAAACCGGATAATTTGTTTATAAAGAAGGATAATACGCCAGTTCTCCTGGATCTGGGAATCGCAAAGAATAACAGGGATGAGAGCACGACAGGAGCGATACCCGGAACCCCCGAGTATATGGCGCCTGAAATAGTGTTGTCTGCGGACCGGGGAGATGCGCAAACAGATATTTTCAGTTTAGGATTGTGCTTATTCGAGTCCTTATTCAGTCGTTCTCCATACCGCCGCCGGCTTCCGGAGAGAAATTGGGAGAGCCATTGTGTGCGGCGCAGCAGATGGATAAGGAAGAAAGGAGGAACGTGGTGGCAGGCTCCGTTCACGCGGCGCTACGACGGTATCGTCGCGAAACTTTTTATCCGATCGCTGAACCCGAACCCGCTTAAACGGTACAAGGACGTAAACGTATTTCATGACGAAATTGTCAGTGTCCTAAAAAAATACTCTGCGAACAGTTCCTCCCTAAGCCGAACCAATCGATTTAGTACGCCCGCTACAGTTACTTCGTTATTTCCACAGCTCTCTTACTTCGATTTATCGTTTCCTCGACGGATTCTACTGCTCTTAGCGTCTCTATCGATTGCCGGGATCCTCCTTGTGCCGGGCGTGCGAAAGGACTTAGGCAGAATTGCTCGCGACGTATTTGTACTTGCAGATCCTTGGCGCGAGACTATTGAGGCAGTACACGGCGATTGGGCCAAGGCGACAAGTGTTCCGCAAATACGCGAGTACTTCGTCCGGTATCGCAACTGTGAACCACGCGGATCCGTTATCGACGAATTATTTAATCGCCCGGAACAATACCGAGTGTATACTAGCGCGTTGGTGCAGGCGCAGGTGCAATCGCTATCGGTGGACCTCATAAGCTTACGTTCGGGCCGCGATTATTCGCGGAAGTTAAAGGATTACGGTAAATGCTACCAGACGACCAGGATACTGCTTGACACTGAAATGCCCGACGATACGCACCGCCGATATCTGGTTAGATTAGGCAAGTTGAGTTTCGAAAAAGCGCTTACGGCTTTCGTCGATCGACTCAATGATGGCGAAATCGAACTTGAGGAGGTTTTCTCCACACGCAAGACAATGGTAAAAAGTTTCGGAGGCAAAAAGTCCGATATCCCAATACGTATGATCGATAGCGTAATCTATGACCTTGTAATAAATTCTTCCATCGATGAAGTCGAGGATAGCGATCTGAAGCTGTTATGGGATTTTATCTTGTCTATGGATAAGAACACATTGGCCGGTGATTCGGACCGGTATGGAAGCTTGATTGAGCGGATATGCGATCGCCGGTTAAATATGATACGAGCCACTTATGATAATAAGGATTTGCCGGACCTTGTTGGCGACGATAAAATGACGCTGATTTCCGGATTATCGAAACTGCGCGACGAGATTCTTGAGGCGCGTTTATCCGAGGAGTCACGGCGCACGCTGAGCCGGTCAGTCGTTAATACACTTGAGAGAATTATTAATTTACGATCAGAAATATTGATTGATAACTTTGATTCTAGATCCTATACCCCGGGCGCTTCCTCCGTAACCGAAATTAGCGCGATCGCGTTACCGCCGAGCTATGCGGTAAGTAAGCGAAGCTATCAGCAATACTTCGGCGAGCACGGTATGGCGGTGGAGGTAACTTATAATAGTAACGGTAGCCAGTGCGAATGGCGATTAGATCTAGATGACATAGATCTCCGGAATTACGATTTTTTATCGTTCTGGGTCAAAGGCGATCGCGGAAACGAAAAGTTTAATATCGCTATCGGTAGCGGAAGCGAGGATCATGGCAACCAAAGAACCGCGAACGCTGGTCCGATTGCGCTTTTTTGCCCTGGTGGCCTGACTAACGAATGGAGGGAAGCCGTAGTCCCGCTCGAGCCGTTTACGAATAAACTGGATATGTCGGGTGTCTCATTTATCCACTTCTCGTTCGACGATATTGGAAACGGGACAGTTTTTGTCGACGAAATGAAAGTCAAGCGGGAACTTCTCCCAATCAGGGCAACGCTCCCGGAGGCTCGCCGAGTTCCAGAACACCCTCGGGCTCTCTTCGTAACAGCGCAGAACCCGATTTTAAACCGATTCGTCGGGGATAGTTTATTCAGTCTCTGTGATCGAACATCTGTCGAAACGTTATATGTCAATATCGACGATGCCAGTCAATACCTTGATCCCGGTTCGCGTTATCGGGATATGTTAAACAGGTTCCTAGCCAATTGTGCCGACAGAAACATATCGGTTAACGTACTGTTCAGTAACCACTATTGGTCGTTACGAAACGGTGATCAGGATCTAACGGAGTCGATAGATAAATTCATGGCTTTTAATCGCGCCACTTCGGCAGGCGCGAGTTTCGACGGTTTTCTCATTAATCCGGACCTTTCGGCTATCGAAGAAGGTACTACTGATGGGGCGGTTGCCAGAAACGATTTTCTCGCGCTGTTACGTCGATGTAAAAATATCATTGAATCCCGACCAGGAGAAAAAATTAACCTAGGTTGCACGTTTGAAGCCGCCCTCGGAGGCGATCTGGAGTTCTTCCGGCAGGCCACGCAGTTAACCGACTACGCGATGTTGACTGATTGCTTCGATACCGCAGCTGCGATTAAAGGGGTTTCAGAGGGTTACGTGAACGCAATAGGAAATTACGGGAAAAAACTATGGATAATATGTAGAACGGGCAAGACCGCAGCTACAGACGAACCGGCTGGGCATCACACGTTCTACGAAGACGGCTGGAGTGGGATGGAGAGTGAATTGGAGAAGGTAATACGAATCTACTCGCACGCATCGGGGTTCGGAGGTCTCGCGATTGATTCATTTACGTCCTATGGTCGGATGGCGAAAGAACGGAACGCTCCGCAATTGTCATTGCGTCATGTAAAGGCCGATCACGAGATAAACCGCCTCCGTTCCGTACGCAGTAACGGTGAGATCATAGTGGACGGCGACCTTGCCGATTGGACCAACCGCAGGCCGGACGATCTACCTGTGCCATACACTGTGTTGGAGGGGCACCAAAATGCGGCAGGAAAGAGTGACTTCGACCTTAAACTATACAGTCAATGGACTCGTGAAACACTTTTCCTCGGATTCGAAATAATTGACGATGTTGTGACGCGAAGTGGCACGACCGAAAACCCGTCAGGTGGAGATTCCGTTGAGGTCTGGTTGGATTTGCAGTTGGGCGAAGATTTTACCGAATCAGTCATATCGGCAGATGATTTCCATCTAATTTTCAACCCTGGAGATCTGTCAACCGGCGGCGCGACCACCACGATTAAAGTCCCGCCGTTAACGCGTGGCGACTATCGTCAAATCAAAACGGCCTCGGGAAAAAACGCGAGTGGATACACGATCGAGGTCGCAATCCCTATTGGCACTCTATATAATGAAGAAACTATTAATTTAAGTGAAACCAGAATTCGGTATTCAAGCGAGAATAAAAGGTTCGAAATCGAACCGAACCGAACAACGACACGCGCCTTCTATGAAGGTTATCAAATCGGCTTCTGCGCGGTGATTAATGACAGCGATGATGCTGAAGGTTCGGCCGATAGCGTCATCTCTACATCCCGTGAATATGCGTGGGGGAATCCCGCCACATTCGGGTTTCTCGAGTTTACCGCGGCAGTTCCGGACGAGCGGAAACGCGAACAATCGCGTGTGGAGACGACAAACGTAGTACCGTAGGCTATCCTAACTGACATCGAGGTATCGCTTAGTATGGAGTTTACGCCCGTTGGAGTTCACGCTTCAGCGTGTTCTTTTTTATACTCTTAATTGCTTATAAGTTCAACGCTGGAACTTCCTGCTGCAGCGTTTACGCTAGATTCGGTTTGCCATTGGAGGGCGGACTACATTGTCTGTACTCGCTTTCGAAATCGCTATTGAATTCAGATTGCATTGACACGAACGGGGTCAAACTAGGCATCTCACCAGATCCATCGGCGAAATGTCACATTCTCATGAAGAAACTGAAAGACATAGTACGAGCAGGCTTTTCCAAACGCTATATAATTGTTGAGAGCGTTGCGGAGACCGAAACGGCGGCGCACAAGGACGAAAATGAAGACTCGATCGTCAGCTGGAACGACGAAAAGTTGGGTGTCTTCTGCGTGGCTGACGGTATTGGCGGCGCGCCCGGCGGACGACAGGCAAGTGAGCAAATCGTCGATTCAATTAGTGACCGATGTAAAGGGGTGGCATGCGATAAGGACTATGAGAATTTCAGAGATTCGGTCGTGGAGGCAATATGTGAAGCTAATACTCGAATCTACGACAATGATGTGAAAGGAATGGGCGCAACGGTAGTCGTCCTAACCATGGAGCCTGCGCGCGGAGTCACGCAGGTCATGCACGCTGGCGATAGTCGTCTATACAGATTTCGCAATAAATCACTAAAACGCCTAACCAAAGACCACAGTGTTGCTGCACAAATGGGATACGGCGATAGTGACACGCTTCCCCAAATCATTCGAGGCCGAATTACTAATGCGATCGGAATTCGGAAGGATCTGGTCTTAAAAAAGTCCTGGCTGCGTGTTCGCAGTGGCGACGTCTACCTACTATGCTCCGACGGGTTAATCAAGCACGTGAAAGATGACGAGATCGCGAGTGTCCTGCGCGAAACGACCGCGACCGGGATCGAAAGCTCAGTAAAAAGGTTACTGGACACAACGCGGAGGCGAGGTGCGGCCGACGATGTCTCCGTGATATTAATTCGAATCGGGGCTACTGCCGACGACAGATCTTTGCTTAATGGTTTCTCTTTTGCAGCGGTATCGGTTTTTCTAACGCTCCTGCTTATCGGAGTTTTCTGCGGAATTAAAGGTCTTCGTGAGCGCAATGCGCAGCGTACGGTGCACGGTGTTACACAAGCGAATAATACTTCGCAGCAGAAATTCGTTGGAGAAGAGACAACAGTCCTGGATCCAGATAGCGAAAAAACGATCTCGACCAACGAGGTTTCCAACGGGCCGCGGCGATCCGATATTCCCCCCACGATCGATCGGGAAACGGTGGGATCGATTGACGCAACGCCGGCTCCGCATGAAGACGCCATACAGTCGAAGTCCGCAGTCAACCGTCGAATAGAAATGGACCTTGCCGGAAATTGGAAGATGTTTGGGAACGGTCTTTTGGATTCCAATACGGACTATGTTAGGAACGAGATCGAGTTGGATGTGGGCTGGCCCGCATCGACGTGGGGAATCGGTGTTATGTTTACAACTGAATCTGTTGCTGATATCGGGCCAAATTCTGCCATTAACATTGAAATCAGAAGCGAACGCGGTAGTCAAACACGCGTGTATGCCGGTGTTTCAACCCTCGACGATGCGAACCTTGAGTTGGATCGCAGGAAAGCAAAACCTGTAACGCAAGCCTGGCAGAAATTCACGTTTCCAGTCTCTGAGATGGTCGGGGCTAAGCCGGAGCGCACTTCAAGAACCTTCCAGGAAACTGATTTGATGAGAATCCAATCGTATAAGTTGTTATTTACAAAACCCGACGGCGGTATCAAATACGACAAAATTCGTATTCGTAATCCTAAAATAAGTTTCTAATTGACGAGAAATGGATACCGGAATCTTACAGAAGATTAAGTCCACGGAGAAACATGTGCTCCGTGACGGGAAGAACGTGATCGGTCGGAGTACCGATTGTTATGTAATAATCTCCGGCGATATCGATATTTCCCGCCAACACGCGGTAATCGAAAAGATCGACTCTGAGTTTTGTTTGTGTGACAACAAGAGCAAGCACGGCACATGGCGAAAGAAGAAAGGCACTCTCAATTCGTATAGTCGACTTAAAGCGGGCGAAACTCATAGACTGAGCGACGGTGACCAAGTACGATTCGGCCATCTTGAGTTCGAATTCAAGATCGTTGATAGTTCGAAGGAAGGTGTATCGCCCAACAGTATCGTAACCTCTGATGCCTTGTTTTACGGAAACGACGAGAAGACTGTCGCTGGTTCAGAAGCTGTTATTACAGAGATTATCGGTGAAAGCGATAGCATCAAGGCTGCTATCAAGAGCGTCAGGAAAATCGCGCCTGCCGACTTGATTTCGGTCCTGATTCGGGGTGAAACAGGGACAGGAAAAGGGTTGTTGGCTAAAGTTTTACATGCCCAAAGTCCACGGCATAAAAAGGATTTCGTGACGTTAAATTGTGCCGGAATAACGCCCGAGCTTGCGAATAGTGAATTGTTCGGTCACGAAAAGGGAGCCTTCACGAGTGCATTCAAGCAGCGGATAGGCTATTTCGAGCGCGCGAACGGCGGAACCTTGTTTCTCGATGAAATCGGAGACATGCCGCTTGATACGCAAGCGAAACTCCTGCGAGTATTGGAAAACGGTCAATTTGAAAGAGTTGGCGGTGAGATGACACTCACGGTAGACGTGCGTATCATCGCAGCAACAAACCGAAACCTTGAGGCTGCGATCGACGAGAAAACGTTCCGGGAGGATTTGTTCTACCGAATTAAAGGATGTCAAATCGAGTTACTACCCCTTCGCGATCGAAAGCAGGACGTTCCTCTTTTGGTTCATCACTTTGTTCGCATAATACAGGAAAAATTACATTCATCACCGGCTACCGTTACCGATGAGGCGATGGAGTTTTTGGAGAACTACTATTGGCCGGGCAATGTTCGGGAGCTTTATCATGCCGTGCAGAGTGCGATGGTTTGCGCTGACGAGCTAATCCTCGACCTCGAAATATTCAACTTGCTGCTGCAGCGAGAGTCAAGGACCTCCAGTAACAATCAGTCGAATGTAGAAAACTTGAATACGAAGATCCAGTTACTTATCAAGAGTGAAATCGAGAAAGAAGCAAATCCCAAAATCATAGAGCGGAAAATAGATTATTTGTTCGCTAGATCTGCTCTGAATCATTGCGGGGGGAATAAATCAGAAGTTCAGCGCGTGTTTGGTATGAGCAGAACAACTCTTGAGAAGCGGTTGAACTATAAGAGTGAGTTGGGACTGTGTTCAGAGTGATTGAACCGTTCAAATCTTGGAGTATTGTCTGAGGCCATAATTCTTTCGTGTTCCGGAGAGGGTTCCGCCTGCCTCTCTTTGACGTTTACACTTCCGAATTATACCGAACGCCTTCGAGTTTTTAACCGGCCATCATGTCTCGCCATCCGCTTTCGCGAGAGCGCCGTAGCTTCAGCGGAGGCACTAGCCGCAAGGCGAAGGCGGAAGCCACCTGTCTACGTCCACAGTGGCTACGACAGGCGTTGCCTGGGTCCGCACGAGCGGATTCGCGTTCATGCGGAGCGACGGCTGTTCAAAAAATCGTTTCCAACGCGGCGGATTTCGCTAGGCCCAACATAGATCTTACGTACTTGGTTTGAAGTCATCCGAAAATTGTACTGCTTGCAGTATATATTGCGCCCGTAGCTCAGCTGGATAGAGCGTCTGCCTCCGGAGCAGAAGGTCACAGGTTCAAATCCTGTCGGGCGTACCATTATTTCTACCTGGGACTGCACTTTATTGTAAGGTTTGATAAAACCCGATAAAGCCTGTCTTGGATGCAGGAAGTGTAACCAATTTGTAACCAATCGATTTTTGACGGGGTGGTAGAACCCCCGATTTCTCTCTCCGCACATAAATACTCCTGAAATTATTCGGGAGAATTTCCGAGCTTTTCGCTTACCCTCCAGTTGATTCGGTTCTGAGAAATTTCTAGAGATTTTTAGGATTGCAGTTTTTCCGCAGTTTTTCGATTTTGTGCCTTGCCGCAACGGGGTTTCATATTTACCCTTACGCTTTCCTATTTATTCTCACGATATCAGCAAGAGACAACTAAGGGGGGCGTTGAGTTGAAACAAATTATTCTATGCAGTTTACTTATAATCTTATCGGGGATTATCACCGCAAACGGAGGCATAATTAGCGATTTCGACTCTGGGGATGAGGGGTGGGGCGTGGGCGGTGGTCTGCTGACCTATTCTAATTCTGGTGGGAATCCTGGTGGATTTTTGCGATTTCAAGATACGGTAGCTGGCGCGGCGACTTTTCTTGAGGCGGTTGTACCAACGAAATTTCTAGGAGATCTTGGTGTTTTCGCAGGGGGTACGATTGCTTTCGATATTAAGGCATCGCCGACGACATCACCTTTGGATTTTGTTGGGATTATCGACATCACGGGAAATGGGGTTACGATGACAAATGACGCAATCCCTTTCGCTGCAGTTACGTCTGAGTGGCAGACGTTTTCGGTAACGATTAATGCTACCGGTTGGGGCGTGTCAGAGGCGCAGTTCTCATCAATATTATCGGACGTGACGGAGATCACTTTAAACTTGGAGGCCAACAATTTCGCGATTGAACTGACGGACCTCGACAATTTTTCCCTCCAGACACAGGCGCAAGTTGTACCCGAGCCCAGTTCATTTGCCTTAATCATCTCAGGTATACTCGGAACGATTTACATGCGCAAGCGTCGGAATCAACGCTGAGCCAGCCGGTGTCCCTCTCCCGCCAATCCATAATCTACAAGCTCCTATTTTTCGCACAAAAAATACTGCTAAGAGAATGGTTCTCTTTTGGTGCGTTGCATGCTTAGAGTAATGGCTCTCCAAAATACGATTAGATCGATTTATTAGCAGTAAAAGACCGTTCTAAAACGGCCATTTTTATGTAAATAGTACGGGAAGTAGAAGAACTCTGATTTGCTACCAATCACAAATCTGACCGCGCCGGCGAATCTCTCCGTTTTGTAGGTTAGACTAGTCTGAGTCTGACTCGGAATATGATTCAAGCGGGTCGTTGAGTACGTACCTAACGATCACAGTGTCACTGGGACAGGAACTCGATGAAGGCCATCTTGTTTTCGATCGGTGAGGTTTTCGGTCGGCCCAGGTTGGTTCGTGCGCCTTTCTGAACCATAACTTCCAGCATGGCCGGTCCTTGCGCAGACCGAAGCTGGCCTACGGTTTCGGCCAGATTTTCACGACGCTCGACGCGCCAGGCTTCAGTGTAGCCGCACGCCTTGACGATTTCGGTGAATGAGACCCGCAGGCCCGCGGTAGCCATACCGCCAACGGAATCGTGTACGCCGTTGTTGAAGATAACATGCTTGAAGTTTGCCACGCCGGCCGCGCCGACAATCGCAGCGCCGCCCATGTGCATCAGCATGGCACCGTCGCCATCCAAGCAGAATACCTGTCGATCCGGCTTGGCCAAGGCGATGCCCATGGCGATTTGCGAGGCGTGCCCCATCGAGCCGACCGTCAGGAACTCCCGTTGGTGCCCGTGACCGGCGCGATCGCGGCATTCGTAAAGCTCACGTGATATTTTTCCTGTCGTGGAAACGATCGCATCGGTCTCGCCCAGGGCCGTAACGACGGCCTCGATGGCCTGCTCGCGAGTCATCTCGAAGTCGGTCGCGGCCTGACCTGTCGGTTGGTAAGGTTCAAACGTATTATTGCGGACCAGCAAAGCGACCGGTCGGCTCTCAGCCGCCGCAATCGCCACCAACTCATCCAAGCAATTCCGGGCCGCTCCGGGCTCCGACGCCAGGACGCGATAGGGAATGTCCATGGCTTCCAGCAAGCTGACAGTGACCTTGCCCTGCTTTACGTGCTGCGGCTCGTCTTTCGTGCCGGGCTCGCCTCGCCAGCCAATCAACAGCAGCAGCGGTATGCTGTAGACGCCGCCGTCGGCAAGCGAAAGTAGCGGGTTGATCGTGTTGCCCTGACCTGAGTTTTGCAAGTAGACAAGCGGTATTTTCCCAGTGGCCAGATGGTAGCCGCACGCCAGGGCCACCGCACCGCCTTCATTCGCCGCCACGACGTGTTTGTCGCCAGCATGGTCGGACATGTAGAAACAAACCGATTTGAGTAGCGAATCCGGCACGCCAGCGTAGAAATCCACGCCGCGCGTCACCAGCCAATCGAAAAAATCCTCATTGCGAATCATGCTTAGCTTACCTTTCCGGAATCAGGCGGATGATGTCCTTGATGGACATGCAGAGCTCGTCCGCCTCGGCCGCTCGTCCATGGCGAAGAATACTCTCGGCGACCTGGACCATGGCCGGGTACGCGCTACGCAGGAATTGGTTGGCGTAGATAACGATACGAACGCCCGCGTTAGACAGTTCCTCCTCGGTCGTGTGCGAATAGGTCGACGGTACCACCACCAACGGCACGCGAATCTCGAACTTTTCGTATTCCTTGCAGAAGGTCAGCACCTCGTCGAACGTCGACTCCTTGCTGTGTATCATGATGCCGTCCGCACCGGCATCGATGTAGGCCCGAGCGCGGGCCAGCGCATCGTTCATACCAGCCTTGAGAATGAGGCTCTCTATACGGGCGATAATCATGAAGTCGTCAGTCACCTGCGCATGCTTGCCGGAGGATATCTTGGCGGCGAAGTCCTCGATGTCATCCTGTACCTGGCCAGCGTCAGTACCGAACAGCGAGTTTCTCTTCAGCCCTTTCTTATCTTCGATGATTACGGCGGAGATGCCAAGACGCTCCAGTGTGCGGACCATGAATACAAAATGCTCGGCGACCCCGCCGGTATCGCCGTCAAAAATAATGGGCTTAGTCGTGGTCTCGATAACATCGTTGAGGGTACTCATGCGCTCTACGTACTCAATGTCTGGTTTGGCCTTGATGGCCGAGTCGGTCAGGCTGCTCATCCAAATGCCGTCGAACTCGCGGACTTCGGTGTCGCTTTCGACGCAAACCGTCTCGGCGATCAACCCGGTCAGACCGCTGTGTGCTTCGATGATGCGAATCAGCGGTTTGGCCTCCACCAGCCGCCTCAACATACCGAGGCGCATCTGCGGTGTGGTGCCGACTTCCAGAGCGGCCCGGTGGAGTTCCACAGCCGTGATGCCGGGCATATGGAGCGGTTCGACGAGTTCCCCGCCCCATGACTTGAGCGTATCGATGACGCGCTGGCGAGTCTCCCGCATCACGCCGGTGTTCCAGTCGTCGCGGTGGAGGACAATGTCGGGCTTGATCTTCAATAGGTTCGGCACGTAGTCCAAAGTCTCCTGCGGCACCACTTCTTTGACGCCGACGATGTTCTCCATGACAACCTTGCGCTGCTCGTAAGGCATGTATGGCAGCCGCTGGTAGCTGGCGACGGCGCTGTCGGTGAGAAGGCCGATGACCACGTCGCCCAGCGTCCGGGCCTCCTTGATGATGTTCACGTGACTCGGCGTGACGAGATCAGCGCTCATTGCAATATAGACTGTTTTCATTCAATCTCCTTCGGCATTATTAGTTAGACCCTGTTCGAAGATAGGCAGGCGTGCGAACCACGATACCTTTCGAATAGGGTCTAGTTATTCATGGTTTGCGAGCCGCTAGAAAAGTCGTCTGTCCAATTTTTGCGCGGCGGCGTTCGCGTTCTTCCAGGAAAGCGGCCATGCTGCCGTCTTTGAGCCTGGATCTGACGTTGTCCAGTGCGAGCGAAAGCTCCTCCTCGGTGGTCAGAGACCAGGTGGAATCTCCGGCACGCCAGGCCGCGCTGAGCGGTCCCGCCGGGTCTAGATACTGCTTTCCCTGCAACGCTTCGGCGGCGGGCACCACGACTTCGAGGCCTTCAAAGCCGGTCTGTCGAAAGATGCTCTCCAGCCGATCAACCGACGGAAAACGTTGCAGCATTCTATCAATGGCTGCAGGTATCAAAGCTGCCCACCAGAATCCTTCACGATGCTGTTGATGACTGCTGGTGTTAATCACAAGGACACCGTGCGGACGCAACACACGAAAAGCCTCGCGAAAAAAACTCCTGACATTGGGGAATTCAGTGGCGTTGGCATCTTCGCCCTCGCCGCGATCGAGATGGTGGAGAACCTGGTTGCAAATTACTCCATCGAATGTTTCATCAGCAAACGGCAATTCGGTGATGCTACCCTGTTCGATCTGCACACTCGGGTCGCCAGCGAATCGGTCTTTGGCGACCTGCTGCATGCCTGTGTTCAACTCCCGGCCATGCAACGTGCCAACCCGACCGCGAAGCTCGGCCAGGCAACTGCCCGTCCCACAGCCGGCGTCCAGGACCGTCTGCTCGCTCAGGGCAGTCGGCGTCGAGGCCAGGTAATCGAGGATGATCGGCAATCCGACCGGGACTCGCGTTTGATCATAGCTGCCGGACGTCGTGTTATAATCCTCAAATTCCACCGCGTGCGATGCGTCGGCTTCACTTGCGGGAAGTTGGTCGGGAATTGCCATCTCCATCTCCAATAGGGTCGCTCTAATTGCGATTAACAGTGCCTCGATGTCGCTCTTAAATAATCTGCCGATGTTGCCGATCCGAAAGCAATCCACCTCGGTCAGCTTGCCGGGATAAATTACCATACCTTTGGTCGACAGCCGCTGATAGAATTCATTGAACTCAAAGTGCGGGTCTTCGGGAAACAGAAAAGTCGTAATGATGTGGCTTTGTAATTCGGCAGGAACGTATTCGCGAAAGCCCATCCGACGCATTCCGGATAGCAGCGCCGCATGATTGGCCGCGTATCGCTTTGCACGGCCCTCCGTGCCGCCTTCATCGTCCAACTCGCACAGAGCCTGGCGGAACGCAAGAAGCACCTGTGTCGGCGGGGTGAAACGAAATTGTCCGGTTTCTTCGAGCCCCTTCCACTGTGCCAGCAAATCGAGGCTGACCGTGCGCGATGCACCGCGACTGGCCAGCAGCTGCGCACGATCGGCGATAACTAACGAGAAGCCTGGCACACCTTCGATACACTTATTGGCTGACGAAATGAGGAAGTCTATTCCGGCCTCGGCCACGTTTAGCGGAATGCCGCCGAAGCTGCTCATCGCATCTACGATGAACGTCCGCTGCAACTCCTTAACTACGTCTCCAATCTCCTGCACCGGATTGAGAATACCGGACGACGTTTCACAGTGTACCATGGCGACGTGCGTGATCTTGCTGTCCTCAATCAGGCTCAAACGCACCTGCTGCGGATCCAGCGGTGTATTCTCGGTCCCTTCGATAACGACTGTTTCGATCGCATGTCGCTTGGCAATATCGCAGATGCGTTTGCCGTACGCGCCATTGATGACGATCAGTAGCTTACCATCACGCGGAATCACCGACGAAACCACCGCTTCAATCCCGAACGTGCCGCTACCCGGGATCAGAATCGCCTCGTAGCCGTCTGCCTGGCTGACGCCAGCAACGCCCAGCAGGTGTTGCCTAATTTCGCGCACTACCTTAACGAACTCAGCGTCCCGCGATCCCACGTCGCGCAACATCGCCTCTTTGACTGCAACGCTGGTTGTGAGAGGGCCGGGAGTGAACAGGAGCTTGTCTTGTTGCAGCGTCATAGATCAGTCGAGGTCCTCATTATTTGCGAATTCTTCGCGAGTGCCAGAAAATGCCAACTAACGGATATTAGTTAGCATTAGACACTAACCAATAACCCCTTATTTATCAACACCCTACAGATTTTTGCTGACCGGCCCATATTTAGGGTTTTCGGTTATTTGAAATTGGCCCCTTGGAATACACCTGTTTTTGATTATCATGTGTACATAAAGGAGGTTATGTCATGGCAAGAACAAATATAGTTATAGACGATGGACTGATAGAATCCGGGCTTTCTGAGACGGGGCTTAAAACGCGACGTGCACTTGTTGACCATGCCTTGCGAGAATTGATAAGGCATAAAAGGCAGAAGAAGATTCTCGATTTAAGAGGTAAAATTGATTGTATTATTGCTGCGACAGCGATTGAAAGCGGAGTGGAACTTCTACACAACGACCGTGACTTCGATCACATTGCAGCGTACGGCACATTGAGCGTGTATTCAAGGTAACTGATTAGCACGGACTTCGGGACGTACTTTCATCCGTTTTTAAAACCGATAATGATGAAGAGAAAGAGTATCCGCCGTCGCAAAAGGCTATGGCTGGACAAGCGATTAGGGTTGGAGTAAAGACTATTTCGATAGCTCTTTCCTCTGTTTCTACTTTCCTCATTCAAAACCTGGCCATCGATCTGATTATTTGCTCGTATAGGTCCGTCCGGATGTCCGTCCTCAAGGGGAACCCTTGCAATGCGCTACGTTGAAATGTATGATTCCCAACGGATTTTCGGAGGGCATTCACCCGGGCGCCTATAGAGGTTGAAAAATTGACTGCGTGCAGTTTTGAGAAGGAGCTTCAATGTTTCGTAATATCAATAGCCGTTATTTTGTCTATGCCGCGTTCTTTTTCTCCGGAATAAGCGGATTGATTTATCAAACGATCTGGGTACGAATGTTGACCCGTTACCTCGGCTCAACCGTGTACGCCACCTCAACGGTTCTTTGCGTATTCATGACCGGCCTGGCGATCGGGAGCCTTGTTTGCGGACGCCGGATAGACCGATACCGACGATTACTGCTTTTTTATATTGTTCTGGAGGTCCTGATCGCTATAACGGCGTTTCTCGCCTCGACTGCAATGATATCCGGCGTAGGAAGACTCTACATTCAGATCTATCCCGGATTACAGGGCCAGACGCATTTACTTTTGTTCGCGCGGGTCGCGTACGCCATGATCTGTTTGCTGCCTCCAACGGTACTGATGGGGGCTTCATTGCCGGTCGTCGTTGCTTACCTTACCCGCACAGATATTCGGTTTCAGAAGGGTCTTGGGCGTCTTTACACTGTAAATACGCTCGGAGCTGTGGTTGGCGTTTTAAGTGCCGGATTCGTCCTCATCGGGCAGTTCGGCGAAACGATATCATTGATCGTCGCCGCTTCCTTCAATATTCTGGCCGCGATAATCGTCATTCCCCTACTGAAAATAAATCGTTCAGGTGAATCCGGGGCCGTCACTCCGATCACAGTTGATTCGAAAATGCCGGCACCGCATTCGACTTTAATTCGGCGCGTATCGACGGTTGCGATATTCATTAGTGGGTTTACGGCCCTCGCGATCGAGATCCTGTGGATCCGGCTGTTGATACTCTATCTTGAAACCAGTATTTACTCATTCTCATTTATGCTCGGCACGATGTTATTGGGAATTGCGGTTGGTAGCGGGTTATCGAGTCGCTTCCGAGCGTCATTTACAAATTCTGTTGCAATATTCGCATTGCTTGAGATGTTGATTGGGTTCTGGATCATTATCGGGATTATCATATTCCCGTGGTTCGACTTAGGCGATCGGACTAATGCCGATTGGATCTTGAGGTGCGGCGCCTGCGTTGCGGTAGTCATGCCGATCGCGCTATTTTTCGGGTGGCAGTTTCCGATCGCGGTCCGATGCTGTGCCTCCGACAGCAGTAAACCGGGTAGCCTTACCGGAGGCGCTTATTTCGCGAATACCGCCGGCACCATCATCGGATCCATAACCGCGGGCTTCATTTTGTTGCCGACGTTTGGGCTTGCCCGATCTTTGGTGTTTATCGCCGTTATAAATATGGTTACCGGTTGCGTGTTAATGGCCATCGCGCCGCGCGCGGAGCAAGGCCGGATTGTCTATGCCGGACGCGTCGTTTTGACGCTTGCGCTCGGCCTGATATGGATTGTCAAAGATCCCTACCTAACCGTGATTGAACGGAGACTTGCGCGAGATTTTGGAGAAACAGCGACGTTGTTCAGTTATCACGAGGGCGTTGACGCTGTTACGATCGCCGCCGGGAAGCCGGGCGCGAGCGTCGAGAAAACGCTGCTGATAAACGGTATTGGGGTAGCGGTCTTCGTGAATGAAACCAAGCTCTTGACACATCTTCCGTTGCTATTGGCGGATGACCCGGAGAATCTTCTGATCATCTGCTTCGGGATGGGCACCACGCTACGCTCGGCGAGTGGCTACGCGGATCTCAATATAGATGTCGTTGATATCATTCCCGAAGTTTTCGAATGTTTCACGCACTTTCACAGCGATGCCGATCGTATTCGCGCGATGCCGAATGTGAACTTTCATGTCGGCGATGGCCGAAACTTCTTACTGGTTAATAAAAAATCCTACGATGTCATTACAATCGATCCGTCTCCGCCTCTGTATAGCGCTGGAACGGTTAATCTGTATACCCGTGAGTTTCTGGAATTATGCAAATCGCGATTATCCGAGAACGGTGTGATGTGTACCTGGATACCACCGGATAAATTCAGTGAGATTGCGATGATTATTAAAACGTTCACTAACGTTTTTCCGGGGGCGTCGTTGTGGGGGGGGATCGAGTACCCTGGGCTGTTCTTAACTGGTGGTCAGCGTAGTTTCGGTCGGTCATCTGAGGAAATTCGGGCGTTGGCGACCAAGATAAGCAATATACCCGAAATGGGCGAGTGGACCAAGACTTACACGAACCCGGCGTTCGTCAAGGATTTGTACCTTCTGGGGCCGGAGGATCTGAAATCAATGGTTCGGACCGTTCCGGAACTATCCGACGACCGCCCGTACACGGAATTTCCACTTTGGCGCGCGAATTTCACGGACTTCGGCAAACGCGACTTTTCGGCACGCGAAATACGAGATTATCTCCGGGGGCGTCGTCGGTAATATTTTCGATCGCTAGTCCTAAAATAAGCGAACATTCCGATTCGAAATCTTACTCGTAATCGTAATATTTCTGCTTTTTCGAGGTGAGATTTTGAAAGGGATTACGATTATGATTACGAGTACGATTACGAAGAAAATCTAACGAAAAGTTCGCTGGATTTGGGGCTAGTGTCACGCTGGCAGTCATTAACGCTTACCGAAAACCGCGTTTTCCCCGCGTTCCTATCCTATTGGGGGAGTTACTCACTCGGTTTCTTCAAGCAACTTCGAAACTAGCTGTATGACGTTCTGAGCACACTTCACTTTCTCGAGTTTTCCCCAGTGAGTTTCAGTCTCGTCGCAGCTTCCATTAATCCAGGTAAATTCGCCCGTGTTTGCACCGAATGAATCCGTCCCGTTAAGGATTATGGCGTCTAAATTCTTTGCCACCAACTTTTTACGCGCTTTCGCCCTTGCCTCGCCATCCGTCTCAAGTGCAAATCCAATTGAGATCTGATTTTTTCGCTTACTCGAGTTCAAAATAGCAGCGATGTCAGGCGTTTTAGTTAAGGTTAGCGTGAACAGCTCTGTCGGCTTCGCAGTTTTCGTGTCGTTGGTCTCACTCGGTCGATAATCAGCCACCGCCGCTACGAAAATAATTACATCGGCCTTGGCATATTTCTTCTGCGCAGCCGCGAGCATGCTGTCGGCTGTAGTGACATGGGAAATGGTGATATCATCGTGACACGGGAGGTTCTCGTCGGGAACGGGGCCGGTGATGAATTCAACGTGCGCACCGGCAGCCACAGCGCCCTGCGCCAGAGCCTTTCCCATCTTGCCACTGCTATGATTGCTTATAAATCGAACGGGGTCGATAGGCTCAATAGTAGGGCCTGAGAGTATAAGTATACGTTTCTTGTCCAATCGGCCTGTCGCGGTTTGAGAGTGAAGTACGATCTCGAAAATCCGCTCCGGTTCCGTCATTCGTCCCTCCCCGACAACGCCGCATGCGAGATGTCCTTCGTCCGGGCCAATACGCTTCCAGCCCAGGGATTCCAGGGTCGCTACATTTTTCTGTACTGTCGGCTGATGCCACATTTCGACGTTCATGGCGGGACAAAAGAATCGTTGACAGCGGCTGGGGAGGGAGAGTGCAGACGCACTCACAATTTCATTTCCTAATCCATGCGCGATTTTCCCGATCAGATCGGCCGTCGCTGGCGCGAGAATAAAAATATCGGCTCGGGTAGCGGGATAGAGGTGCGGATAAACAGATTCTGGATTATCATCCGGGTTGGACGGGAAAACAACAGTGAGAACGGGCCGGTTAGAGACGGCTTCAAAAGACAGGGGGGTCACGAACTTCTGTGCGGCAGGCGACATTGCAACGTGTATTGCGAATCCCGCTTGATTTAGGGAACTCGTCAGCTGGACTGCTTTGAATGCGGCCACGCCGCCACCGACTCCTAATAGAATAGTCGATCTGTTTTTCTCCTCATCCATAATCGGTGTCCTTCCCGTATGAGCGTGGGCCCGTCGACTCGGGGGCGCCTATGCGGTACGCGTAAGCCGGACCGCCACGACTCGGTTTTTATGGAACGACGCACTTGGTACAGTTTATTCCAGGACTCGAGTTTTCGGAAGGCCGAGAACTCGGTCACCTTCTTTCCATTTACCTTCCTTGATCATATGATCGATTCTCTCGAATCGTTTCATCACGTTTCGTCGGACCTGGATTTTAGTGCTTCCTTTCAGACTTTTATGCAGAGACATCGGAGGGCTCCCTTGGGACTTAAGAAATTTTAGATTTTAGATTTGCGATTTTGGATTTGTTCTGTCGGATTCTTAACATGCACTATCCAATGTTATACCGAACATCATGGAGTTTTCGACCAGGCGTCGTCCGCGTGACTATGCCGGTTTTAAAATATTGTTTCCGCGGCGGCGGATTTCGCTAGACTCAACATAGATCTTGGCTGACAAATTCGAAGCTATTCGAAAATTGTACTGCTCGCAGTATAGATAGCGGCAATCTTGAAACTTTACGTGATTCGTGAAAGCCTAAATCGCTCCTGGATGCAGATCCGTCGTTAACGACTCAGGATCAAGTAAAAGCCGCGTAAAATAATTGATATATTCGAAAATGCAAGACACTCGTACTTGCTTATCGCGTCCTGGCTCAGAAATCGGATAGTGGCGCGACCATATCTGGGTAAGAACTAGCGTTATGCCAGACTAGCTTAGCCCGATATCCTTTAAGAATCCCTTGCGGTTCCGCCAATCGGAAGCGACTTTTACGAATAATTTCAGTTGAATCCGTTGGTCGAAATACTGTTTTAGTTTCGTTACCGAGTCGCGTCGTATTTTGTTCAGCGTTTCTCCTTTAGTTCCCAGAATAATGGGTTTCTGGGACTCGCTTTCAACATATACCGTGGCAAAAATCTTTAGTTTGTCGGGCGTTTCTTTCCATTCAGCGACTTCTATCGCGATGGCGTGCGGTAATTCATGGAAGAGATATTTCATTGCGGCTTCTCGGATTACTTCAGCTCCGATCTCCCGCATATACGCGTCGGTGATTTGGTCGGGGGGGTAGAAGAACGGGCCTTCCGGCAGGGATTTGCGTATTTGATCCAGCACCTGTGTGACATTTTTCCCGTCGAGTGCACTTATTTCGAACACGACCGTTTTCTCCGGCAACCGTTCACGATAGAACATCTCTGTAGCCGTTTTCTGAGAATCTTTCGTTATATCAGACTTATTTAACGCGACGATAACCGGCACCGTCAAGCCGCGCGCGCGTTCCACCACCAACTCGTCTTCCTTACCACATGGTCGCGATGGATCACACATGCATAGGACAAGATCCGGATCTTGTAACGAACGATTTACTGCCTTCCGCATGTTATCGGTGAGGACCGTGCGACCTTCGTACATACCGGGAGTATCGACAAAGACAATCTGGCTTTCCGCATCAGAATAAATTCCGCGCCACAGACGCCTGGTAGTTTGGGGAACGGGTGAGACCGCGACTAGCGGGTAGTCTAGTATACGATTGAGAAAAGTTGATTTACCGACGTTTGGACGTCCGATAATCGCGACGAATCCAGCCTTTCCCGTAGGCCACTCTTCCGCTGTTGATGTTGTCATTTAATACCAAAGGCAGACTGTAGATCTATCGTTGAATACGCGTCAAGGGCGAAAAGGGTTTTCGTATGTCGGACACCCTTTTTGTGGATTATTTCTTCGGTTATTATCTTCGATAGTTTCGTGTTGTCCGTCACCCGAATGACGACCAGGAAATCGTATTCGCCTGCCACGGGATAAACTTCCGTTACACCGTTAACCTCAATCAGGCATTCGGCGATCTCGCGAACTTCTTTACCCTCAATATTGATCAATATAAAAGCGTTTACCATGATTGGTTTCCTATTGCCAGACTGCAAGCAGTCCAATTTCCGGTCGGTACCGACGCATGAACTCTCTTTCCGCTTACGGGGGGAGAGACGACGTGAAATTAAGCGCGTAAAAGATCCTGGACGGTCTTTCGTTCCGGATGCGGGACAATTGCGATCCGTATAATCTCTATTTATTGACCTGTAATATTTAGTTTTCGGCACCGACTTATGCGGCTCAATGACTATCTTCTGGCCCACCCATAAGACTGCTCCAACATAACTCTTAAGGGTCGATCAATCCAGTTCGCTCACGAAGTTTACATTGCGCCGCAGGACGGTCTAATGGCAGCATTTTCATTCCTACGGGTTGAAATAATCACCGCCAGCCACATATTCAAACCCGTATCTCCATTCGGGGCGTAGCGCCCGGCCAATTGTGAGGCCGGGCATTAGTGTCCCGTGGTTATTCGCAACAGTTTATTTAATTCCAGAATTAATATGTCGGGGCGTAGCGCAGCCTGGTTAGCGCGACTGCTTTGGGAGCAGTAGGTCGACAGTTCGAATCCGTCCGCCCCGACCATTCTTTTGATTGACGATTGACGTTTGAATACGTGTCAGTTCTAATGTGGATCGATATTCTACCGTCGTCAGTAGCGCTTTCAGTAACCAGTAACAAGCGTAGTTGAAAACGAAGTTTCGAAGCCATCCCCAATTATACTGCAAGCAGTACAATTTTTGGATAGCTTCGAGTTTATCAGCCAAGATCTATGTTGAGCCTAGCGAAATCCGCCGCGGCGGAAACGATATTTCGAAAACTGCATGAATTTCGGTATATATGAGTACCTACGAACCAGCGCTGACCCAGGGAATAATATTTTCCGACCTGGTAATTCGGGAGAATGGAACCGGAAAACTCAGTTTGATCAATTGCTTCAATACATTCAACGTCCAAAAGTTTCCGTTCCGGACCCCGCCGCATTATATCGTCTCGCTTATCACCAATCTAAAGGGCAAGATTGATGAACTGAATGTCACTGCCCGGATCGAAATGCAAGGGACGGGTCATGTCGTCGCAAGCGTTCCGGGGCACATGAAGTTTCATCCAGATTCACGGCCATTGTCTGACAATGATATAATCGAGATCCCGTTCCCCGTAAAGTCATATACCGTCCCAGAGCCCGGGAAGTACACCGTCGTGATTCTTCTTAACAGCGAAGAGCTAGGTCGCCGGCCGATTGTATTTCAGCAGGTCGTCGCCAAGCCCTCGAAAAAAGGTAACTGAAGTTATACTGCATGCAGTACAATTTTCGAATAACTTGTACCTAACTCCCCAAGGGGTTCCGAACGATAATTCGCAAACTCGAAGGCGTTTGGTCTACTAAACAGTGGTGCGTCCTCCGTATCCGCTTGTCATATATGCCTTGAGAACTTGAACCAGCCAGAGGCGGCGAGTTATCCCGGTTTCGCCGTGGATAGTTCTTAAGGATCCTCCCCTCAATTTGCAAAGAACATTAAGTGATTATAGACCGACTAGAAATTCATCGTGTACGAATTCCACTGATTAACCCGTGGGTGACGGTTTATGGTACGGAAGAATGCGTCGAAACGGTTCTTATAAAAGCCTACGCCGGTGACTACCAGGCCTGGGTTGAAACCTGTCCACTGAAAACGCCTCGATACACTCCCGAGTCAGCAATCTCCGTTTTCCACACGATCTCAGAAATATTCGGCCCGTTGATATTGGGTGCGGATTTCGATAGTGCCCGGGAAGTCTCGGACCGGCTAAATGGATTTTGCGGTAACAGTTTCGCGAAAGCCGGCGTGGAACAATGCTGGTGGGCGCTGGAATCCGTCCGCCGGGGGATACCGTTGCGCCGATTATTTGGAGGCGGAAACGGGACGGTTTCGGTCGCCTGTAGTATCGGAATAGAAGATAGTATGGAGGCGCTGCTGCAGAAAATCGAGTGCGCAACCAAACAGGGCGCGCGGCAGATCAAGTTAAAGATTCGCCCAGGACAGGATCTTGAAATTGTTCGAGGAGTTCGTAACGCTTATCCGGATTTAACCCTTGCTGTCGACTGTAACGGCGGCTACGCCTTGGATGACTCGACGTTTTTCAATGAGTTAGACCAGTTCGGTTTGGAAATGATAGAGCAACCGCTGCACTGCCGGGAATTGTCTGAGCACGCTCAATTACAGGATCGGCTAGCTACGGCGATCTGTCTTGATGAAAGCATTATGTGTCTCCGCGATGCCGAACGGGCGATCAGTTTTAAGTCCTGCCGAATGATAAATATCAAAATTGGCCGCGTCGGTGGCTTAACGACGGCGATTGATATACACGATTTGTGTCAGGAAAACGGCGTGGCCACCAAGGTGGGGGGGATGTTTGAGTCAGGTATTGGGACGTCCTGGAATATAGAGCTTGCAACCTTGCCGCACTTTACGGGAACGAACGGAATCACGCTACCGGGGATGTACCTCGAGACCGATCTCGTCACACCATTCGCTGAATTCGATGGACCATTTCAGCTTATTCCCGGCGCGGGCGAGTACCTCAGCCGTGGAGTTGACGAAAAAGCCGTCGACGAACTGACCATTGCCAAGGTGACTATCGGTTAGTTAGACCCTGTTCGAAAAGGTCTAGACTGCTTGCGGTATAATCAAGCCGACGGCTCATAGACCAACGGCAGTCTTAACCTCTGCCATAGTTTCTGCTGCAGTCTTCCTCGCTTTTCGGGCGCCCGTTACCAGGATATCCTCGACCCCGTCCAGGTTCTTTGATAACTCTTCGCGCTTTTCTCTCATTGGTCGGAAGAACTCCCAGCACTGTTCAAACAGTGCCTGCTTAGCTTCTCCGTACCCCATCCCGCCTGCCAGGTACCGGTCTCTTAGGTCCGAGGTTTCAGTGTCAGAGGCGAATAACTTGTATAGTGCGAACACATTGCAAGTGTCCGGATCTTTCGGATTTTCGACGGGTGTAGAATCTGTAACAATTTTCATAACTTTCTTACGTAACGCTTTTTCCTCGTCGAATATTTCGATGGTATTATCGTAGCTTTTCGACATTTTCTCACCATCGACACCAGGTACGACCGCCACGTTTTCCTGGATCATTTCTTTAGGTACCGTCAGAATCTTGCCGTACCTGTTATTGAAACGAATCGCGATATCACGGGTTACTTCGAGGTGCTGTTTTTGATCTTTACCGACAGGAACTAAAGTCGATTTATAAATTAATATGTCGGAAGCCATTAAAACCGGATACGAAAACAGACCGTGGTTTGGGGTGAGGCCTTGACTGATCTTGTCTTTATAACTGTGGCAACGCTCCAATAACCCTACCGGAGTTTGGCAATTTAAAATCCAGGTCAATTCTGTGACCTCGGGGATATCTGACTGACGAAAGAAAATCGCTTTCTCGGGATCCAAACCGCAGGCAAGAAAATCAAGAGCGACATCCAACACTCGGGCCCGCAATTCCGCCGGATCCGGTTGCTGCGTAAGAGCGTGGTAGTCAGCTATAAAAAGATAGGCTTGTCCTTTTTTCTGGAGTTCCAAGCAGGGCCTCATCATACCGAAGTAATTCCCTATATGCAGGGCGCCGGAGGGTTGTATACCAGAGAGAATTCGCATTGATATTTTTCGGGGAGGTTACGGGTTAAAAGGTTGGGCGTTCAAGGTTCAAGATGGCGTTAACCGGCTCTTTGGATTGAATATTGCCAGCGCGCACCGTCGAGGTTACGGGAAACGTAATTCTCTCCGTAGACTTGTTTGTTGACCGCGAATTTTGCAAGGATTCCGTCGATCTCGTCTGCTTCGTCGGGGCAAGACAATGATTCCGCGATCGTCGTGCTATGACCAGTTAAGCCTTCCGAATTCGCAATGTATTCTTGAAGCGTAAGTTGCAGTTCATTAATCCTGTCAGAAGCCTTCTTATAAGCCTGTACACCGGGTTGATGAAACGCGTTGATGTTTATAAGTTCGGCATAGAAAGCGACCGCACGCTCATATAAGGCAATAAGCATTCCGAGACTGTGGGCGTTCAACTCCTCGACAAGTAGCGTTATAACAGCTCTGTCCTTCTTCGCGAGGGCATCCGTTAACCCGCGCATGAAGTTATGAAGATAATTCCCCATCGTTAACCCGCGATCCATTACCAGTTGATCGGCATCCTTGAGGACTTCGATGAACGTCACGAAAAAATCGTTTCTTCCGTCGTTCAACTGCTGCACATAAGCGTGTGCATCCGTTCCCCCTTTGTTACCGAAAACAGTGAGCCCTTGCAAAACTGTTTCCCCGTCTCGATTTTTTTCCTTACCAAGACTTTCCATAACTAACTGTTGCAGGTACCTGGATAGGTAAATGAGTCGATCTGAGTACGGAATAATGACCATATTCTTATCGCCTTTTCCATTGCCAAGCAGATACCAGGCGGTCGCCAGTAGATACGAGGGGTTGCATAGTACATCGGATTCCCGAGTCCATTCGTCCATACGCTTCGCCCCCGCCAGGAGCGCGGAGAAATCGATGCCGGCAGCGGCAGCAGGGACGTGCCCCACGATTGCGGTGACACTCGTCCGCCCGCCGATTGACTCAGACATAGGCCAAATCTTAAGCCACCCATTTTCTTTCGCGATGCTATCCAACTCGCTACCCGACATCGTAATGGCGGCAGCATGGTGCGAGAAGACCAAGTTCTTGTCACGATAGAACTTCTCGAATGCCGCGACGTTGTTCTTCGTTTCTTTTGTCGACCCGGATTTAGAGATCGTGATCACGAGGGTACGAGAAAGGTCCACGACAGCAAGTATATCAAGCGCGCCCGCCGGATCTGTATTGTCCAGGAAATATATGCGCGGTGATCCGTTCCGCTGTTCATTCGTCATTTCGTTCCAGTATGGGCCATTGATTGTCATTTGAACCAACTGCGGACCGAGCGCGGATCCGCCGATTCCGTTTATGACAACATGCTCGAATCGTCCACCAGCGCCTCTGATTCTTCCAGATCTGACGCCTTCAAAAAAGTCGGTGACATTCTGGAAAAGTGCCGACGCACCGTATTCGATACGATCCGTAAAGTGAGTGACCTGCCGTTTTTCATCGGGATTTTTGATCGCGCCATTTTCAATGGCGATCATCTCCCGATGGCCGTTCGTAAGCAGCGAGTCGAGCCGAAGTATCTGCTCTTGTGTCACTCCGCATCGCGAAATATCAATGGTGAAGCCTGTTTCCGGTAGCACTAGAGGGGCAAGCATATCTCTCCTATTCCAATCTTTCGTTTTAGCGATATTGTGTTATCTTTCTATTATGCGTGATACATTCCAAAAGCAGGTATTGTCGTAAACCAATTATACTATATCCAAGATACGATTTATTGCCCGTAATATATGAAACTATGCATCGCATTCAGTGACTATACTGCAGGCAGTACAATTTTTGGACGACTTGCAAGTAACCGCGTATAGGATGCCGAACGATATTCGAAAACTCGAAGGCGTTTAGTATACGTTGACAGATGGAACGCGCTGTCCGGGGTCTAACCTAATCTTAATTGCCGCCGAGATTTCGAGCGGGCGTCGTTCGTACGGACCAAAAATTTGACTGCTCTGCAAGTCTAGTACCTGCTTGTGTAAATTGGAATATTAATTCGAATTTACACAAGCAGGTACTAGTTGGGAAAATCATGGTAAGAAGCGTTGTTGTTCTCGCATTAATTTTGATGGTTGTCGTGATTCTTACGGTAACTGCGTTTAATATAAAACAGCCTGTAGGCGAGCCAGCAGCCAACGTCACTACAACCACCATGTCATTGAGACCTTACCGGTATAACCATCAGTTAGATATTTCAAGCGAGACATATCCCTCCTATGACCTGAATGATCTTCTAAATCGCGGTCATGAATTTTGGCGTAAGGGCGACCGCAAGAGGGCAGAGGATATCTTTAAGACAGCCTTGCTGTTTGATCCGGATAACCCGGTGCCCATGAAGTCCATCGGTGAAATCGTATTTCTCGATAGACGCTATGATGAGGCGATTAACTATTTCTCCCAATATTGCAATATTAACCCCGACGGCGTTGAGAGCTACACAAATCTCGCGATTTCATATCTTTGCGCAAATAGATTGACCGCAGCCGAAGGGATCGTAAACACGGGATTTTCGAAAATTTCTGCATCGGGTCACGGGCCGCTCTATCTCGTCAGCGCTTGCCTGAAGCAACGGAAGGGAGATTCGGAGATGGCGAAGGAATATTTAATTCGCGCTCACGAGTTGCTAGGATCCGAGATGCTGAAAAACTTAAATCATCAATGGTCCGATACCCTCACGGAAATACCAATATACGATACCTTGATCGAAGGCCCGAGCGTTGACGTCGAAGTGCCAGAGGGACTGCCTGAGTAAGTTAATAACGAAACGCTATCTCTGCGTCGGTGGCCAGAAATTCCTAAGCGAATTGCGATAATTCGCGCTGTTAAAATTGTTCGGATAAAAGAATCAGGCATCAGGTTTCATGCACTATGAGCACAATTAGGATTTTACCTGAGGAAGTTAGTAATCGAATTGCTGCCGGCGAAGTAGTAGAGCGCCCCGCCTCGGTAATCAAAGAACTGGTCGAGAACTCCCTTGATGCCGGTGCATCTCAAATCTCTATTCAGGTCACTCGAGGCGGTCGCACACTTATTCAAGTCACCGACGATGGAATCGGCATGGATTCCGAGGACGCTTTGCTTTGTCTCGAGGCACACGCCACGAGCAAAATCAAGACTGCTTCGGATATCGAAATGATAGACTGCTTCGGTTTTCGCGGTGAGGCCTTACCGAGTATTGCGTCAGTGTCGCATATGTCGATTCGAACAAAACCCGAAGACTGCGGTATTGGTACCGAAATCCTCATCGACGGAGGCGTGATAAGGAGTATATCCGAGGTGGGTTCACCGACAGGGACCACAATTACGGTAAAGTCGATTTTTTATAATCTTCCGGCGCGCCGGAAATTCTTGCGAAACGTAAATACCGAAGAGTTTCACATTCAAGAAACGGTATTGCTTCAGGCACTTTCAAATCCGGCGGTGGGCTTTCAGTTATCCTTTGACAATCGTGCGGTAATCCTGGTCCAGAAAAATCACGATTTATCAACTCGCGCAACCATGTTATTGGGAAAAGACACAATGTCGGAAATGCTTCCCGTGGAGTATTGCGACGACGAAATGAAAATTTCCGGGCTTGTAGCCCGTCCTGGACTTAGTCGTACCTCCCGTAAGGAACAGAGAATTTTTGTTAATGGCAGGGCGATTGACTCCAATACCATTTATTACGCTCTCCGCGATGCTTACCACACGTTAGTAATGAAGGGACGCTATCCACCGGTACTTCTTTTTTTGGAGGTTAATCCGAAATTTGTTGACGTAAACGTCCATCCTGCAAAGCGTGAAGTTCGGTTTCGCAACGACCGGTTGGTGGGGCAGTTCGTTGCCGCCGGGGTACAGCGTGCGCTTCGCGGTTTGATTGTCGAGTCAGCACCCCTTCCGGGACCGGAAAGGCGGCTCCCAAGTTCGTCGATACCGGCCCCGGTTTTCTTGCCTCCCGAGACACTGTCAACGGAGTCGCCCGTGATGCCGACGGTCGACGGCTCAGTCGCTGCGAGCGTCGCGGCCCCCGTACGAGGGACAGGCACTCCCTCCAAAGTCGAGGGAGGCGCTACTGATGTTGCCAGGTCTCAGGCTAAGGAAGCGTTTCCTTTAGCACCCGATGAGACGCTCGATTTCGGGTACTCAAAGGCGACGGGACCCTCTGTATCAGCCGCCAACCCCGCAGAGATCAGTCAGCTTCGGGTGCTCGGGGCGATAGCAAATTTGTTTTTGATAGCTGAAGGTTCAGAGGGACTTGTGCTTATCGATCAACACGCCGCGCATGAGCGCGTGCTGTATGAGAAAGTCTTGAAACAAGCGATTTCAAAAGACGGCACTCAGCAGGGATTGTTAATTCCTATCACCGTTGATTTATCCAATGCGGATACGAAGATATTGAACGAGAATTTGGAGGACATCAATAAGATTGGTTTCGGAATTGAGAATTTCGGAGGTAATACGTTTATCATTAACGGCGTACCCCCGCACTTCCCGCAGGAGAATATTGGGGGTATGCTTAGAGATATGATCGATGAACTCCGCGACTCCCCGCTAATGAGTAAGCGAGTTGATGAGGCTCGTATTGCCCGTACGGCATGTAAAGCGGCGGTGAAGGCCCACGACCCGCTCAGTGACGCTGAAATCCGAAGTTTACTGGACGAAATGCTCGTGGCGGAAATGCCTTATACATGTCCACATGGCCGCCCGACTATGATCAATATTTCATTCACAGAACTGGAGAAAAGGTTCGGCCGAAGACAATAGACGCTCAAACGGCAGAGAGTATACCGAACATCTTCAATTTTATTGTTTGTTCAAGCTACTAAGTGTTGAATTGTGCTACGACTCGGTATACAATACCCGGCCTTTAGAGTAAGTGACGGTCTAAATTTTGTTGGTCAGCAAGAAAATGTCTTAATTGAGGTGTGGTAAAATGGCACATAAGAAAGGTCAGTCCAGTAGTCATAACGGTCGCGACAGCAACCCGAAAATGCGCGGTGTAAAAGTTTACGGGGGTCAAACTATACGGGCCGGTGGCATAATCGTTCGCCAGTGCGGAACGAAATTTCATCCAGGAACGAACGTCGGTATCGGCAATGATTACACATTGTTTGCCCTTACGGACGGCGTCGTAGAGTTCCAGAAGAGCAGGCGTCGCGTTCACGTAAAACCGGTTTCGGCGTAACATGGTCTGTTACTAAACCGGAATATTGGTGACTAATATTAAGCGGTTAGAAACTGAACTGCTTGCAGTCTGCTAACGATTTTACCGTCGTAGTAAGAGTCTGCGTTTTTATTGGGCCGATTCCTCAGAGATTGAAGAAATCCTTGAATACGCGGATATAGCGGGGACTCGAATCTTCGTCCTTCAGGCCGCGTCGCAACGAGATGATCGGATCGTGTAGAATCTTGTTGACGATCAGGTTGACCGATTTTTCTACCTCCTCTTTGTCCCGCGTACTCAGAGTTTTACTTCGTCGAAATAACTTCGCCAATTCTTCATTTTTCACCGTTCCTACTCTTTCTTGCAGAGATAAAATGAGCTCGCCTGCGAGATGCCCGTTTGCTCTCGACAAATCATCTACTTTGCGCAGTATCATCTTTTCCGCGATAAGTGCTTCTTTTTGCTTTTCCAGGATATTTTTGTCTACGAGCCGTTGGAGATCATCCATATTATACAAATAGACATCGCGAACCGCATTGACGTCTGCATCAACATTTCTGGGTACACCGATGTCTATTACAAATAACGGTCGTCCGCGGCGCGTTTCCATAACGGGAGATATTAAATCTCTCCGAATTAATGACTTATCTGATGAAATAGATGTAAGAACAATATCAGCATCAGCGAGTACGCCAGCAAGCTCTTCGAGGCCGTGAGCGGATCCTGAGAACTTTTCAGCCAGTGCATCCGCTCTGTGTGCACTTCGGTTTACGACACGAATATCGACCACGCCTGATTTTCGAAATAACTCTCCCGCTAATTCACACATCTCTCCGGCGCCAACAAGGACAACGTTCTTACCGTCAAGATCTTCGAAAATATTTCGCGCGAGCTGAACAGCGATCGTGCTTACAGAAACGGATCCGTGTCCCAGCCGGGTTTGGGTTCTGACCGTTTTCGCGATATTAAGCATGTGCTGGTAGATGCTGAAGAATTTCTCTTTAGTAAACCCGTTATCAATCGAAAGTTGGAAGGCGCTTTTAATTTGTCCAAGTATCTGTGCCTCGCCGAGAACCATTGAGTCGAGACCGGCAGCGACTCTAAAAAGGTGAGTAAGCGCTTTGCTCTGATCGAGACAGTAAAAATGGGTATCGAATTGCTCTGGATTGACGCCCCCAAGATCCAATAAATATTTTCTAACTTCGTCACGTTGCCATCCCTCGGGTGCGTAATAAATAATCTCTGTCCGGTTGCAGGTCGAGAGCATGACAACCTCATCGACGATGCTCGCCAGCTCGACGAGCGCGTCAAACTGAGCGCTATCATCGAGCGTGAACTTCTCCCGGATTTCGATAGGGGCGCTATTGTGATTGATTCCGGTGATATAGATATCGGTCGTCATTCAACTTCCGTGGTTATCGGGGTGCGATTCATATTCGATTTATCAAGAATCGATTCATGCGTTGTAAAAAAGAACGACGTTATGACGAAAAGAAATAGGAGAATGAGCCCCCTCGCCAGAAATTGGTTGCCTAAGCGCCCGGATTGCCGAAGGAAGAAGAGGATCGAATAAAGCAGCCAGTTCGCGATGCCCCAGATTATTTTTGCATCCCAGATCCAGCCAGCGGCTAAAACGGAAGCGGCATAGACCACGCCCAAAATGAGTCCGATAGTCAACACCGGAAATCCACCGTAAAAAGCCGATTCCATCACACGTCGCAGCATTGGTAGCGAAGGAAGTCTTTCGTCCAGCGCCGAGAGCAGATGTTTCTTCAGTGCGTTTGTCTTGAGCAGATACAGTACCGCCGCCGCGAATGCAAGGAGCATCAATCCCAGGCCGATGAAAACCAAGGCAACGTGTGTAAATGTAATCACTGCGCCCAGCGGTAGAGACTGAGCCGGGACCTGATTGTCCGTAAACATCGAAATCAGCATCAATGTTAGTGCTATCGGCATCAGAATCGATCCGAGCAATCGAATCTTGTAATGAAATTCGGCAAGGAAGTATATGACCATTATAGTCCATGCGAAATGGAGATATCTCGATTTCTCCCCGACGTATGCCCCGACGTTTCCGGTAAGAATATTGGATGACAGAACGATGGTTAAACAGCAGAACGTAAGTACTGACGCGATCGTCGCGACGATAAAAATTTCACGTTGTCTTCGATACGTGTAGTAAATGAACGCGAAGAGTGCGATTGCCGCGAACGGCAGGGAGGTTTTGAAAAAGAAAATTGTCATTGGCTTGCAATCAAATACTTACTACTTAACTTTAGGGATTAGGGGGAATCATGCGATACTCCATTCGTCGGGTAGCTTGTTCCCTTAGGTTAAATCCTCTGCCGAAAAGGATTGACGCCCAATGGTTTACAACGCAACCCCGATCGATCCGTTAAAGAGGCTCAATTTATAATCTATTACGGTCGCAGGTGAAAGCAATCTATCGCTGTCCCAGGGGCCTGATGCAACGAGAGGAATGAGATGGTTAGCCAAATTTTGCAAGACGCTATAAACGATCAGATTAACAACGAATTCTACGCATCGTACCTGTACTTATCGATGTCGGTATATTGCGAGAAGCGCAACCTGTCAGGACTCGCCGGTTGGCTGAAAATGCAGAGCGCAGAAGAGACTGGCCACGGAATGAAACTTTTCGACTTTCTCATGGACTGCGATGGTACGGTAGTACTAAAGGGAATAGCGCAACCGCCAACTCAGTTCGACTCGATTCTTTCGTTATTCGAGCAGGCCTGTGAGCATGAGAAAAAAGTAACGACGCTGATAAATGAACTATATGAGTTAGCGATTCAGGAGAAAGCGTTCGCTGTTCAAACTCATTTGCAATGGTTTGTTACTGAACAGGTGGAAGAAGAGAAGACGTCTAGTGATATCGTCGCGAAGCTGAAACTGATCGGTGATGACGTTGCTTCCCTGTTAGCATTGGACCGCGAACTCGGCAGCCGAACTAGTGCCGAATAACCCGTTTCGTGACGACTCCTTTGTTTGTCGCCAAAGGTCTTCCTCCGCATCATATGGAGCGTTTTGTTACGCTCCAATCTCGGCTCAACCCGTCTCCCGTTTTCGAATTCTGAATCGTCACAGTGCGAAAGACTGAAAGCTGTCGAACACGGCCACGGCAAATTGTTGCCCCAATCCCCAACCTTCATATATGGATCCTGTGAATGCAGTTAGCAACTTTGTGTTACGTAAAGAATGATGGTCATACTCTAATGTTGCACCGTATCGTAAAGGAGAACGATATCCACGCTGGTAAGTGGAATGGTTTGGGCGGTAAGTTCGATAGCGGTGAAACTCCCGAAGAATGTATAGTTCGTGAAGTTCACGAGGAATCCGGATTGACTATTACCCGACCCGAGCTGAGGGGACTACTTACGTTTCCGAAGTTTGATGGGGAGGAGGACTGGTATGTGTACGTGTTTACCGCGACGGATTTTCGTGGGACACTGATCGATTCACCGGAAGGCCGTTTAGAGTGGATCAACGATGCGAAAGTCTACGACTTAAATATTTGGGAGGGAGACCGAATATTCCTCAAATGGCTTGATGATGACCGCTTTTTTTCCGGTAAATTTGAGTATGAACACGGTATTCTTAAGCATCATCAGGTTGTGTTCTATAAATAGATTGTTACCGGCCCCATTTTCGGTCCGTATCGGTGGAACCCGCGCGCAAGTATACCCATCGTCATTGGGTTTTCGACCAAGCGTCGTCGTTGTAACTTCCGCCGTCGCCTGGGGCGGCTAGTGCCTTCGCTGAAGCTACGGCGCTCTCGCGAAAGCGGATGGCGCGACATGATACCGGTTAAAAATATACCGTTCGAAATCCCTTCGGTGATAAGTTAAAAGTCTTCCAAAAATTGTACTGCTTTCAGTATAGAATTTTTTACAAGCGGCCTTAAGCACGAAATTTTTCGGAGAGCACCTGTTATGCTATTCGAGCCATCGCGTACAAAGTACGATTTATCCTGGAGAGTTTCCGGCATTCCGGTTCGAGTAAACCCGTTTTTTTGGCTGGTCGCGGCGTTGCTGGGGTGGGGTGACGATATCGCTTTTCTCGAGTTGCTGGTGTGGATCGGGTGCGTGCTGATTTCGATTCTGATTCATGAAATGGGGCATGCGATTGCCGCTCGGCGATTTGGCGCGACCGATGTTGGCGTCGTGCTATTCGCGATGGGCGGGGTGACAAATCACCAAGGAGGATTGCGCGGACGCGCGCGGGTTATTCAATTACTTTCCGGGCCCGGCGCTGGGTTCGCGGTCTATCTTGTGGTACTGGCCTTGATGTGGATAGTTCCCACTGAGCGGCTCAATCCATATATAGTGTTGATGTTAATTCAGTTGGAACAGATAAACTTAGTCTGGGGATTACTGAATTTAGTTCCGGCATATCCATTAGATGGCGGTCAAATTCTAATGGAATGGATGAAAATTAAACGTCCCTGGGACGGGCTGGAGGTCTCGATAAAAATATCGATGATCGTTTCAACCCTAGCGGCGTTCGCATTCACTACCAAAGCGATATGGACGAAATTCCATGGGAACACGGCTGATTGGTTCCCGATTTTTGTATTTGCCGGCTTGGCGATGATGAATTATCAGATTTATCGGGCCCCGTCAGTTATAGACGGTCCAAGTGACACAAGCGAGCCCCGCTCTCCATGGGAGAAAGACCCGGACTGGTGGAAGCGGTGAGGCGATAGCGACCCGTAGAAAATGCTCCCTCGAATACCGCGGTAGCCCCGGTTCTAGCGAGACCCTGAACCTTCTGGCTTAGCTCCGCTGGAGGCAGGACTATTCGATTTCGCCGGAGGCGATGTTGCAGGCGGAGGAAGTATTGACGTCCTGACGACGTGGAAGGTATTTTCATCATCCACTTTCGCATTAACTCGTATTCGGGTATATATGCCCCGAGGGGGAACATAATCTGGACTAATGCGGGCGGTAAATTCCATCGACTCGCCGGGCTGGATCTCCTTGGCATCAGGCATCCCAATAGATATCTGCTCGTGGTCACTTCGGATGTTCTGAATAGATATCGGGCGTTCTGCAGTATTGTTTATGGTAACCGTCTGTTCGGTTGCCGCGTACGCGACGCCGTTCCCGGCCGCGGTAAACGAGAATTCCAGACGCTTCGGGGTTATCTCCCAAATCGGGACAATCTGGGCCGTAAACTTCACGGAACGCAGTTTTTTCTCAACGTCATTACTAAAAAAATTGACGCTTTTGGTTTGGAACCCGGATCTTCCCTGAGGGTTGAACGTAACTTCGACGGATCCTGTCTCTCCGGGTGTTAAAATCTTCTTATAATTCGTCGGCGTTGTGCACCCGCACGACCCCTTTACTTTCTCCAGAATCAAATCCTTGTCACCCGTATTGGTGTATTCTACTTCGCGAGTCACGGGCTTAACATTGTCGATATTTCCAAACTCGAACGACTCCACTGCTAACGAAAGCACCTGGCCCGAGCAACTCATTCCGAATCCGACTAAAAGAAATGCAATCAATCTACCGATCATAACGAAACTCCTCTGACATGATTATTTACCAAGCGAATTGCCTATGTGGCTTACTTGAAGCCGCCTGCAATATGCTTATGACAGGCTAAATCCGGCGCAGTTCCACCGTAAAACTCGGAATCCTTAGACTATTCCCTGTTTCAGATATAATTCTATACCAAACACCTTCGGGTTTTCGAAATATTGTTTGATATCTCGTGCGTGATAATTTGAAGTTGTCCCAAAATTGTACTGCTTGCAGTAGTTGCGATCTCCGCTGAAACAGATTTGGTTGTGCCGAATAACTCCCGCGACGACTCCCGCAGAACCATTCCCGCCCCCGCCTTTAATAGATTTAGGGAAGCGTGAAAATTAATGAGGTTTCGGCTTGGAGTACGTGATTTTTAGCTTATTACGCGCGACGCTGACTGATGCTTCCCCACCGGTTTCCAGGCGACCGAAAAGAATTTCGTCTACCAATTTCTCGTGCAATTCCTTTTGGATCAATCGAGCGATGGGGCGGGCACCGTATTTCTTATCGTATCCCTCTTTCGCTAACCATTTTCGCGCCGCCGGTTTTAACGTGATGCGTACTTTTTTCTCCAGAAGAAGTAGATCGAGCTCTGCAATGAATTTATCAACTACTTTTTCAATGAGTTCTGGTGTCAGATGCTGAAAGTGAATGATGGCATCCAGGCGATTCCGGAACTCCGGCGCGAAAAATTTCTCTACGGCTTTCGAAATATCGGACACGCCCTCTTGCTGCTCAAATCCAATTGCGCTTGCCGCTAATTCTCTCGCGCCGACGTTTGATGTCATTATCAACACTGCGTTCCTGAAGTCCGCTTTCCTTCCGTTATTATCGGTCAGCGTCCCGTGGTCCATGATCTGCAACAGAATATTATTAATCTCGGGATTCGCCTTTTCGATTTCATCCAGCAGCACGACCGCGTGGGGCGTTTTAATGAGTGCGTCGGTAAGAAGGCCACCCTGCTCAAAGCCCACATACCCCGGCGGCGCACCGATCAATCTGGAGACCGTATGTTTCTCACTATACTCACTCATGTCAAATCGCAGAAATTCAATATCCAATACACGTGCGATTTGTTTGCTTAGCTCAGTCTTTCCAACACCCGTTGGACCTGTGAATAGATACGACCCGATTGGACGCTCGGGTGTTCTTAGCCCGGCGCGAGACATTTTGATCGCTTTCGTGACCTTCGATACGGCTTCGTCTTGTCCGAAAACAACTGCCTTCAGTTCATCTTCGAGACATCGCAGTTTATTCTTTTCAGTGGATGACACTCTGGCCGCCGGGATCTGTGCCATGTCCGCAATGATTTCCTCGACGTTGCGAGATACGATCGTTTTTCGACGCTTACCCGGTTTCGCCAAGAGTTGGACGGCTCCGGCTTCGTCTAGTACGTCGATCGCTTTATCCGGCAAGAACCGTTCGCTTAAATATCGTGCTGACAATTCCGCGGCAGTCTCTAAGGCTGGGTCCGTGTAACGGATATTATAGTGAGCTTCGTAGTGCGGCTTAAGGCCTCTGAGAATAGAAATCGTATCAGTTATGCTCGGCTCTATTATATCGATTTTTTGGAATCTCCTTGCGAATCCACGGTCTCGTTGTATGCAATTCTTATACTCTTGATAAGTTGTCGAACCAATACATCGGATCGCCCCGGAGACAAGCGCAGGCTTGAATAGGTTTGACGCATCCAGAGATCCTCCATTTGTCGCGCCGGCACCGATCATCGTATGAAGTTCGTCGATGAACAAGATCGCGTTATCGATATCTTCCAGGCCCGTCAATACGGCTTTAAGACGTTCCTCGAATTCACCTCGAAATTTGCTGCCTGCCAGAACCGCGCTTATGTCCAAAGCGAAAATTTTGGCGCCAGACAGTAATTCCGGCACCTCATTACGTACGATTCGTAATGCCAATCCTTCAACTACTGCTGTCTTTCCGACTCCAGGCTCCCCGACCAGAAGGGGATTGTTCTTCCGACGCCTGCACAATGTACGCATAACTCGGGTTAGTTCACTACCTCGTCCAATGATCGGATCGATCTTGTCCTCCCGAGCTAGCTGGGTCAGTTCGACAGTGAAGTGTTCTAGTGCATTCGCTCCCTGCTTGGAATTCTTGGAATCTCCGCTTTTCGAAGGCGCTTCCGGAGCCGACTCGTAGTCAACAGAAACGCTGGTGAAGTCCAGGTCTAAACCGTCTTTTCTGATGCCATGGGAAATGTAGTTCACCGCGTCAATACGGGAGATCCCCTGTTTTGATAAGTAATAAACCGCGAAAGACTCCGTTTCATCGAAAATAGCGACCAGGATGTCACCTCCATCAATCGAGTGCTTTTCACAACTCAACGTGTGCGTAACTGCCTTCTCGATCACGCGCTTCAAGGAAAGCGTTTCGGCGGGCATGTACTTATCATCGACGTCTAAGTGCTCGACCTTTTCGTCGAAGAATTCGAGCAGGTCCTTTTTCATCTCTCCAACGTGACCGCCACAATGCTCGATGAGTTCGCACGTTTCCGGGTCATGCATAAGAGCGTAGAGCAAGTGTTCTACAGTTATGAATTCATGGCGATACCGCTGGGCAGTAGATACTGCCAAGCCGAAACAGACCTTCAGTCCGGCGCTTATAACAGGCTTATTGTTTTCTGTGCTCATAGGTACGCAGTTGTCTTAGTTCAGGAACCAAGATTTCAGTTATTTGTGGGACGCTACACTAGCCCCAGATCCAGCGAACTTTCCGGATGAGAGGCGCTGAGATTTTCATCTGATTCGATTGAGGGAGCCGGAGGCATACCCGAGGCGGTATGTCGAGGACTCTCATGAGCGAATCAGGCTAGATGGTGTTCTGTTGAATATCGATACTCACTCTCATCAGGTTTTCGAAATATTGTTCGGAGTCTCTTAGCTGATAAATTTAAAGACGTCCGAAAATTCTACTGCTTGCAGTATAATTGCACGTGACCCCGATGCCGCGGTTCGAGGATCTCGTCATTCTGGTTCCATAGTGCACATGAGCGGATATTCGTTTTGTCTCGAAAGCTCGGTCACCTTTGTCGTCTTAACCTCCGCAATCTCGTGCGTAAACACTCCGCAAACGCCGGTACCTTTTTGGTGTACCGACAACATTATCTTCACCGCATCGTCATGGGGTTTGTGGAATACTGTTTCCAGGATTAATACGACGAAGTCCATTGGCGTGTAATCGTCGTTGTGCAGCAGAACCTTATACATCGGCGGTTGCTGTGTTTCATTCCTTTCGAGTGTAAGTGTGGTTTCATCTGGTTTTATTTTGTATTCACTCATCGTCTGATCACACTGATGGTCTTGGCGCTTTAGACCAAACGTTCTGCTGGCCTCGTAGGAACTTCGGTTGTCGTTCCTGCTTGACGACAGAACCATGGCACGACATGATGCCGGTTAGAAAACATTCGGAACCTTCCGCGCGATTCCCTTTTCGGAATTCGAAAAAATTAACTGCTAGCCTGATTAATTCACGCGATTCGTCGCGAGAGAACTTAACTCGTTCATAATAAGACGATTGGAGAAGGCGCCACGGTGAAAGTGAATTTTCATTCACTAAGATGTGAAGTCAAGCCAATCGGTTTATTTGAGCAGAGAT
>JAJFLP010000048.1 GCA_021772635.1 Verrucomicrobiota bacterium | reverse complement strand
CTTAACTCGCTCATAATAAATCGATTAGAGAAAACTTGACGGCGAAAGTGAATATTCATTCACTGAGATGTAAAGTTGATCTAATCGGCTTATTTGAGCAGAGATTAGGGTTTGCAGCATAATACTGATGAATTATTCAGGCTAGTCTCCGTGATGGTGTAGGGGCGATGGCTTGGCAGTCTCGGACTGCGTGGTTCGAATTCTAACTCAACTCAGCGATGCCGCGTGAAGAGCGTGAATTCCAACACTTTGTTATTTACTATTCTTTTACAGCAAGTTCCGACAGAACAAAATCGAAAATCAAAAATCGGCAATCGAAAATCCGCGAAGCATCAAGCGAGCTTTAATTCTTGTCAGTTTTGAGTTGGAGCTCGTCGCGGATTTTGGCTGCGTCTTCGTAACGCTCCTCTGCGACCGCTTTTTGAAGATTATCCTTCAGTATCTGAACTGGGTCCTGTGGTAACTCGGGTTTCTCTTTTGCTTGATTCATATTCACAGATGCGACCTTTAATACGTCTTCGTGAACAAAAATAGGGGCCTGAAAACGTAGCGCTAACGCTATCGCATCAGACGGGCGAGAGTCGATGTCTAATTCTTCTTTTTCATTCTTCAGAAATACGCGGGCGTAGAATGTGCCGTCAACCAGTTCGGTGACGTGTATCTTAACGACCTCGCAGTCGAAGGTCAGGAGGACATTTTTAAAGAGGTCATGGGTTAACGGGCGCGGAAAATCCTGGTTGTTATAGGATGCAGCGATCGAATGCGCTTCCATCGCACCGATACAAATCGGCAGGACGTTTTCATCCCCGTCTTTTTTTAAAAAGACGATAAACCCCAGGTTACTCAGAGATATGTTTTCTATCTTGACTCGAATGAATCCAGTATCTGTCATGATGATCCTGCACCCGGTTAAATACGCTTGACGACAAAAATTTCACGGAAAACTATCGACAGATAACTCTAGCCTACATTATGCAGGCTAGCCTGAACTATGCATGAATTTCTGCTGCGAAATCGTATATCATCTGGTCTTAAAGACTTACAAAGAACCTAAGACTTCGAAATAGTTCACTATTCCGTCAGCCTCAGAACCTGCGCAAGTCATAAACCTCAAGAGTTCTACGACTTCGCGCAACAAAATTCATGTATAGATCAGGCTAGACTGCTATACGGCAGTTGAAATACCTTAAGCAATATTATATTAGGATTTAATTCTGTAATATTCAAGGATCTAATCCGGACACATTGCGAAGATAATTGAAGGAGCCTATGAAACCGACGACATGCAACAACGTTTTAGACCTATATTTTCTTGATGCAAGGTGCAAGCTAATTGATATTGCGGCGTTCATGGATCGGGCCGAAAAGAATGAGGCGACGGACGATTTTCGTTATCAAGCGTTTAAGAAAGCGCTGGAGTGCCTTAATGGCGAGGATCGCGCTGAGAATGTCTTACTAGCGCTCAGCGATCCAACCGAGGAGTTGATTGAGCGCGCCGGAACGAAGTCTGCCCACGGTGCCTGGCCGGGGAAGGAACTAGTAAGTAGTGAGAAGTAAATAGCTGGAAGCGAGACTCGCGCGGTACGCGAAAGGTGGTCGATACGAAAAGGGGCCGAGCAATTGAAGTACGCAGAGAATTACAGTGATTTGAAGGTCTACGCTAAAGTGCGGGTCTTGGCGAAGCGAGTATTTGATTTGACGAGGAGTTTTCCCAAAGAGGAAATGTACTCACTGACTGATCAGGTGAGGCGATCATCGCGTTCGATCGAGGCACAGATTGCCGAAGCCTGGGCAAAACGGCGATATGAAAAACACTTTGTCAGTAAGCTTACTGATGCGGATGGTGAAACAATGGAAACGATACACTGGGTAGAAACAGCCGCTGATTGTGGTTACCTGGATACTGCGACGAGAAGTAGTTTAGTAGCGGAATTGTCAGAAGTAAGCAAGATGTTGAACGGAATGATACACAAATCTAATCTTTTCTGCCTAGATAAGAAGAAAGAGTATTACATATCCGAGCATCACGAGACTTATTTCGTCAATAAGGACTAACTACAAGTCAGATAGTTGCGTTTTGCATTCTTGCTACACTACTAACTATCAACTTCTAACCACTCACCATTCACTATTTACTATTTACTATTCACTGCTAACTATCAACTATTCACTTCTCACTGTTTTCTCAAATGCGCTACATAGAACCACATGCACATATGGTCAGTCGTACGACTGATGACTACGTCTCGCTCGTGACCGCGGGTTGCAAAGCCGTCTGTGAACCGGCGTTCTGGGCGGGCTACGATCGGAGCTCGGCGGATGGATTTTACGATTACTTTCGCCAACTCACGGAGCATGAGCCGAATCGTGCCGCTCAATTCGGATTACCCCACTATTGTTGGTTATGCATTAATCCGAAGGAAGCCGAGAATATCGCGTTAGCTGATGAAGTAATAGCGCTGATCCCTGAATTTCTGGACAACGATACCGTTCTTGGTATTGGCGAGATCGGTCTAAATAAAAATAGTCGGAATGAGATGACGATTCTCGAGAAGCACGTCGATTTCGCTGCGGAGAATGATCAGCTCATTCTCGTCCATACACCGCATCTCGAAGACAAGTTAAAAGGAACAAGGTTGATTGTTGACCTCATTAAGTCGGACTCCAGGATTGATCCGGGGAGGGTTTTGATTGATCATGTCGAAGAACACACTGTAAAAACGGTAATGGACGCAGGTTTTTGGGGCGGAATGACATTGTACCCGGAGTCGAAGTGTACATCACCCAGGGCGATCGATATTCTAGAGAACTACGGAAACGAGCGGTTGTGGATGAATTCAGCGTGTGATTGGGGCGTCAGCGTGCCGTTAGCGGTGCCGTATGCGGCTCAGGAGATGCGTCGCCGCGGATACGATGACGAGGCAATCGACGATGTATTTTATAAAAACCCTATCCGTTTCCTCAGTCAATGCCCGAAGTTCGAGATTACGGCTGAGTCTTTCTGAGCGCAACTGTAGTCTTTCTTCCGTTCAAGAGTAGTGCTAGCCCTAAAATAAGCGAACATTCCGATTCGTAATCTTACTGGTATTTATTTCGTTGTCTGATACCCCATTTTCTCTCCGTATACCGGCCGATTCCCCTCATGTCAGATAGTGCTTCCAGAGTAAGCTTAAATCCTGGCATGATCATCAATAGCGTTCTTTATCTAGTTCCGTAATCAGTGTTTCCAAATTATAGTCAGCGAATGTCCCCCTATCCGCTTGTTCTTCGCCAATGGCGAGTTTCGCTCTTAAACGAGCCAATTTTAACTCATTATAATCATGTATAGACATCACTACGGCAACCGGTCGTCCGTGTTTCTCAATCATTACCGGTTCCCTTTGAGCAGTATCGAGCAATTCCCCGAAATGGTTCTTCGCTTCCTTAGCAGCCATACTTCGCACGAGAAACAATCCTTTTATTAAGAGGTTATTTTAGTCAAAATAGTCATATTGTTCACTTTTATCAAGTGCCTTAATTGAGCAATTAGGTTTACGTATTATCAAGATTAGACGATAGAGCTATCCTCGTATAACTTAAGGAATAATTTCACTGTGATCCCGATTTCCGACTCCAGATTACGAAGAAAATCAAACGAAAAGTTCGCTGGAATTGAGGCTGGCGGCGAGTTTTTCTAGAGGAACCGTACTGAAATATCTATTATCGCCGCTGGGACAGCGCCTATCACTTGTTTCGCTGAATTCCATAATCGGGATTGCCGCTACTTATGCTTCGGGAGTCCCTTTAACCCCCTTGTCAGGCCATCATCCCGATCTCTAAAAGAACCGGGACGACGGCGGATGAACCATGAACTTTATCCCGCATTAGCGCGATCCCGTGGTGAGTGCGGGAAACCATGCCACCTGAATAATGCACCTAACCGAAAATCGCCATCTTGCTTATTGCACCAATATTCACCGCGGGAATACGTGGGCGGAAACGTTTGACTCACTTAGTCGATACTCCCTTGCCGTAAAAGGGAACGTCTGTCCGGACGGTCAGTACGCGATCGGACTCCGATTAAGCAATCGCGCAGCAGTAGAACTCTCCGACCGAACGCGTATACTCGAGTTCCAGAAATGGCTGGAGGACAACGATTGCTATGTGTTTACCATTAACGGCTTTCCGTATGGGAGTTTTCATGGCGAGCGGGTGAAAGAACAGGTATACCGTCCGGATTGGACGTCTCCAGACCGTCTGTCGTACACAAATTTACTCTTTGATATTCTCTCTGAGATCCTTCCAGCGGGGACGAGCGGGAGCGTTAGCACTTTACCGGGGTCCTTTAAGAGATTTATCACGCACTCTAGCCAGTTAAACGAGATTCACGTTAATCTACACCGGTGTCTTGAGCATATAGATGAGTTGAGTACTGCGGGCAGTGTTGACCTTCATTTGGGCGTCGAACCGGAACCACTGGGCCTCTTCGAGACAAGTTCGGAGACTGTTGATTTTTTTGAGGGCTTACGCGACGCGTATCCGAGTGACGACCGGATCAATCAGTACCTTGGAGTCAACTATGACACATGTCATCTCGCGATTGAGTATGAAACGGCGGCTGAAGCGGTTCAGCGATTCAAAGAAGCTGGTGTCCGCATCAGTAAAATTCAATTAAGTTCAGCGCTGAAGTTCGAACCGAATGAAACATCTCTTCTGGCGCTTGCGGCGTTTCAGGAAGAGACTTACCTGCACCAGGTAGTCTCAAGGTCCCGCAGTGACAGGTTGAAGCGGTATGAAGACCTTAATGATGCATTGGCAGCAAGAGAGGCAGGCACAGATACAGGTTTCGAATGGCGGGTACATTTTCATATCCCGTTGCATAGTATTCCAAAACTACCGTTTGCGTCGACTAGCGACCATATGATTGAACTCTTGGATATCGCCCGCGACGATCCTGAATTGTGCGATCATTTCGAGATGGAAACCTATACTTGGGAAGTGCTCCCGCGAGATCTGCAAGAGTTAGATGTTGTAACGCAGTTGACGAATGAATACAGGTGGGTACGTGAGCAACTTCGAGAACGTGGCATGCTCCCAACCAAGGGGGGATAATTTTAGCATCGGAAGACTTGTCGAATGAGGTTCAACGAGCAGCGTTTTGCTCCTATTTCTTTGATAATATACTAACAGTCTTCGTGTTATCGACCAGGCGCTCTGCTGGCCAGCAGAATGCCGGTTAAAAAATACCGTTTCCACCGCGGCGGATTTCGCTAGGCTCAACATAGATCCTAGGTACTGCATTCAAAGTCGTCCCAAAATTCGACTGCTTGCAGTCTAATACACGATAGGTCATCTGGCTCACCGAGCAGCCGCAAATTCAGCGGGACGTTGGTTTCGAATCCGCTACGATTTTTAACACGCTAAAGCGCGAACTCCAACACTTTTGCAGTCTTTAGATTACGCGCTGGAGAGTGTTAGAGTTCACACTTTAGTGTGCTATAACCTCAAAGTCTCGAGGGCGATTTCGGGCCTAAGTTGGCCTATTCCAGCCAAAACGAAACTTGGATTGTAATGTGTTTCCCAATTAAAAATCGACGATCTAGAATCCGAAGCCGAGCTTTCTGATAATGAGAACGAGATGATTAGAACCTTGTTTATCCTCGGACGCGTTTCAAATTTACCTACGATTTGGACGAACTGCCTTTGTGCATGGCTACTTACCGGTAGCGGAAATCGGAACGAGTTCGTAGTGCTGACGGTGGCAGTTAGTATCATGTATGTCGGTGGGATGTTCTTAAACGACTATTGCGACTCAGACCTGGATAAACAATGTCGACCTGAACGTCCGATCCCAATGGGAGAGATTAGCCGAATGTCGGTGCTAAAGATAGCGGTAGTTATGATACTTTCGGGAATCGTACTCACTGGTCTCGCAGGTCTCGTCCCGCTGATGTACGGCGTGATATTGGGGTTATTGATCTTCATTTATAACTTGTACCACGAAAAAAATCCGGTTGCCCCGTTTCTTATGGGAGGTTGTCGCAGCTGCGTTTACCTGATCGTCGGCGCCGCCGCGAACTCAGGTGTAACTTTGCCAGTTATTGTGGCTGCTGCTGTTATGTTCTTGTTCGTTGCCGGGATTAGCTTTACGGCGAAGAAAGAATCGAAGCCTGGTAGACCGTCTGTGTCGGCAATCTCCTGGATTTTTCTTCCGTTTTCTCTTCTGATATATGTTCCGATGTACCCGCTCACAATGTCATTTTCGGCTTTGACAGCGATAGTAAGTGTAATTGCGCTGGCGCTCGTATTTAGAGTTAAACGATCTCCAGGCCAAATGCCGTCCAGACTCGTTGGATGGTTATTAGCCGGAATTGCGATAGTGGATCTAATGATCGTAGCCCGATTCGGGCATTTTTCGAAAATCACCGCGATCGTTTTTGTCAGTTGTTTTGTGGTCGGGATCGTTGGACAGAAGCCGATTCCCGCGACCTGAATGCGCGAAAGGGATTTCGTCCGGCTCTACAGCGCCGCTGACCGCCGTCGTGTTTTCATACATAGCAGGATTAATGACGCAGGAGATTTCGGACGAAATTTCTTGACCGATATCGATCAAGATTACGATTATGAGTAGGATTACGGTATAGACACCGCGATCGCGGAGGTACCTGCCAAACGCACTAAGTTCCGCGAAGACCCTTGACGAACTCGATCGTGATCGATATAAAGAATTTTCCCGACGGATTTTTGATGAAGGAATATAAAACATTAAAACACGAGGTAGTCATTCCATATACGCTCCGTATTTTTTTTGGTACGAACGTGTTTTATCCAGAGAATCCCTTGCTGCGAGATCTTTTCCTAGAAGACCGGCGTGACTATCGGAGAAAAGTCATGGTTTACGTAGACGACGGTATCCCTGTGAGCTATCACGACCAGATCCGTCGATACTTCGGGAGGCACACAGGTGATCTGCTGTTGCTGGGCGTCAACATCTTACCTGGAGGGGAAAGGATAAAGAATTCCGACGTGTATGTTAGGCAGGTATACGAGGACATCAACGTAAACGAAATCTGTCGCCATAGCTATATCATTGGTATTGGCGGCGGGGCTTTCCTCGATGTTGTCGGTTTCGCTGCGTCTACAGCTCATCGCGGTATTCGGCATATTCGCCTGCCGAGCACAACACTTGCGCAGGCAGACGCCGGGGTGGGGGTTAAGAACGGTATTAATTATGACGGCAAAAAGAATTTTATTGGGACGTTTCTTCCTCCTACAGCGGTAGTCAACGATTTCAGCCTGCTTGATTCATTACCGGAACGAGAGATTCGAAACGGGTACATAGAGGCTATTAAGGTTGCTGCTATTAAAGACGCGGAGTTTTTTAAGTGGATAGAGGATTCGGTAAACGAGTTAAACGCTGCTAAAAAGGACGCGATCCAATACCTGATTTATCGATCCGCCCAATTGCATTTCGCCCATATCACAACCTCCGGCGACCCGTTCGAGCGTGGTTCCGTTCGACCGCTGGACTTCGGCCACTGGGCTGCACACAAGCTTGAGCAACTCTCGAATTACAGAATATCACACGGTGAAGCCGTCGCCATCGGTATCGCCTTGGATACTGTATATGCAGAGCGTATGGGGTACCTTGAGCCGGCGAAAGCGAAACGGGTTCTGGCGCTTTTGGACAACTTAAATTTCCAAATCTATACCGAGATTTTTACTCAAAAAGACGAGCGTGGTAATTACCGCATTCTCGACGGTCTGGAAGAATTTCGAGAACATCTCGGCGGCCAACTTACAATCACATTATTGGATGATATCGGCACGAAGTTCGACGTTCATGAGGTGGATTTTGACCAAATGTTAGCGGCAATTGCAATCCTGGGCAGCAGATGAATCGAACTGCAGTAATCAATGTAGTTGGGCTATCCCAGTCGCTAATTGGTGAGTATACGCCTGCAATCCGAAACTACGCAAAAACTGCAGCGCTTACGACCATTGAGCCCTCTTTTCCCGCACTCACCTGCACCGCACAATCTAACTACCTTACCGGCGTCTCTCCCGACAGGCACGGGGTCGTGGGTAACGGCTGGTATGATCGCGATTACAGTGAAGTTTGTTTCTGGAAGCAATCGAACCATCTCGTTTCGGCACCGAAGATTTGGGATGAGCTAAAAAAATCGAACAAAGACTTTACCTGCGCGCAATTATTCTGGTGGTACAATATGTATGCCACTGTTGATTATTCGATTACCCCGCGTCCACTGTACCCTGCAGATGGGCGAAAGGTATTCGATATTTATACGTCCCCGTTTTCGATTCGGTCTGATATAAAAAGAGATCTAGGTGAATTCCCATTTCCTGCTTTTTGGGGACCGCGAGCAGGTATAGAATCCTCTCAATGGATCGCCAATGCAGCTAAGTGGATAGAGGACAAGTATCAGCCAACCTTAAATTTAATTTATCTCCCGCACTTGGACTACAATCTTCAGCGGTTGGGGCCGGACGATCCTGCTATTCGGGATGATTTAGCGCGGATCGACGTTGTCGTTCAGGGCTTGATTGATTACTTCGGAAGCCGGTCTGTACAGGTCGTCTTGCTGTCAGAGTATGGACTTACGGCGGTCAATCGGCCGGTGCACCTGAATCGTGTGCTACGAGAGGAGGGTTTTATCGCGATCAAGAATGAGCTTGGTTTAGAGCAACTTGACTGCGGTGCGAGTACAGCCTTTGCAGTAGCCGACCATCAAATTGCGCATGTCTATGTAAACGACCTGTCTCGACTTCACTCAGTCAGAGGCCTGCTGGAGAAGACCACCGGCGTGGAGTCAGTATTGGGCACCAGCGAAAAAAGTCGATTCGGGATCGATCACAGGCGCAGTGGCGACTTAATCGCGATTGCTGACCGACGCAGCTGGTTTACATATTATTACTGGCTGAACGATGCGGTTGCCCCCGACTTCGCGCGGTGCGTCGATATTCATCGTAAAATCGGCTATGATCCCGTCGAACTCTTTATGAATCCCTACCTGTCGCTTCCTGCGCTGAAGATTTGGTTGTTCTTAATTAGGAAGAAGCTCGGGTTTCGCGGATTACTCGATATTATCCCCTTAGACGCGTCCCTGGTTAAGGGATCCCATGGGAGGATTCCCCATAAGAGTTGCGAGTATCCAGTACTGATAACGCCGTCGGGTTCCAGGCTCTTTTGCGACGCGAATATTATTCAATCGACGGATGTTTACGCGATATTGGAGGAAATGATTCGATAACCGGTGAATCGCGGACGCGCAGGCTGACTATCCACCTACGCTCGGTCGATATACTGTCCACGATCTCTCCGTATTCTCGGAGTCCGCTCGTGCGGACCGCATAAGCGTGAGTCTCGGACATTCTGAATCGGGATTCGATAACAAGCAGTACAATTTTTGGATAGTTTCGAATTTATCAGCCAATATCTATGTTGAGCCTAGCGAAATCCGCCGCGGCGGAAACGATATTTTTTTACCGGCATTCCGCTGGCCAGCAGAACGCCTGGTGGAAAACTCCATGACTTTCGGTATACTAAAGCGCATGAAATATTTAGGCGAGAGTTACTTAGCGTTATCAAGCGCGATCCGCATAGCGCTTAGGCTGTAAGCAGTCGCGAGGGCGGGAATCGATTCCATATATCGCCCGTTCTCATTCTTCCACGACCCGTTCGACTGCTGCAGCTCCAAAAGGATTGTAAGCATATCCGTACGCCAGTGGTGTTTCTCTCCATTCGTGTCGATTAAAGCTTCCACGCCGCTCAGAGAGAGTGCGCCGGCCATCGCGCTTAGATAGAAATAGAATCCCTGTTGGCCCATACCGGGATTTTCTTTCAACGAATAATGGTTCTTGATATAATTCAATGCGGCTTTCATCCGGAAATCGTCGGAATCCAGACCAGAATAGATCATTGTTTTATACCCTGAATAAGTCGTACTCCCGGAACTCAATAGCGAGACCTTCCCGTGCTCATCCGTGAAGGATCCCGCCTTACTCTCGCTCGGGCGGTATACGAACCCGCCATAGTCGTCATCGCGATTACTGACCCAATCCTGTTTATTCGTTTCCGGGAGATTCTGGCAGTTTGTAAGAAACGCCTGCACCCGCCCCCAGACCTCACGGACGCGTTTCGAGTCATCGCGATCATTGGAATACGATTCTTTACTCAGATACTCGGTGTAGAACAGTGCTTCCGCTGCAAACGATAAGTTCGTTACGTCTGCGCGACCGGTTTTGGAGTATCCAATGCCGCCATAGTCAATAGTGGATCTATTTTTGAACTGTGATGCAATCAAATATCGTCGGGCATTTCTAATCGCGGCGATGTCGTCGGCGCGGTTAACGGTGGATAACGCGAGAAGCGAAAGTGATGTCGTGTAATTCGGATATGCATGAGAATCCTGAGACCATATGGAGCCGTCGGGTTTAACGAAATTCAGAATGTAGTCAAGCGCTTTGTTAATCGCGATGGCCACTACGGACGCGGCAGGAGCTTCGGGTTCGTAAAGCGCTATTACGCACATAGAAGATATCGCTGGGTGTGAAAGCCATGCACCGCTTGATTCTTGCTCGTTAAGCAGGAATGCGCGGCCATCGCCAATGCTCCGGTGCGCCTTCGTAATCAGATTCTCGCCAATTCGCGGTTGCGCGCGACTCGGCACTGTGATGAAAAAAACGAAAGACATCAATGCGAACATAGTTTTCGTCGGTTTATCGGCCATTAGACTAGTGCTCTGTAAAACTTAAAGTTACGTATTGATTGTGCTTATTCCTGATGCTGGGGTGCGCCAAAGAAAGCGCGGGCATAGCCGCAGCTATGTCTCGCTTTTGCAGGCTTGCCCCAGGGCCGGAAGAGGCACAACCCTGCTTCACGGCGATGTCCTTTCGGGTTTCAGCCATCTCCGTGAGCGACGACGATATTTATATCGCCTTTCGCACACGGAGACATCTGAATTCCCGAAATGCCTATCGTCAATGCGCAACTTTAAGCTTTACCGAGCACTACGTCCTTGTATCCCGTAATAATCCGGTGCGGCATCGGCGGCGGTAGGGGGGTAATTTGCATATTCTCGAAGCCGCACTCTGATAGCCACGACATGACATCTATGTCTGCATGGACGCCGCCATCCTCGGCAGTAAGGAGCATATTTAAGCCAAATAGCGTTGAAAACAGCGGACCAGCGTTGCCTGCATCGGTAAATATATCAATGATAATGATCATTCCGCCATCTGCCAACGCGTCCGATGCTTTCATCATCAGTTTCCGGCAGTTTTCCTCCGTTTCTCGATGGAATACGCCGGAAATCAAGACGACATCGTTCGTCGCGGGGAACTCTGTTTTCTTATAATCTCCTGGAATTGTCGATACTCTGGAAGAGACGCCCATAGAAAGAATGATCTCTGCGGCAACCGTGACGATGTCGGGTAGATCAAGAACCTGCGCTCTTAAGTCTGGATAGCGCTTCGCGAACAAACATGAAAGCGTGCCTGGTCCTCCGCCGATATCGAGGAGTTTCTTGCGACCGGAAAGATCGACTATCTTCGTCATTGCACCGCCGATCGCCAACGCTCGATTGTGCATTCCGTATACGAAATGTGTGGTATTCTCTTTTTTGCCGCCAAGATACGTTTCTGGCGAAATAGCCGGTTTTCCATCGGTGACAGCATCTTGCAGACGCCCCCAGGTCGAGAAAAGATCGTCAGCGTAACGAAACGAATTTCCAAGGTAATAATCTGTCCCCGGCACGAGAAAGGTTTCGCTTAAATCGCTGTTCGAGAAGCCAATAGAATCTTCTTTAATCAGACCGAGTGCGACACAGGCCTTTAATAACAATTGAGTAGGGTGCGGTTGTGTATTGATTGTCCTCGCCAGGGATTCTGACGTGCGTGGACCATTGGCTAAACCCTCGAATATCCCTAGCCGAATGGCGGTAAACAAAGTCTGTGAACCCCAATAAGCCGTTGAAAGGTCCATCAGCGGCTTTGGGTTTGGTCTCGAATCAGCGCCGTTTTGTGGTCGTTTTCTTGACATATTCAGCCTATAATTTGTAGACCGGAATTCTGATCTTTTCCCAGCTTTCGAAGATCATAAGGCGGCCTGCTTCCAATCCACCGTCGATAGTCGATAAACTCGGCTACTTTCTAGCCTGATCTATGCGTAAAATTTCTACTGTGAGCATGTATCAGACCTAATCTAAATGAGTTACAAGCAAGTACTAGACTAAGAGATCCAGCCGACATTTCAGTATTCCTTCAGCCGTACAACCTTCGTAACTCATTGATCTCAGGCCAGCTAAAAGCTCTCGTAACGAAATTGATGCATAGATCAGGCGAGGGCGTAAGCTTTGTTGAAATCTCAATTCTGTTCGAGTGTGACGGTCAACTGAGATTCAAAGCAGAGTCTCGGAATATCTCCCGATATGCTCTGCGATTGTCAGACAATCGACAATAACATCAATGAGCACTATCTTACAGTATAGATTGCAGGCAGTCCAGTTTGTGGACGCTCTTAAGTATATACTGAAACCAAACAGGTTTTCGACATGTTCTGAGATAATTATTGTCTGCACCAGAAAAAGATTGGCGAAAAATATACTGCAAGCAGTATTGGCTGCACAATGGATTTCCGCTCCTCGAAGGCGTTCGGTATGTTGTTACTCTATCGAAAGTCATGGAGTTTTCGAAATATCGTTTCCGCCGCGGCGGATTTCGCTAGGCTCAACATAGATCTTGGCTGATAAATTCGAAGCTATCCAAAAATTGTACTGCTGAAGAAATATTGAAATATCGGCTGGATCTCTGAGTCTAGTCCTGTGACCGCGGGATCGTTTGTTCTTTGTAACTCATTTATATTAGGTCTGATACATGCTCGCAGTAGAAATTCATGCATAGTTCAAGCTAGAGGAGTGCGCGTCACAACGATGACTTCAGAGCACAAACGTCTGTCAACGATCACGCAGAATCGCCCATGGAATAGGCTGATTGCACATTGCCTATTTCTAATCACCCTGGGGTCCGGTATTAGCGCGCAGACAGTTTTAAATTTTGATCAAAATATTTCTGTTCTATCGGAAACAAACGCAAGTATCTACCGCGGGATTCACTACCTTCATAGTACGCAGGAGACTACGGGAGGATGGTCCGATTCTCCCGAGATAACTGCACGATGTCTGTCCTCGCTACTCAGTATTGATTCTGTTGGCACCGGAAAGTTGGAGGAAACAATTCAGTGTGCTAGAGGTTATTTGACTGAGTTCTTGGAGTCGAATCGAACCTACAGTGATTCCATCGTTGAAGACGTCAGCCTCCTCTCCTCGTTATCGTGGGCTTTGGTTTCGGTGAGTTTACCAGGTTCCCACGACTTCAACATGTTTCCGGGAATCAGCAGGACGGTTCTTGAATCGTTTCGAAAGCTGATGGTCGAAAAGGATACATTCAACTTTTCGTTAGTAAGTGGTGATAACATCGACTTATATAATTTTCATCAGCTGCTGCAGAACGTAATTCGAATTGATCACGGTCTTTCCCGGGCCGCTTCGGCGAGGCCAGATTTACAGCGCGACGATTCAATTTTACGGAAGCGAAGCGATAAAGAACGATCGCGTTTTAACTACGCGTTTGCTCTCAGGGCAGCCGACATGGGGTGGTTCTCCGGCGGCGCGGTGGAGTTGGAAAGAAAATCAAGTAAGATAGCGTCGACCGATTGTAAGTTTTCGCTGCCGATTCTGTACAAATTGTCGGACATATTGTTGTTGGTTTACAGAACCGGAGGTATAGGGGATATCGCCATGCGACACGGCCTGGATTTGCTGACGTCCCCCGGACTTGAAATCATCAGCTCAGACCACCTCTGCGACGGATACTACAACACCTTGAATACACTGTTAAAAACGGATTCGTTGTTGTGGGAGTTTTCGGCAGAAGAATCGAATATAGTTGGAATGGAACGAAAAATAGAACTTTTGGAGCGAATCCTATCAAGACAGCTTTCGAACGGTAACTGGGTGGGAGTCAGCGGAAAGTTTGGCGAGGAAGATTCAAATCTTTGTACGGCACTCGCAATTTCAGTGATGGGTATGTGTGGCGATCAGTTCCGTTAATTTTGTATTATGTGGAGTTCCACCGGCGCAGAGCGACCGGCCCATTTATGCTTCACGGTTGCGGTGACATCAAAGTTCGCCGATTATCGCATTCTTGATCGCGTACTTTACCAATTCGGTATTGCTCTCCATCTCTAACTTCTGCATTAGGCGGGTTCGATAGGTGCTGATTGTTTTGTTGCTGAGGCACAGTTCGGCAGCAATGTCATTAACTTTATGTCCTTCCGCTATCATCCGAAAAACTTCAAATTCGCGATCTGAAAGGGCTTCATGCGGTTTTTTTTCCCGTTCCCCGTCTTGATCAAAAACGAGTTTCTTCAGGAGTACAGTGGCAAGCTGTTTACCACCGTCGCATACTTTACGGACCCCTTCGACAAATCTTTCAGACGACGTTTCAATAGTCAGATAACCATCGGCGCCCGCTTTAATCATACGTATGGCTTTATTGATATCGCTGTCTGCGCTGAATATTATTATTTGCAGGTCAGGTTTGATTTCCTTAATAGTTTTTACCGTGTCTACAGCACTCTTGCCACGCGACGTAGGGCAGAGAATGACAACGTCGAAAGCCTGCTTCTCAATCGCCCGAATCGTTTGGGAATAAGTCTCAACTTCACCGCTGACTTCCATATCCTTGGCCTCCCCAACGATACTCGCCAGACCTTTGCGAACAATATCATTATCAGATTCTATAAGCACCCGTATCATGCGGTAAAGTAACCTTGTATAAACGGAATAAAAGTTAAAAAACAAAGTCTCGTTAGCCGGCGCCCGGGAATGAACAAACACGCATCAAGAAAGTCCATGATCATTTAGAGAATATCATATGCCAGAAGACAAAATAATCATAATACCGGCGAAAAACCAGAAAGATTACGAATCGGAATGTTCGCGTATTTTAGGACTGGAAAGGAAGACAGGTGCCAAGAGCTGAAGGCAATGGATTAATCGGTTGGTGCTTCTCCTCGCGGAAGAAACGGTAAAAATACTTTCTTATCGGACGCTTTCATATAGGCTTCCATCGGGGTAATGCGTTTCTCGTTCATCAACTTCTTGAGATTCCCATCCATCGAGCACATGCCCTCCGCCAAACTACTCTCTATGATACTGCGTATATTGGATATTTGACCTTGCCTAATTGTGTTCGGGAGGGCGTCATTTTTCAACAGTACTTCATGGACAGCGACACGACCTTTCCCATCCGTGGTCCGGCATAACAACTGGGAGATCACGCCAGTCAAACATTGCGCGAGCATCGTTCGGATCTGCGGTTGCTGATCTGCGGGGAAAGCATCAATGATTCGATCGACGGTTTTAGGTGCGTTATTTGTATGTAACGTCCCGAATACCAACATTCCCATCGAAGCACATCCTAAGGCCAACTTGATCGTCTCAAGCTCCCGCATCTCTCCCAGTAAAATTATATCGGGGTCAGCGCGCATCGCACCCTTTAGAGCAGCTTCAAAGGATTCCGTATGGATGCCAGCTTCACGATGCACGATTATTGAATTTTTATTCTTGTGCACAAACTCAATCGGGTCTTCAATGGTAATAATATGCTTACAATAATTGCTGTTAATAAAATCGATCATCGCCGCCATTGTTGTGGACTTACCGCTTCCGGTCGGTCCCGTGACGCACACTAATCCTGACTCGTATGCACAGACTTCTTTGAATATATCCGGACATTTCAGTTCCTCCATGGTCATAATTTTTGCAGGAATCTGGCGGAGAATCCCGGCTTGTCCGTAGTGGTTCCGAAGGTAACTGGCACGGAACCGTGCGAGCCCGGGAATTTCATACGCGAAATCGAGATCATTGTATTCAAGATAATGCTGCCATCGGTCCGGAGCGCACACCTCCTGTAAGGTCTGGCCCATTGCCTCCTCCGTTATTACGGGTCTGTCCAATGCCTCCAACCGGCCGTGGGCACGGATTTTAGGAGGTAACCCGACCGTAAGATGCAGATCTGATCCACCCTTCTCCAGCATTGTCCGTAGGTAATCGTCAAGAATTGCCATTAGCGAAATCCGAATCTCTTTTTCTTAGGTTCAGACGCAGCTCCTTGTTCTTCCTCGCTGCTCTGCGTCAATTGCTTATTCTTAATTCTATTGATGAACGCTTTGTCTTTTAACTTCGAAATCGTTAATTTCTCGCTCAATAATCCCCGCTCGTACAGGGCGTATATAGACCAATCCATCGTGCACATCCCTTGCTTGGTGCCGGTCTCAAGTACCTGCTTGAGTTGATGTGTTTTATTCTCGCGAATATTATTTGCAACCGCTGTGTTATTGAGCAGGATTTCCAGCGCCACGACCATATGCCCGTCAATATTCGGTATCAGTTGTTGACAAATGATACCTTTCAGGCTTTCGGCGACCATCGCTCGAATTTGTGGTTGCTGGGTTGGGGGAAACACGTCCAGAAGGCGGTTAAGTGTAGTAGCTGCATCGTTAGTGTGCAGCGTTCCAATTACCAGATGCCCTGTTTCACTGGCGGTAATAGCCATCTCGATCGTTTCGAGATCGCGGAGTTCACCGATGACGATGATATCCGGGTCCTGGCGGAGCGCGCCTTTCAGCGCGGTCGCGTAGCTAACAGTATGCCTGCCCACTTCGCGTTGCGTAACATTGCAGTTCTGCGACATTTGAACGATCTCGATCGGGTCTTCAACCGTAATGATATGGTCAAATCGCTTCTGGTTCATACGGTTTACCAGTGCTGCTAATGTCGTCGTTTTTCCGCTCCCAATCGCGCCGGTGACAAGGATTAGACCATTGTGAAAGTCAAGTAACTTATAAATGGATTCCGGCGACGGATAACCTAACTCTTCAAGCGTCTTCACCCGATTCGGAATCAGCCGGTACGTTCCCGCAATGCCTTCTTTATGCACCAATAGGTTGACACGGAAACGGTTCGATTCATCCAGCGCAAGGCAATAATCCAAATCACGGGTTTTGTCGAATTCTATTTTTTGTTCATCGCTTAAGAATACCGTATTCAGTTTCTTCGACGCGTCCGCCGAGAGGATCGTTTCACCAAGCTTTCGGATCTTAAGATTGATGCGCGCGAACGGACACGCATCCGCCGATAAATGGAAATCGCTTGCCTCCATGTTGCGCATGCAGATGAGAAAATCTACCATCAATTGACGTTGGTCCTCCTCTGACAGTCCTTCAGCACCTTCAATCGTTGGTATCTCGCCGGCCGCAAGAATCGACGCTGTTACGGTAACCGGGGGCGCGGAGGGAGCAGGCGGGGTTATTCCAGGCGGGACTGCCGGTTCCGTTGGTGGCGGTGCGGACTTAAGGCTCAACCCGGACGGTGCCGCTGGACTCGGAGCGGGGGCCGCTGCCGGGGCGGGAGAATCTCCCGGCGATACAACCGGGGAGGGCGGAGCGGAGGAATCGACCAGAGACACGGTCTGCGGTTTCGGTGCAGTGCCAGTGTCCGCGGAAACTGGAGGCGCAGCCAGCATCGATACCGTCGGCGGCCCGGATGTCGGCTTTGACTTGGAGGCGGGTGACGAAGGACTTAATCCCGGTTCGGCGGTATCGTCAAAGTGATTCGCAGGGGGTGGATTTGTGTCGAGAGCGTGCGTGTACGCCTCGTTCATCATCGCTTGCACCAACTCCGCATCTTCGCACAGGCCGTTCTCTAAAATAGTCTGTGCAAAAGTCTGCAGGTCACATTCGCCATCGAACATATCCCTGATCTGACAGCACAATTCCGGCGTGAGGATCCCCCTCTCAACCGCGATATACGCACACCATTGTAAGTCTATATTCAAGTGTTCTCCAGTCTATATGGCTATTGCCGAAACCTTCGGAGCAGAATGGGGGCAGAAGAGGCCAACCGCTTCGCGGCGAATGTCTTTTGACTTTCAGGAACAGCGACGCATGACGACGGTGCGACAGCATCGCCTTACATGAGACGCTGCACCTGACAAGGCCAAAATACGACTCGCAAAATATCAATTATTTATGCAATCAGGTACTCGAACTTTGAAAATTCAGCCTGTCCCGGAATCGGTCGGCTTGCAGTCCATAATAGACAAATTCCAAATGCGGCTGTCAACTGGAGTGCGTAAAAATATAAAGATTACCGTGGAGTATTTTACCGCTACTATACCGAACGTCTTCAGATTTTCGACCAGGCGTTCTGCTCACAAGCAGAATGCCGGTAAAAAATATTGTTTCCACCGCGGCGGATTTCGCTAGGCTCAACATAGATCTTAGGTAATGAATTCAAAGTCGTCTTCGCCCATACGGACCAATAATTGTACTGCTTGTTTCTTAATCCCGATTCAGGACGAGATCGTGGGCAGTATACGTCTCGCTGAGGCACACGCTTGCTACGGGGAAAGGAATTTCGGGATGGAAAGTCGGGCTGCTTCGCAGTCAGTCGTCGGCTGCCGGTATGGAAGTGACGACGGTTAGCAGTGCGACAGCCGCTGTTTCGATTCTTAACGTCCAGCGGCCGACCTGTGTTGCGACAAGCCGTTTCGCTGTCATCTCCTCCATCTCGTCGTCGGTAAAGCCGCCTTCCGGGCCAACCCACACCGCTATTTTTCCGTGAAACATCGGCGCTTTTTTTATGGGTAAAGTCGATTGATCGCTGTTCGGTGATGCCCATGAGCGAGGGGCGGCACCGAATATCCCGGGGCGATCCAGTGTTTCAAGGGCTGTGTTAAACGGGGTCACACTGTGTAGTATTGGCAGAAAGGGGTTTCGGGCCTGTTTGCAAGCCTCCAGGGCGTCCCTGTGCCAACCCGAAAGGTAGTCTCCGCGGGGTTGCGGTATTGTATGCTGTGTGTTAATGGGCGTTATTTCGGAAACACCGAGTTCGACAGCTTGTTTGATAATCAGGCTCATGCTCTTCTGTCTTGGCGGTGCGACATATAACGAGATTTCAAGATCCGATCGATTTATGGCCTTCTTACTTACGATTTCGCAAGAAATCGAACGAGGCCTGGAGGTCGATTCCTCCGAGGCTATCCGCCCTGTCGCGAGTGTCCCGTTACCGTCGAGGAGTGCAACCGTATCATCCTTGCGCACTCTCAATACCTTTCCTGCGTGTCTGGATTCTTCTGGCGATAATACAACGGAGTCGCCAGGTTCGGGGATACATTCGCAATAGAAGCATCTATTCATACCAAACCGTTACTTTTGGGGGCGCATAGAGGAACCCGTCATCGATCGCTGGATCGAACACCCATTCGGCGATCTTTTTCTTTTTTACCGGTGCGGTTGTCGACCGAATGGCTTTTGGCACATGAATTTTCAGGGACAATTTCATGCCTGACGTCAGTGACTTGAGATCTTCGGCTTGCTGTGCGTTCGCGATCGATCCAGCACTCTGCTCGCCTCGAGCCGTTGGTTTTTTAAGGAGCTCGAACTTGAGCTTTAGACGATGGGTATTGTCCGGATTGTCGATCAAAAGGAAGTCTCCAAGTTTTTTCGACTGAAACGCACGGTGGAGGTCCGTTATCTTACCTTCGATTTGAACGTGAACGTGATTTCGACGTTCGTAGACCCGATACTGCTTAATCTTGAACCCCTCATTTCGGGGAAAATACTCGGTCCCTTGTCGAGGATCAAAAAAACGAATAAACTGGAGATTATCCGGCGAATCCTCGAACTCTTTCAAGGCAGTGTACACGTATTTAGGAACATTGAAACTTATGGAAAATGAGCCGGTATTGCCTTTGTCCAGTCTTATTTCTTGTTCCAGATGAACACAGCCGGTGGTGCAGACGCAGCCGACAAACGCAATTGCTCGCAGAAGGACAAAGAAACGCTTTTTCACGGTGCTGGTGCCTTGAGGTGGGGTGCGCCGACCGCTTTCGAGTTTGGGATAAGCGTTCCGTTCCTACGGGACGCATATGCGGAGCGACGGCGGGTGTTCTGAAATTTCTCTCCGTATTTTCGGGGTCCGCTCATGCGGATCGAATAAGCAGCCCGTACTATCGGGATCCTCGCTTATGCAGGACCGGACCGGTAATCCGGACGACAAACTCCACGATTTTCGGTCTATACTGCAAGCAGTACAATTTTTGGACGACTTTTAACTTATCACCTAAGGGATTGCGAATGGTATATTCGAAAACCTGAAGTCGTTCGGTATACATAGTTTGTCAGCGGCTTCTTTTAACTCTTTTTCTTCAAGATAAACTTCTTCTTTGTAGTCTCGGTCGGAGTTGTACTCTTTTTCGTCAGGAGAACCTTTTTTTGTGCACCGTTACTCTCCGGGGCGCTCTTCTTCTTCTTCTTTAGTACTAATTTCTTCTCGCTTCGTGCTTCGATCAACGCGTTAATATCTGCTTCGAGTGACTCCATATCATTGTATCGATCGTCACGGTCGCGTTTGATCATCTTCGTAATAACGTCCGCGAGATCCTTCGAGATTTTCCCCATTTTTGTCACTTCGCTACTCAATCGAAAGGGGCTCATGTGTTGTTTCAGTAGTCCCTTAACCTCTTTCGCTGTTGTAAAATACGGCTGACCGACGACTGCATAATACAATACCATACCAAGACTGTAAATTTCCGAAGTGATATCTTCTCCTTCACCAGTCAGGCGTTCAGGAGGGACGTAGATCGGCGATGCCTCCAGAAACATTCCCTGGTCCAGTTGCGCTACGTCAAGAGGTAAACTGAGGCCAAAGTCGAATAAATATACAGAATTATCTTTGCCGAGCAAAACGTTCTCCGGCTTCATATCGCGAAACAGATAACCAAGTTCATGTACGTATTTTTGCGCTGCGACGATCGGGGACATAATCTTTAGCGCATCGAGCTCGCTCAGCTTTCCTAATTCCTCGATTCTATTCAGCAGCGTCCCACCCTGAATATATTCTGTAACCATATAATACTCGTCGCCGTCCCAACCATGGGTAATGAAATCAACGATATGCGGATGCGCACCGAACTGGGCGGTCACCTGTGCTTCTCGCTGGAGTGCCCGGATAAGTCGCTCATCCCCTTTCGCATCGCGTTGCAGTATTTTTACGGCGTATATCGAACGCTGGTGCACCTCGTGAAACGCTTTGTATACGCATCCCATGGCACCACTCCCTATCTGCTGAAACAACCAGAATTCCCCAACCCGATGCGGAATCATGATTTTCTTCCCACACTTTTCACAGGGTCTGGGTGCCAGAAGATCATGAGTCTTAAAGGGGATCTGTTCCTTGCAATAGGGACACTCAAAGATGTCCTTATTGTAATCGTCGATGATTTTTTGCGGAACTAAAAAACTGCTCATGTTGGGGTAGTCTTCCTGATAGGTTTATATACTGATTGACCTGGAGTCTTCGAAATATCGTTGGCCTCGTTTCCGTTGACACAGGATTCGTTCGCGACTATTATCAATCGTGCGAATCCTGATTTGTCCCTCGCTCGTCGTATAAGTGGAGTGTTTTCGCACTATCGGGCCCCACGCTTATGCGGGACGGGAATATCCCGATCGCGTACGCTGGGAGTCCCTCGATATGCATCGGAAGCAGCACTGGTTGCAGTCTCCTATGCGACTTTATTACCAGAAGAGCCCACCAGTGGGTTTCTTTTTTAAGAAACATTTTACAATACGAAACGCGCTCAGAATATCGAAGATTTCCGCCAAGTTTCAGAGGGAGTGATATGCTTTACAGTAAACCTAACTCAGAATATAGATCACAGTCGGTAAATTTGAAACATTGAATTATGAATCTTTATACACCGAATATCGGTCAGATTGAAACACCTGTTGTATTTGATATTTCCAGCGCGGATTTATCGGGTGGACTGCTGATTAGGTCGCCGAACTGGCTTGGCGACGCTATAATGAGTCTTCCGGGGGTCTATCGATTGCGGGCACTGCTTCCTGCCGAAGTTCGGGTGAATATCGTTTGCCCTTCGAAATTGAAATCATTGTGGGAAAGCGTCCCTTGGATTGATAAGGTCGTGTCATTCATCGGTAAGCGATTTGACGGTGTCTGTCGTGACGAACTCCGGGCCTTGGATCCGGGCGCTTCAATACTATTGCCGAATTCGTTTGGGTCGGCTTGGGATTTTCGGCGGTTGGGACTTCGGCATGTCGTTGGACGAAGTGGGCGCGGACGAACACTTCTTATTCAGCATAGGTTACCGGGCTGGAATCGTGTGCCGGGACAGGATCAGTTTCATGAATCCCGTAATTATCTGGAAATTGCGGGCGCTTGTGGCGCTGCGACCGACTCTTGGGCGTATCCGGCATTGGAGCCGAAGCTTTCAGCGGCCGAATTAGAGTCGATCCAGACGGTGCTGGAACTGGAAAACCTCCTTATCGTTGCTCCGGGAGCAGCGTACGGTCCAGCGAAACAATGGCCCGAAGAGTCTTTTCAGGAAGTCTGTCGCTGGTGGTCTGAGGAAATTGGTAATGTCGTTGTCGTGGGCGCGCAGGCTGAGAAGGAGGTCGCGGACCGGATTGCAGCGTCGGGGGAACGAGTATCAAGTCTGGCGGGAGCGACGAATTTGAAGCAGCTAAGTTATTTGATTGCTAAGGCACGATGCGTTATTTCGAACGACAGCGGGGCGATGCATCTGTCCGCTGCGCTCGGTAAAAAGGGAGTGGCTATTTTCGGATCGACAGATGCCACCGCGACGGGGCCAATAGGGGGCGAGTGGGAGATACTCCATCGCGATCTCCCGTGCTCACCGTGTTTGCGTCGAACATGCTACAGGAAGGATTCACCGTACGAGTGTCTCCGGACGGTGGAACCCGCGGCCGCTATTGGGAGTCTGAAAGCTCTGATTTCGAGTGAACCCTGAACCCTGCCTGTCCCCCTATAGCCAAGACTGTAGTGAGGGCTACAGCGGAAACCTTCAACTCCAATATCCTACACTCAGTGTCCAATTCTGAAATCTAAAATCTCCCCGCACGAGCGGGAAGTCCGTGAGCTCGGGCTAAAATCCGAATGGCGGCGGAAACCCCTAAACCTTGAACCTTGAACCTTGAACCGTGAACCCCATTAAGGAAAAGAAGCAATGCGTAATAATAAAATCCATACAATTCTGACACTGTCCATAGTCGCTCTGACGTTAACGACATTCGCCGAAGACGGGAGTAAGCAGAAGCCGTTATTTCCAGTTTCGATTGATCATGAATTTTCTAATCCCGACGAGGTTTTTGAAGAAGTCAGGACATTGATTCTCAATAACTACTACACCACACAAATCACTGATGCTGACTTATACTGGGCGGCGATCAAAGGGATGCTTCGTCATATCTCGCCGCCTGAGACCCCCGAGTTAGCGACGATAACGACGCCTGAAGCGTACGATAGAATCGCGAACTCGCTGAAGGGCGTGAAGGTGGCGATCGGAATCAAAAGTTCATACAGTGCCGGGGATGGGAGTCTGACTGTCACCGAAGTGTTGGAAGGATCACCCGCTGAATCGATCCTTCAGCCCTATGATCGAATTCTCCGAATTGACGGCAAGCAATTGAAGGGTTTGGGTGTGAAGGAAATAAATCAGTTAATGGAGGGGGCCCCTGATACCGAAGTATCGCTAACCGTTATCCGGGACATTCGAAGTTTCGAGCTTACGATCAAACGGCAGGAATTTAAGGTCAAAAATCTCACCGTATCCATTCTCCCACCCGGCGATGTCGGGTTCGTCGAACTGAAGAGGGTTACAGCTGATATGGCCGCCGAACTGAGATCGGCACTGGACGGGTTAAAAGAAAGCGGCATAACGAAACTCATCCTGGACTTTCGTAATAATCCAGGTGGTGTGTTTATCGACTCCCTACGAATAGCGGAGATCTTTTTGCCGGAGAAGAACATACTTTTGCGAACGCTTTCACGGTCAGACAAACCTCAAAACTATGTATCGAGCAACAAAACCCCATTAGATTTCGATATGGTCATACTTGTCAACAAAAACACTGCATCATCCTGCGAAATTATCGTCGGTGCTCTGCAGGATAGTAAGAAAGCACTGATTCTCGGGTCCAATACTTACGGGAAGGCGGTCTTCGAGAAAACGTTTACACTGGAAAGCGAGTACCGAGTCAAGTTTATCAGCGGAGCCATGTATTCCCCGCTCGGAAAATCATGGCATACAAAAGGGATATTGCCCGATTTTCGGGTCACGCAGGACGCGAAAACCTACCTCGCATTGACTAAGTTGGAACCAGCGGACAGAGTGAATAAAGACATATACCTCCAAACGGCAATTAAGTTAATCAATAAATAGACTGCAGGCAGTCCAATCTTTTTGGCTGCTTAGGATTGATCTCGCAGTCGACTTACTCGTCAATACTGAAGTCGTTCACGAACAGGTCTTCTGGAACCGCTGATTCGGGAGTGACGGGTTCAACGATGTTGTCTGTGAAGGTCACAACAGATTTCCCGCTTATCCCTCGGACCCGAAGCTCAGTCATAACCCACATGTCATTGATTTTTTTGAATCCCGTGAATTCCAATTTCCGATGGACATCGGACGCGCCGGATCGATACCAGAGTACCTGTAGCGGGAAGTGATATTTGGTCGAGACAGACACGATGGCATATTCACTTTCGTCTGGCGACAACATTTTTAGGACCCGGCAGCGCTGGCCGCGTACTCTCGCGGTCGGAAGCTCTTTAACGAAGTCCCAATAAAGAAAAGAAAGTGTCAGGTCCTCAGCGTTTAATCCAAGCTCGCCCAGGTGCGGAGAATTGCTCGTTACTGTGCCAACCCCTGCAACTTTTTTTACCCTGGCAGATCCGGAAAAATACTGCTTGATATGAAACGCCTGGTTGTCCGCGAATAATACCTCAGCAAGTAGCCGTTCGTCGTTCAAACTTGCCCTAAGTCCGATGGGGAAATTCTGCGTTCTTATCCCTTTAGCACGATACTTAATCATTCCGTTGAGTTTAGCCCAACATTCCTGCACCGGTGGTCGCCGAACCGTTTCCAGGAAGGTTTCGGCACTTTCTCGTGTGTCAGCCGCTTTTCCGGCGTACGCTACAGGCGAGAACACGACTAGAAACGTTATCCCGAAAGCGCTGAGAATCCACTGGGCCATGTCGGCGCGTCCTGCAATCTTGAGGATTCGATTTGTTTTGTAATTTGGGTACATGGAATTAATCTTACACGTTCTTTTCACAAGAGCCCACCAGTGGGTTTCCTTTTTAACCCACGTTTTACAATTCGAAACGGGCTCATCCATAGTTTTTTGGTCAAATTCCGAAATAAATCAAATCGAAAATCGGCAATCGAACTCGCCAGAGGCGAGTAAAAACTTGTACGCCTGTGGCGTATCGAAAATCCACGAAGTTTCAGAGGAGCACCGAACCGGCGCGCTCCGCTGAGTCGGTTAATACAAAAGGAAACTTGGATCATGTGAATGTAGGAGGCTGCTCCCGCAGGCGATAACGATTAATTTGGAACGATACCAAAATTAATAAGATCGCCAGCGGGAGCTGCCTCCTACAATAAAAACAGCCTCAAACCGGTTTTAGTTTCAGAGGAGCTTGGACCACTGGCGATGCCTGTGGGTATTATCGGTAGAAACTTCGAATTCGCCAGCATTTGGGAGTTCAAGCTTTAGCTTGTAATCGTACCGACTTGCAAGCTAAAGCTTGAACTCCAAAAGCCGCACGATCGAGCAGAATCGAACGCGATTAACAACCTCAAAACCGTTTAAGTTTCGTAGGAGCGACTATCGAGTCAGCTAAATTCCGTTGGAAGCAGAGCTATACGGAACATCTTCAGGTTTTCGACCAGGCGTTCTGCTGGTCAGCAGAATGCCGGTTAAAAAATATTGTTTACACCGCGGCGGATTTCGCTAGCCTGATTAATTCACGCGATTCTTCGCGAGAGAACTTAACTCGTTTATAATAAGACGATTGGAGAAGGCGCCACGGTGAAAGTGAATTTTCATTCACTAAGATGTGAAGTCAAGCCAATCGGTTTATTTGAGCAGAGATTAGGGCTCGAAGCAGAATACTGGTGAATTATTCAGGCTAGACATGTGAAACACCGGTCACCCAGGAAACGCTCGTCGTAGTTCCGATGAACGTAGACTGGCGGCTATCGTGGTAAAAAATCGACTGCCTGCAGTATACAAAATCAGATAGGAAATTACAAAAATGACTAAAACACAAAGCCGAAAACGGCTAAAACAATCCGCACGTTTTTTCTCTCTCATCGAACTGATGGTCGTGTTGCTGATCATCGGTTTGGTTATGGGCCTGATAGGCCCCGCAATATTCAAGAAACTAACGACCGCCCAGCATAAAACCGCGGAGGCGCAGATCTTTCTTCTGAAAGAATGTGTGAAAGGCTATTACCTGGATATGAACGACTATCCCAGGTCGCTCCAGGATTTAAGCAGCAACCCCGGATCGGGACCGAAGTGGAACGGACCGTATATTGAAGATGGAGTTATTCCGAAAGATCCGTGGGACAACGAGTATCATTATGAAAATCCCGGGAGAGACGGCCGACCATTTGAGATCTACAGTTACGGGAAAGATAACGCTCCCGGCGGCGACAGCGAAAACGCGGATATTTTCAGTTGGCGCCAAAACTGACTCAATCACTCTGAGAACAAGGCCGTTTCCCGCTCTACATCGGCTACACTATAGAAGTCCGCACATTTTATTGAGAACGAGCTGAATCGCGACTTTTGACCACGATCCGTTCGTGCGGACCCTGGTCAAAAGTATTTTATCTCCTATCCGCAGGAAAAACTGATTAAAGCCCACTGAAATCGCCTCAATATACTTAAATCTAACGTGCTATTATGCGATTCATCCGATCTTGTTTATTCCATCTCCTATCTTCAGAGAAGGCTGATTCACAACTTTTGAAATCACCTCTGCAACCTGGTTCAGCCGCAAGAGCGCGTTTCCGCGCGCAACGTTTTACGCTGATAGAAGTTGTTATCATGCTGATCGTATTAGCCACAATACTCGGCCTCATTTTGCCGAAAATCGGTGCGGTCCCGGCGGGTGTACGGCGAACGCAAACACTGAATACCATTAATTCTGCATTCCACATGGCCGCCAGCATTGCGACCTCAACCGGGCAACCTGTGATGCTTATACTGAATCTTAACGACCGAGAGATTCGCGTGGATCGAGGTGGAGGGAGCCAACAGCATCGAAACGTTAGAAATAGTGGAGAAAATCAAGTCTCCATGTTTCATGACGTGGAATCATTCTCCCTCCCGGAAGGGACGAAACCCGACCCCTACGCCGTAAACTCGGGCTCCAGTGAGGTTGAAGGTCAAAGTGAATACCGTTTTTATCCCAATGGCGAAGCGATCGGACCGCGAATGTCAATACTAATCCCGGGTAACCAGAGAGTCACGATCGATGTCGACCGGCTCACCGGACATCCTCTAGTCACGGAATATGAAAACTAAGTCTTTCACCCTCATTGAAATCCTATTCGCCGTCGTAATCCTAGCGATGGCATTAGGTGTTACGCTCGCTCTCTCCGCACAGGCCAAAGGCGATCTAATACGTGCTAAGGAACGCTGGTTCGTGCAGCACGCGATGGAACAGGCCACCGAGTATTTCCTTTCGACGGACCCTGCCGAACTACATTTACCCGACAACCTGTTACCCGGTGGGTTCTACGCAGACTGCACGATCGACCCTGTTGAAGACGGGTTACCCGAATACGCCACCGTAGAGAACTATAGGAGCTGGAAACTGTGCGTATACACGATCAGTGTTTACGATCGAAACGGCGAGTTACGGGATCAGCAATATGTTCATAAGATCCTCCCGTGGGAATCGATATTTTAGGCAACAGCAATTGCTGGTTGCTGGTTGCTGGTTGCTGGTTGCTGGTTGCTGGCTGCTGGCTGCTGGCTGCTGGCTGCTGGCTGCTGGGAAACATAATTTTGTAACACTCTAATATAAAGCATTTTACGACACATATTCCAACTTCATTATTCGTTTCTTCAACCGCTGCGGTTCTAATATCGAGCTATAATCGATTTTTATAACAAAAATAAGCTGTAACATTCTTATATATTAATATTTATGAGATACACTCCATCTCCTTTACTCTTTTTTCGATCTTCACGAAACTTGCGCCGCGGTTACGAATCCACCGTTCAAGGGATGTCCCGAACCTGGAGAATATCGCGGTTCACCCTAATTGAGGTCATTATAGCGGTATCCCTGCTCGTAACGGTTATGGGGGTACTCTTCCTTGGGACGGGCACCGTCATGAGCTCGTGGGAGCAACTCGAAAGTCATGCCCGGGGATTCGAGGATATGCTTTCCCTGGATCGTACGTTGGACGTACTCCTGTCAAATGTTATCCCTTTCACCTGGCCAGACGAAGAGCTGGAGGGACGTCCTTCGATGATGTTTCGCGGTGAAAGTGGGCAGACAACCTTTGCTTACATCCACTCGTTCAATCGACTCGAAGACGGCGCGATACGTTCATGTCGGCTAATGCAGGAAAAGAACGAACTTGTGGCCTACTATTGTGAACGCCCGCCATTCCCCGAAGATTTAGGTTCGGACAAGCTGAGACGTTCGGTATTAGCGCGTAATATCCACTCCGTTTCGTTCTCGTACATGGATGTCGAAGATGATAGGATAACTTTCATCGATGACTGGGAAGACCGTGACTATATGCCTCTCGCAATTTTGATACGGGTGGACTGGATTGATGGCGCCTCCCAAAACTGGTTGCGTCGAACCGCCGGGACATCCTATTTCGAGCGTTGGGGGAAATGGGAACAAAAAAACAAGGAAAGTAAATGATGGTTCCCTCCGGAAACGACAAAGGGATCGCGCTGATTATCGTACTGGGTGTAGTAAGCCTGTTTACCGTTCTTTCGGGGATGCTGATTACTTCATCTAAAGGCGCGGCAATCGGATCGAAGATTACTTCCGAACGTAGTCGTTTGAAATACGCGGCGGAGTCCGCAACTGCGTTTACACAGTGGATGGTGATGACCTACAATTTCAATAACCCGACCCGCGACCAGGTTCAGGATGATAGTGAAGAAGAGACTTGGTTCGCTGATGGCAGCGAGCATCAATTGGAATTGGTCGATGGCGTAGTCGGCAGCGTCCGGGTATACGATGTCAATCGAGGCTGGAATATTGGAAAATTGAGTAGCGAAAAGAATGACATTGTCGGGCGATTTACTGAAGACGATGACGAAATGCGCGACGCCATTGAAGAGTTCTTTGCTGTGTATCAGGATTATATTGACAAGGACGATTTGCGCCGGCATCCGGACTTCGGAATGGAAATCGATGATTACAAACAAGCCGGGCTAGAAGGATTTCCGAGAAACGGCAACCTGAATTTCCGGGAGGAGATGTATTGGATCAAGAACGTTGAAATTCTTGTCCCGCGTCTTCAGCAATTACAAATCGGGACTGCGTTACCGGATGATTTGTTTCGAACACCCGCACCTCCGGGAATCAGGGATTCGGTCGCGAATACAGCGTATTCGTTCTGGTCAGCGCCGATGTCATGGATCGAGTCGAAGGTTGTCGGCGGAATTTCCGGGTCTGAGCGGGAACTGATCAGAAAATGTCGTTCCTTCGGATTCGTGAACGAAGCGACAATTCAGGAATGCCTTGGCTTTGAATTATATGGCAAACTAAAAGGAATCCGTGGTTTATCGTTCAATCCCCGCAATACAACTGTATTCACGATTGATACGACCGTAAACTTACCCGGTACAGGTATTACGCGAAGGATGGTCAGTACCATGGATCTAAAAAATCCACCGGTTCATAGCGGTAATAGCCGGGTCGGGGCGATCCGGCCTTTAGTGTACTGGCAACGGATATTTTACTAAGGACTGCAACCAGTCGAATTTTTGGAATGCAACCAGTTTTATACCATCAAGCCGAGCGAAATCAAAATATACTGATCGTCATTGAGTTTTCGAAATATCGTCCGATATTTTATGTGTAGTTAGACCCTGTTCGAAAAGCCTTCTGAGATATGGTGTCCAGTTTTTTTTGAGTAAATATTTCTTTTTTTAACAATTTTATTGTCAGATCGACGACACAAATAGCGGAGATGGAAGTCCACGATCTACTTGTGTTTTTAGTGG
>JAJFLP010000047.1 GCA_021772635.1 Verrucomicrobiota bacterium | reverse complement strand
CTCTGCTCAAATAAGCCGATTAGTTCAACTTTACATCTCAGTGAATGAATATTCACTTTCGTCGTCAAGTTTTCTTTAATCGATTTATTATGAGCGAGTTAAGCGCTCTCGCGACGAATCGCATGAATTAATCAGGCTAGTGCATCGAGAGACTTTACGCGACAGTTGCCAGACGTTCGCGAACCAATTCCGATACTCGGCGGTTGTTCGAATCCAGACCGGTCTGGCGTACAAGGGCTACCGTTTCTTTCATTACCTTACCCATATCTTTGGCTGAGCTCGCGTTACAAAGTTCAATTGCCTTGTCAATTATCTCCGTCAATGCGTCGTCGCTTATTTGTGTTGGCAGAAGCACTTGCAGGTGCTTAATCTGTTCGGCGTCGATCGCGATTAAATCTGCTCGACCGCCTTTCTCAAACATAGCGATCGCATCCTGCCTCTGCTTTATTTGAGACTTCACTAGTTTCAGGACATCGTCATCCGTAACTTCCTTATCGAGCGCAAGTTTACTTAGTTTTAGTATTTCACCTCGCAACGCCCTGAGGGCGGCGAGTTTCTGTTCGTCTCTGGCGCGCATCGCACTCTTGATCTCATCGGTTACCCGGTCAGCTAAATTCATAGTATTCTTTCTTATTATTTGAATACTCCCCACAGCCCGGTTAGTAAGATGACCAGACCGAACACCGAAACGCCAATTCGATAAATCCTCAGTGACTTTCTGTTAGGGAGATTATATTTACGATCGTTATATGAATGAAGTATATTGTCCCAGTTATAAACTGATCCACTGGTTGTTTTTTTCGAAATCGAATTCATAATCCCGATACCTCACACTATTCTGAGTTGAACCCGGACTGATCGTATCCAGGATTTCCAGCAGTATGCCAGACGCCATGCAGCCCAAGTTTTAGGCAGCTTAAATTAATCAAGAAAATTCCGAACGTTATCCCCATCGTCATCGAGTTTTCGTCCGGATTACCCGTCCTCCATAAGCGAGGATCCCGATAGTGCGGGGAGACTCTTCTCGCTTATGCGGAGAAATATCGTTCGGAAATTCTTGGCTGATAAATTCGAAGCTATCCAAAAATTGTACTGCTTGCAGTATGCAAGGCGATCAGTATACAACTTAAAAGCGAAAACGAAAGATAACAACACCGCGAAAATGGATATTTTCGACACCCATTTCCACCTGCTCCCGGAAGACGATCTCTCATCGATTGTCAGAAACGCTGCAGCCGCCGGTGTAACGCGTATGCTCGTAGCGGGTACCGAGTCGCAGTACACGGAAACGATGCTACGCAGAATCAGCGATTACCCGGAAGTATTCGCAGCAATCGGTGTACATCCTCATGAAGCGCAGAAATTTGACGGGGACCTCACGCCATTCCGTAGAATGTCTGGGCACACGAAAGTTAAGGCGATCGGAGAAATAGGCTTGGACTTCTATTATGAATACGCGTCCCACGAGGTTCAGATCCGGGTATTCAACCAATTTCTGGAACTTGCGAACGAAGTCGAGCGACCGGTAATAATTCATTGCCGGGATGCCTTCGACGCATGTTACGATTGCTTGAAGACATCTATCGATCGCGACGCCGGCTTTGTAATTCACTGCTACACTGGGACTCTCGATTGGGCGAAACGCTTTATTGAGCTGGGTGGATACCTTTCGTTTACAGGAATTCTAACCTTTAAAAATTCCGACGAGATCAGGGACGTGATGGGTTTGGTTCCCCTCGATCGCTTAATGTTTGAGACGGATTCTCCATATCTCGCGCCGGTTCCGTTTCGTGGCAAGAGGAACGAACCCGCGTTTACGAAGTATATCGTCGAACGCGCGGCCGAAGAATTGAGTATTGACTACGAGAAGCTTATCGATATTTCGACCACTAACGCCCGCAGATTCTTCAAAATATAACGCCTTTCTCAATTCGAAAACGCGTCCCCGGTCATACCTACACGCCGATTAATCTCCAACAAATTCCGCGACCCTCCTTGAAAAATAACGTTACATTTCGTAACTTTATAACAAGTAACGACAGTCCTGTGCGCGACAGTGACGGGGCGAAGCCTGCCTGGCTTGTTCGATCTCTTACCGGAATAACACTCATTCACGTCTCAAATCTAGATCTCTATGCCTATCAATAGCCATGAATTATACGAACTCGAACTATTACAGCATGTCGAGAGCGATCGGAAGCTAAACAACCGACTTGTGGCGCGCAAGCTTAATGTCAGCGTGCGTCTTGCCCACGACATATTGAAGAGAATGGTCGAGAAAGGTCTCGTTCACGTCAAAGTCGTGCATTCCCGTCGTTGGGATTATTTTCTGACACCGAAAGGGCTACTGGAAAAAGCACGGCTTACCCTCGAGTACTTTGAGTTCTCGATGTATTTCTATCGTGAAGCACGAAAGCGCAGTGCCGGGGTATGTAAAGATTTAGCGAAGAGCGGAGTCAAGGAAGTCGGTATCCTGGGAGTGGGGGATTTGGCGGAGATCACGTATTTAGGGACTCAAGAATGGGAACTCAAACTGGATAGTGTATTCGACGACGATACCGCGGCCCCTGTATTCATGAACACGAGGATACGCCCGCTGAACGACCTGAAGCACACCAAACTTCCCGCAATCATAGTATGTTTATATAATCAGAAAGAACCCATGGAACCGCGATTTTTACCGTCGAATATTGAACCGAATGACAAATTTCGCTGGATATTTTAGCCGGTTTTCAGTCAAATTTTGTGCGGGTTCAATAGGATCTTGCAAACAATTTTTAGAAGGCACCAGCGAGCACACCAAGCGTTCGCTGATATCGCAGGAGATCAGAAATTAACAGTGCCCATAATTTGTCAACGGTTGAGCTAATTCTAACAGATTTTGACGGGGTGATCCTAGACTCGAATACCGCGAAAATACGGGCATTCGAAAAATGCTTTTCGATTTTTCCTAGGCATCTTAACGAGGTAATGAATTACCACTTGAGCAACCTCGGCTGTTCGCGATTCGAAAAATTCGAACATATATACAGGCACATTCTCAACCGTGAATATAGCGAGTCCGAGGAGAAGCATATATCAGAGCGATTCAGTGAAATCGTATACTCGGAAGTGATGGAATGCGCAGAAGTTCCCGGCGCACGTAGATTTCTACAATCTTATACGAAATTCTCACCGATTGTTGTCATTTCAGCGACGCCAGTGGCGGAGTTAACCAGAATTATACGAAAACGGAATCTAGATCAATACTTTTCTGACATCATCGGCGCGGAAACGAAAAAAGCCGATGCCATCAAAATGACCTTGGCTAATTATCGGGTCGCAGCGACAAATGCTGTGTTCATCGGCGACACGAACGGAGATCTAAGTGCCGCCAAAGCGAATGATGTCCCGTTCATTGGCAGGAAAGACCGCGAAAACTTCGATAGCGGAACAACGTTTATTATTTCGAATCTGGACGAAATAGCACAAGTATTAAAAATCGACGAAAAGACAAAATCCATAGTATTGCTGTCATAATTTATGACTGGCAAATAAATCTCTCCCGACCAGGTCAGTTCACTATTGCAACGTAAAGTGGCCGTAGCGACCATACAATCTCGCAGACGATCAGCTAGGAAAAAAAGGGGCCTATTCAATGCGTACGAATTCTTTACGAAAAGCTCTGCTCTCCAGAGAAATCAGCCTGGGTACCTGGGTTCAGATTGGACATCCATCCGTTGTCGAAGTTTTCACTGACACCGGTTTTGACTGGATAGCAATCGACGCAGAGCATACAGACATCGATACCAGTATGATCGCTGCCCTCCTGAGGGCGACTGGCGATACAACTTGCGCAATGGTTCGCGTCAAGGGAAATGAAACGATCGCCATCCGACAAGCCCTCGATCTCGGAGCTGACGGCGTGATCGTTCCACTGGTCAACAATAAAACTGATGCTCAACTTGCCGTTGCATCCGCGAAATATCCTCCCGATGGGATCCGCGGATTCGCGTTTACGCGTGCAAACCGTCATGGGCGCGGGTTCGATGATTATGTCAAGCGCGCGAACGACGAAGTCGCTGTGATAGCCATGATTGAAACAAAGCAGGCCGTTGAAAACCTCCCTGATATTCTTTCGGTCAACGGCATCGATGGAATTTTAATAGGCCCGTATGATCTTTCGGGGTCATACGGAGTTTCGGGCGACTTAGACAATCCGTTACTTATTGATGCCGAAAATGAGATCCTGCAAACATGCCTAAAAGCAGGCAAGAGCGCAGGGATTCACCTTGTCCAACCGACTGATGAGTCGATACATCGTGCTATTTCCAACGGGTTTACGTTCATAGCACTCGGAATGGATACTGTTTTCCTGCGTGAGGCGAGCGATCGAGTTCTAGCACATGCGAGAGCGATTGGGAGCGGTGATCAAAACGAAACATCATCGAAACGCCCCCCTGGCGGAGTCGAGTTATGATTATATCGGACCTCAAAGACAAACACCGCGGCCAAGCAGGCTTTTGCCTGGGGACCGCACCCCACCTCAATCGACTCGACCTCGACCTACTTAAAGATAAGCTAACCATAGGGTGCAACCAGTTGGTCAACGTCGCTGACCGATATGCGTTGAAGTATATATGCTTTCAACGCCAAACGCGTTTTCTCGAGCAAAGAGATACGTTGCAGAAGACTGAATTTACTACGTACATCGTCCCAGAATCAGTATTAAGTCAAAATACGAACTGGGAGCGTCCGGCAGAACTAGCAGCCCGTATTTGTTCGACTCGAACGCGGTTTGCGACTCCGGGCCATGCAGAGTCTTTTTCATTCGATCTCAATAACTGTGCCTACGCCGGTGACATCATCGCGCTGGAAATTCAACTTGCTGTCTGGATGGGGTGTAACCCGATATACATCCTTGGAGTCGACGCGGAATTTAGGGATAAGGAAGATGGCTACTTTGATGCGTCTTCGACCAACCATTCGGTGGTTGAAAACAGTAAACAATATGTCTTCCCGGAAATGAAAGAGTGGTTACTGAAGGCGAGAGATTTGCTTTGGGCCAGAGGGATTAAAATCTACAATGCTGCCGGAAGCGAAAGTTCACTGGGGATTCTGCCGAAAATGCGTCTTAAAGCTGCAACCGGCAGCCCAAAGATCGCCGTCACTTCGAAAACATTTTCTCAAGATTCGTATCTCGTTAAGGAACTTCGTCGATTTTTTCCCGATTTCGTCATCAATGATCGCGGCGATTCCTTAAAGAACGAGAGCCTTGTGGAATTCTTAAGGGACTCCGATGCCGCAATTTTAGGGACAGAGTGTTTAACGGCTGATGTCATGGACCAACTACCCTGTTTCCGCTTTGTTTCGAAATACGGTGTCGGCCTAAATAACATCGATTTTGACGCGGCTAAACGTCACGATATTGAGGTTCGATACCGGAAAGGCGTCAATTCAGACAGCGTCGCTGAACTCGTCGTGGCATTAACGATTATGATGATCCGAAAAATCGACGAATCTATTCAAGGCTACCGGGCAGAACAATGGTCAAAGCTTCCCGGTCTGGAATTGGCGGAACTTACGATAGGAATTATTGGTTATGGCCATGTCGGTAAGGCCGTCGTTGAAAAATTTAGCGCACTGGGCGCAGCTCGGATTCTCGTCAACGATGTCCTCGACTTCCCGCCGACTCCGCCGGTCGAGTTTGTGCCCCTGGATTATTTACTTTCGGAAAGCGATATCGTGACGATTCACATTGAAATGGAGCCGAAGAATCACCATCTGGTGAACGCCGATTTTCTAAGCGAAATGAAAGAAGGTTCGTACTTGTTGAATACCTCGCGCGGTGAGGTAGTAGACGAAGGCGCTCTTGCGGAAGCGCTTCTTTCCGGTCACCTTTCAGGCGCAGCGATAGACGTCTATGAGAACGAGCCGACTCCGAATACAAAACTGATCTCGTGTCCCAATTTACTTACTACCTGTCACGTTGCCGGCAGCAGCAACCGCGCGATTAAGAATATGGGCTGGGCATCGATCGAAGGACTGTTAGAGCTTTTCCAAATTACGCCAACGCCGTAAGAGTACCGTGCTGCTATGCGGCGGCAAGATTACCAGCCGCGCTGCCGGGCAGGCGACACTCATGCAAGACACGACAGCGGCAAAAAACTCCACAACGAATCAGGGATAACTAGCCTGAATAATCCATCAGTATTCTGCTACAAACGCTATAAAAGGAAACGATAAATTTCTCTCTTAAAAAATATCATTCACTACTTTCGGATTTACTATCGCTTCACAAGATCCGCGCTGATTATATTCATTCTCTTAACTGTTCTCGGCGGTGTCATGGAAGTACTCGGCGTCGCGATGTTTGTACCGCTTCTCGACATCGCCTCGCCGGGCCCGAAGTCATTGGTGTCTGAGTATGTTGGCCGCGGTCTATCGCATTTCGGATTACAATCAGGGTTTTCTACCATCATTATTCTGATTATCGCGATCCTGTGGATCCGCGGTATCATCATCTTTATGCAACGAAGTATTCAGGCGAAAATTCTTGTTAATTGGACCAGTTACTTCAGAAAACTCTCTATAACCTCCCTTTATCAAGTCAATTATGAGTATTACGCGAAAGAGAACATAGGCTACTTTAATAATTTAATCAGCGTCGAAATACCGCGAGCGACTGCTGCGTTTTCGTCGTATTCGACCGCCATCGCATCGTTGATCACGGCATTTGTGTATTTAGTCGGCGTCGCAATTCTCGACCCGGCAATTGCGATGGCGTCGGTGGTTTTTGGTGTATTTTTCATTTACGTCTTTCATTTTACCTATACCATTTCCGGTCGTTTATCCAAAGTAATATCCCGCCAGAACGCATGGTTGCAGCATCTAACGATTCAATCGACGAGCGCGTTCCGATATCTGAAGTCATGTGCGGGTTTTCAACCACTCCATGGCAAGATTGATAAAGGGATAGATCGCTTAGCGAGTTGCACCTATAAACAGCAGTTGTTAAGGAGTCTTCTAGAAAGTATCTCGGAGCCGATTGCGGCTACTGGGGCTTTGGCATACGGTTATTACCAAAGCCAAGTCGTCGGAGCCAACATCGGACTCGTCGTACCCGTAATCTATCTCTTTTACAGAGCTGCACGTCAGCTTACCGGCTTTCAAAACATGTGGCAGAAGTTCGAAGCCCATATAGGGGGGATTGATACTGTGTTAAAAGCGCTCGACGATTTCGAGCGAAACAAGGACACCAACGGCGGAATAGAATTTAAAGAGTTGGAAGACGGAATTCGAATCAACGATGTTTGTTTCGGATATAATGAAACCATGGTGCTCAAGAATATTTCTATCAGTTTGGATAAGGATAGAACCGTGGCGATCGTTGGAGAGTCCGGTTCCGGTAAAACCACGGTAACCGGGCTTGTTACCCGGCTTATTACGCCCGATTCCGGGACAGTCTGCTACGATGGTATCGACCTGTGCGACCTCGATCTCGATAGTCTGCGGAAGCGAATAGGTTATGTCTGCCAAGATAGTGTTATTTTCCAGGAATCGGTGGCGTTTAATATCGCTCTCGTGAGCGAGACGGGTTGTCGGGAAACCCAAGCTGCTATCGAGAAAGCGGCGAAACTTGCCAGTATTCATGATTTCATAGAGTCGTTGGAAAACGGATACGATACAGAAATCGGCGATCGCGGAATCACGCTATCCGGCGGGCAGTGCCAGCGCTTACATATTGCTCGGGAATTGTACAAGAAGCCAAGTATCCTGATTCTGGACGAAGCGACCAGCGATCTTGACAGCGAATCGGAGTTACTGATCCAAGAAAGCATTGATTCGCTGAAGGGTAAAATGACGACACTTGTGATTGCGCACAGATTGTCTACTATCCAACATGTCGATTATATTTACGTAATGGCCAAAGGCGCTGTCGTCGAAGAGGGAACTTACGAAGAGCTTGCGAACGACGGGGGGTCCAAATTCTATCGGATGCTCAAACTGCAAGACGCGGGGAGCAATAACTTCTAATAAGTGAACGTGTATGGATAAGTCTACAAATACCGGTATCGCGATTGGGAATATTGAGGCTGTAATATTCGATTTTGACGGCGTACTAACTGATAACCTGGTTTACGTTGATCAAAACGGGGTCGAGACAGTGTGCTGTAGCCGTTCGGACGGACTGGCTTTCGACATCCTCCGACAAACAAAAGCGAAAGTATTTATACTTTCCACTGAAAAAAACCCAGTCGTCCAACAACGGGGAAAGAAGCTTGGCATCTCGGTGTACCAAGGGCTGTCGAACAAAGAGGCTAGCCTCACAGAGTTGGCGAAGAAGGAGGGATTCGATCTTGCGAAAACCCTATACGTCGGAAACGATTTAAACGATTACGCCGCCATGAAACTTTGCAGGTATTCGGCGTGCCCAGGCGACAGTCACCCGAAAATCCGGGAACTTGCGAAATGGCCGTTAAAAAGAAACGGCGGCAATGGTGCCGTCCGAGAACTGGTGGAAGAAGTCCTCGGGTTATCGTATCTTCACTGAGAATGCTACTGTTCGTATAACTATAAAGATCCAAGGAGAGAGCCTATCATGTTTATAATCGCAGAAATTGGGATCAATCACAATGGAGACATTGGGATTGCGAAACAACTAATAAAAGTGGCATGCGACGCAGGCTGCGATGCAGTGAAGTTCCAGAAACGAACGATAGACCTGGTATATTCCCAAGAACTTCTTGATTCCCCGCGGGAAAGCCCCTGGGGAACGACCCAGCGAGAACAAAAAGAGCGCTTGGAATTTGATCGTGACGATTATAAAGAAATAGACGGGTATTGCAAGGAAGTGGGAATCCAATGGTTTGCATCAGCCTGGGATCTGAAGAGCGTTGAATTTCTTCAAGAATTCGACTGTGGCTACAATAAAATTGCTTCGGCGATGCTCGTTTATGAAGATCTCCTCCATAAGGTGGCGTCGGAGAAAAAACATACATTTATCTCAACCGGAATGAGCACACCCGCGGAAATCGATCGTGCGGTCAACATATTCCGTTACGAGAATTGTCCATTTGAGTTAATGCATTGTGTTTCGACCTACCCGTCCGATACTAAAGACGCAAATTTGCTATGCATCGAGACACTTCGAAATCAATACAAGTGTCCGGTTGGACTCAGTGACCACAATAGCGGTCTCGCGGTGTCGTCGGGCGCTGCGGCCCTCGGAATCTCGTCACTTGAGCGACATATTACACTGAACCGTGCTATGTACGGATCGGATCAGGCCGCGTCTCTGGAACCGTCAGGTCTACGAACGTTGGTTGGCGCTATCCGAAAGATTGAACAGGCAATGGGGACTGGCGAAATCGGGATCATTGAAAAAGAAAAACCGATTGCAGAGAAACTCCGGGCACATATTACGCAATGAGCTGGCACCGGCATAAACAGAAACTAATGCAGACCGTATGTCATGAATAATTACAGTGTCAATTCCCTCTTCTCGATTGAGGGCAAAACCGCTATCATAACTGGTGGGTCAGGATTACTCGGTCAGGAGATATCGAGGTTCTTGGAAGAGAACGGCGCGATTCCCGTTAATTTTGATATTAACGCGGCGCACCCCGTAGATATCTGCGACCCCGATAATGTCGGATCCGAAGCCAAAGAAGTTATCGACAATTTTGGTAGCATTGACGTTCTAATCCACGCAGCGGCAATGAATCCAAAGATTGATGGCGACGGGAAGAATCCGCAATTCGCGCCGTATGAGCAATTCTCTTTAGATCTCTGGGACCAGGAAATTCGCGTAAATCTAACCGGCGCGTACATTTGTACTCGTCAGATTGCACCGTTGATGATGAAACAGAAGTCCGGTATCATTATTTTCATCGCGTCAGATTTAGGCATAATTGCACCTCAAAATCATATATACCCAGACGGTGAGTTTAAAGATATTGCGTATGTCACTTCGAAGTCAGGAATGCTCGGCTTAATGCGCTGTTGGGCGTCTTATCTCTCGCCCCACAATATTCGGGTTAACGCGTTGGTCCCGGGCGGCATCGATAACGGTTTGCCACGCGATTTTGTAAAGAAGAACGCCAGCTTGAATATGATGAACCGCATGGCGAACAAACATGAGTATAATGGCGCGATTGCCTTCCTGGCATCGGATGCCTCATCTTATATGACAGGGTCGTCTTTGATCATCGACGGCGGCAGGACTGCATGGTAGAGCATATATCAGCATGAAATTTCTTATATGCGGCATCGGATCGATCGGGCAGAGGCACTATCGCAACCTCCTCGAACTCGGACATTCCCTCGCGCTTTTTCGATCGGGGCGACAGGATTCGTCGTTCGTACGCCAATTCACGACTGAGTTGGCGGAATCCGGGGTGCCTCCAAGCATCTACCATGATTTTGAGCAGGCCCTAAATACATACCGACCCGACGCAGTATTTATTACAAACCCAACTTCGCTGCACCTAGATCTCGCTATACCTGCCGCAGAGTCGGGTTGTCACCTTTTTATAGAGAAACCGTTATCACATAACTTGCAACGCATCAACGAGCTTGAGAGACTCGTCAAACGCAAAAATCTGACGGTGATGATCGGCTATAATCTGCGTTTTCACCCGTTGCTCCAAAAGATGAAAGCCCTGTACGACGCAGGAGAAATCGGAGCACCACTTGCTGCTAATATAGAGATGGGCGAAAACACTGCCGACTGGCATCCCTGGGAAGACTATCGCGATATGTATTCGTCCCACACGAATATGGGGGGCGGTGCCGTCCTTGCGTTTAGTCATGATATCGACTATCTCTACTGGTTCTTAGGGGTGCCGTTAGAAATCCATGCGATTGGCGGAACCTTGACCCCCCTGGAAGTCAAGGCAGAAGATATGGTGAAAGCCATATTTCGAATGCCGGAAGATTGCATTGCTTCACTGCACCTTGATTATTGGCAACGGCCCCATCGCCGAGTCTTCGAGTTGATTGGAACCGACGGAAAACTGAGATGGGATTATTACGACAAGACGCTTACTCAGTGGAATCACTCGATTACAGAAGCCCCGAAAGTATACAGTGAATCAGTAGATTTCGAACGGAACGATATGTTCAAGTGCGAGATTGAGCATTTCATTGAGGCGATAGAGAGGAACTCTAACCCACTGATTACGCTTGATGAAGGAATCGATGTTATGAGGATCTGCGACGAGATAAAAAGAAAACTCGGTTTTGTCTGCAATTAAGCGTTCAATTTGTAATCAACACAGAAAATTTGATAAGCGTAATTTCTGTCCCTTTAAGAAATGCTCCCGGGCCCGGACTTCTTTGAACTGGACGTATACTTCTGGATGTTTGACCTAAACCATAACACCGAACAATTAGACAACTTCATTTATCGGACGTCGCATAGTGAATACGTGCGCCGTTGCAGCGAAGCCCCACGGATGTTGTCGCAACTGGCGATTCGATTTTGATCAATAATTCTCACCGTATCATTGCCGTCATTCCGGCCCGTGGCGGATCGAAAGGGGTTCCGCGAAAAAATATTGCGGATATTTGTGGCAAACCTCTGCTTCAGTATACAATTGAAGTCGCCAACGATTCGTCGTTGATCGACGCTTGTATCGTCTCGACCGACGACCAGGAAATTGCAGACGTCGCCTGTAGTCTGGGAGTGGACGTCCCTTTCTTACGCCCGAGAGAATTTGCGCAAGACGACTCTCCTGATATTGACTACCTCAAGCACGCGGTTCAGTGGCTCCTCGCGAATCGCAATTGGCGCCCGGAAATCGTCGTAGTGTTACAACCAACATTACCGCTTCGCACTGCAACGGACGTAGACGCCGCGCTTGATTTTATGCTGAAAGAGCAATGTGATTCCTTGAGAACTATCTCGATTCCCTATGGATACACTCCGTACAAGATGTGGTTTATGGACAACCCGGAAACCGGTGAAATGTCCCCGGTTTTGAAGACTAAATATTATGACCGATTGCGAACCGATGTTCCCCGTCAACTGCTGAAACCGGTATACTGGCAAAACGGCGTGGTAATCGCAACGCGACCGAAATTTATACTCGAAGGCTGCGTTTTCGGCCCTGATCTTAGAGGATTTGCTGTTCCTATTGAGCATGCGCTGGACATTGACGAGCCAATTGACTTCAAAATCGCAGAACTCCTGCTTCAAGAAAGACAATGAAACCTAAAAAAGTATTACTGCTTGTAGACAACTGTTACCGCGATGGTCTGTCCATTCTGCTTATTGCGGAACAGTTGCGGGAAGTCGGTGTTGTGCCGATCCTCTGTAACAAAGTCGATATTCGCATGAAATTCTATATCCACCAACCAGACCTGGTGGTACTTTCGACTGCCGCGACCCACCGCGACTGCGATAGAGAGAAATATCTTCAACTTAAAAAGACAGCGAAAATCGCGATAATACCGCAGGAAGGTGGTACCCCGGATAAGAATCAGGTGATTAGCCGTCGGTACGGTCCGATGAAAGTACGTGACTTAATTGACCGTGTGTTCTTGTGGGGGCCCGCCGCGCAGGAATGGCTTCTCGAAGAGGGATTATTTAAGCCGGAGCAGCTAACGGTGACCGGCACCGCCCGCTTGGATGTCCATCGATGTAGCACTGCAGCAGGCACCCAGGACAGATCTTGCATCGGTATCGTTACAAAGCATCGCATGCTGAGTTCATATCTTAACCACAGTTTTGTTAACATCATTCACCGACTGGTAGCAACACCGCCGCCGGTCAATTCACTGTATGATAAAGATCGAAATATCGAAGACACGATCTGGTACTACGTGGCGTTGCTCCGTTCGCAGTTGCAGCTGGTTCACCATGGAATTACTGATCACGGGCTGAATTTCAGTTGGCGGCCCAGCCCGTTCGAAAGTGCTGCCGACTATGAGTTCCTAACATCCGAGTATAATAATATTGAGGTTAATAAGACCGATCCGGTACATAGCTTCGTCGCGAAATGTCACACCGTTGTAGTTGGCATGTCAACAGTAGGTATCGAAGCGATGATGAACGGCATTCCTGCGATTACCACGTACCGGCTTCTTGGCGAGCGTTTTCACGACCATATCCGCATGCCATGGTGGACTCCTCCGCACTTAAAATTCTATTGGCAACCGGAGACCTTCGACGAACTAATTGACATGTGTGTCGCGGCGTCGGAAAATCGCTTGGATATATCGCCGAATTACGATGAATTTAGTCAGTATCTTAAAAGGTTCTACAACTACCCTTGCACCGAGCCCGCGTCGAAAACGATCGCGAGAGAAATTAAACAACTGGTCGAAGAAGAAACAACTTCCCCTGCTAGAATCTCATTCGCTGGTTTATTCCCGGAGACAACCGGATTGAAGAAGCCAATTTACCAGACACTACCACGAGTTCGATGGACACTCGGGACAGCGAAGGATTTCCTGCGCGACCTCCTCGGCGGAAAACTTAAAGAAACATTCAATTACAACTATTATCCCTGGCATCTTAGCAAGCGAAAGGAAGCGAAGAGGATCTATAGGAATCTGCCGAGCTAGTTTAACTAACAACGCGCCGCCATTCCAGGGTGCGTTGTAGACTTGGACAATGAATATTCTTGCACTGATACCCGCACGCGGCGGTTCAAAAGGAATTCCAAAGAAGAACATAACACCGTTTTGTGGTCGGCCGCTGATAGCACAAACAATCGAAACGGCCCGCAACGCCGGGGTTTTCAACAGAATCGTCGTCAGCACTGACGACGCCAAGATTGCTGAAGTCGCGAACGAATGCGGCGCGGAGGTTCCGTTCATGCGCCCTTCGAAGTTAGCCGGGGACGAAATTAAAGATTTCCCGGTATTTCAGCGTGCATTGCGTTGGCTGATCGATCATCAAGATTGGCACACAGATATCGTCGTTGGATTACGCCCTACAAATCCGTTACGGACCGTCGATGACATCAAACTTGGACTAGAGAAGTTCGCAAGTGGTGATTTTGAGTCGTTACGGAGTGCATGCATCGCGGAACATCATCCCTATCGGATGGTGCGTATCAAGGACAATGTCGCTCAACCATTGTTGCCCGAGGAAGCACCGATCATTCCGTATCGTCGGCAAGAACTGCCAGATATTTACCGATGGAACGGCCTGGTCGACATTATGTGGGCAAGGAATTTTCTAACGGACAACACCATGTTTGGCAATAGGATAGGCGTTCTGATAACTCCAAGAAATCGGTCGATCGACATTGACGACCCGTTTGATCTAGTTCAGGCTGAGGCCGCTTTTAAATCCGCCTTAGAAGGCTTCTAAATTTTCCCATAAAACATCTAATATGCGAACACTTAACCTGATTCATCTCGCCAATCACAAGAGCACGAACATTGGGAACGGTGCGTTAACAATCGGAACGGAAAATGTTCTTGCGGAAGACCTTCCGTGTGCCGTAAATTTCACACCGGAGCCCTGGGATGATTACACATTCGGATTCCGGAAGTTCGATGCCAACTTCGTCCGGAGGGTCAACGATTCCGACGGTCTCCTCATCGGTGCTGCGGTCGCACTAAACGCAAGGGACTATCTGGTACATGCCGGAATGCGATTTGACCTTCCCGTTGAACTCTGGTCGCAAATAACTAAACCAATAGTGTTTTATGGGATTTCGTATCGAGTTTGGCCGTGCCAGAAATATTGTCATCTTGATAAATTCCGAACGGCGATGGAACATATTCTTCGCCACCCGAAGATCATTTTCAGTGTGCGAAATGATGGGACGAAAGGTTGGCTGGAGTCCCTTCTTGGATACGAGTCTGACAGAATCCTTACAGTTCCCGATCCTGCAATTTACGTCGAGACAGCGACAGGCAACGTATACCCGGAGTTGGTTGGCAATAAGATCAATGCAATACTATCACTCAATAACGAAGATGAGGTCTATCGCTTTGGTGGATGGCCACGGGAGCAAGCATGGCGTTGGCTGGGCGGTATTGTCAACGAAAGGAAACTCATTCAATTGTGGAAACGCCTCCCGGGGTGGGATCACAAAAGATCGCTATTTCTGAGACAACTTGCGCGCGGTCTGGAAATAATTGCGAAAGAACACGACCTAAATCTGATTTTATGCCCGCATTACTTTGACGATTATGAAATGATGTCTCAGTTTATTAAAAGCTGTCCATTGAGAATGCCGCACCAGGACATTGTATCGACAGGACTATTAAAGGCCTCGGAAGCGCGTTATTTTTACGGTCGCTATGCGAATGTTGATGTCGCTCTAAGTATGCGAGTGCATTCCATGTCACCGGCGATCGGCGTTGGAACACCAATGATAGCGTTAACCTCTCAACCGAGAATGACAGAATTTCTGGATGATATCGGGCTCGAAGAATTTGGGCTCGACATTTTCGATCGGAACTTGGCGGATAAACTTGTCGAGCGTTTCAATCATTGCATAACCAACCGCGATAGCATTCGCGACCGCCTGAACACGGTTCGCTCCGGATTGCGAAGGGACACGCGGGAATTTAATCAGAAAGTGCAGGAACTCTTACTCCCATGAAGTCGAAACCGGATAATACTACGCAGGATTGGATTTTACCGCTAAGCGGTGTCGGTGCGAAATATACGGAGGAGGAAATAGAGCTTGTAGCTGAAGTGATGCGCGCTGCGGATCCGCAAACAATGGGCGAAAACCTCAGGGCATTCGAACAGAAATTCGCGAGTTGGCATGGCGTATCGAATGCGCTGGCAGTTGCGAATTGCACCTGTGCGTTGGAACTCGCGGCGGTGCTCTGCCAATTAAAACCAGGTGACGAAGTTATCATCCCGGCCCATACGTTTTGTGCCACAGCGATCCCTTTTGCCCGCACAGGAGCGACTATTTTATGGGCTGATATTAATCCCGACACACGTGTCATGGACCTCGATACGGTTAAGAAAGTTTACAGCGATCGGACGAGGGCGATTGTCGTTGTCCACCTATATGGACTTATGTGTCCGATGCCGGAGATTATCGAGTTCGCGGAGGAACACGATTGCCTAGTGGTTGAGGACTGCGCACAAGCACTGGGTGCCGCAATCGACGGCCGAAAAGCCGGAACTTTCGGGGACTACGCATGTTTTAGTTTTCAGACACATAAAAGCATAACCACTCTCGGCGAAGGCGGCGTCTTGATCGTGAAAGATAGCGAGAACGCCGATCGGGCTTTTGGGTTGCGCCACAATGGAATACGTGGGTTCACCGAAGACCGCGCGTTTTATTGGCATCCGGCGATGGGCAATGTAGACCAGGATTTACCGGGTATCTGGCCGTATAATTTTTGTCTTGGCGAGGCACAATGTGCACTCGGGGCTCGGCTGCTGGATCGGGTAGAAAAGTTAAATCAAGATCGTAGAGACCGCGCCGACCGAATCCGGCAGGCACTAATGGAATTTACGGAATTATCTTTTCAGTCGATCCCTGAAAATCATACCCACGCCTATTACTGTTTGTCGGCCTGGTATGGCGGTGAATGCTACGGTAAATGTAGAGATCAATTCATGAAATTGATGGCCTTTAAACACCGCGTCCAAGTAATCGTTCAATATTATCCGTTGTACCGATATCCTTTATTCGTGAAGGCAGGATTAGGAAATGCGGAGTGTCCGGAAACCGACCGTTTTTTCGATAGCATGGTCTCCGTTCCATTTCATCACTGGATGACGAGTGAGCAGGAAAGTCACCTGATCGCGAGCATGAAAGATACACTTTGGGAGTTACGCGAACAATGAACTTATTTTCTCTGAACGCCAGGATATACTTTGGAATCGGGTGCTGGCATAAGTTGCCGGAACTTTTGAAAGATCATGCTTTCGCCCGGATAGGGGTATTGATAGACAAAAACATCGCCGGGGTCCCGATAGTAAACGACATTATTGATAGTATCGATAATTCGGGTCTCTCCGTGGTATTCAGGTATCCCGTCGATACTGGATTCGAACCGACGTATGATTACCTTGACACGGTAGCAGACGACATACGAAATCACTCTATCGATGTCGTCGTCGGGATTGGCGGAGGCTCGACATTGGATGTCTGTAAGGGAGTGGGAATTCTACAGCGCAACCCTGGCAAAGCGATTTCATACCGGGGAATGGATAAGGTGGCATCCCCGGGAATCGCTTCAATACTTCTGCCCACGACCGCCGGAACGGGGTCAGAAGTTACAGCCACCGCGAGCTTCGTCGATCAGAACACCAAAACTAAGTTGGGAATTAACGGCCGATTTGTCGCCCCGCTGTTCGGGATGCTCTGTCCAGAATTAGTTTGTTCCTGTCCCCGTTCAATTTCAGTGTCGTCAGCACTTGATGCCATGGTCCACGCGGTCGAGGCGGCTACCGCAAAACCGGCGACGGAGTTCTCGAAAGCGTTAGGCTGCGAGGCATTCAAGATACTCTATACGAATCTCCCGGATTCCTTGAATGAAGCAGATGACCTTAAATTACGCGAATCCATGCTCGCGGGAAGTTGTCTGGCGGGGATGGCGATGGTTAACTGCGGCGGTGGGCCAGCCAGCGGTATCTCCTATCCGCTTGGAACTCAGTATAACGTTCCGCATGGATTGGCTGGCGGAATATTCCTACCGTACGTTTTCACCTATAATGCGAGTTCCGGCTACGACGGTTATGCTGATTTATTAACGAATGGAGCCGACGTCGGTGATACGAAATCGAGATTGGAAAGATCGGAGGCGTTTGCCGAGCGTTTTCAGCAGTTCTACCAAAGAATTGATGCTCCCGAAAGATTGTCCGACGCCGGATTTACAGGTATTGATTGTGAACTTCTAACCGATTTGACCATGAGGGATCGGCAATACAATCTAAGCGTTAATCCGATACATTTCGGCGCGAAGGAAGTCGCAGATATTCTAGAAAAGGTCGTATAACGATTTTTATACCCAAATAGCGGATTCGAGTAATTACGCGACTATACTGCAAGCAGCTAGCCTGATCTATGCATGAACTTTCTACTGTGAGCACGCATTGTACATGACCTAAACGACTTACAAAGAACCCCAGACTTTGAAATAGCTCGCTATTCCTTCAGCCTTGAAACCTTCATAACTCATTGATCTCAAACACACTGCGCACTCTCGTGACGAAATTCATGCATAGATTAGGCTAGCCGGAAATTTTTGGAAGGCTTTTAACTTATCATCTAAGGGATATCGAACAATAATTTTTAACCTTAATACTGCTGGCCAGCAGAACGCCCGGTCGAAAACCAACGACGATGGTATATATGACTAAGAATAAACGACCCGAAGTATTGGTTCTCATACCGGCACGGGGTGGATCCAAAGGAGTTCCTCGGAAGAATCTCGCGCTGATCGGTGAAAAACCTTTAGTCCAGTATACCATTGAAGTCGCGCTTGCCACCAATTTCGAAAGCCGAATATGCCTCAGCACCGATGACGCCCAAATACGTTCATTAGGTCTCCGGCTCGGCGTTGAGGCACCATTTATCCGGCCGCAACAGCTTGCAACCGACGACTCAGATATTCTCCTTACTGTCCGACACTGTCTGGACTGGTATCTTGAGAATGAAGGGTTCGATCCGAAATACATAATTCTTCTACAACCTACCTGTCCGTTTCGCACTGCCGATTCTGTTATCGAGGCGCTCAAACTGATTTCAAAGGAAAACGCGGGAAGCCTGATTTCCGTCAATCCGGTGATCCATCATCCGTGCGAGTACATAGCGGAATCCGACGGTCGATTTCACCGAATCCTCGAACTTCCCGAGAAGCCTAATCGTCAAAACTTTCCGGAAGTATTTTTTATCAACGGCGCAATATATATAACGAAGGCATCATTTTTCAGATCGATCGGAAAGTTATATGACGAGGAAGCATGTCTTTATCGTACATCGAGAACGGAATCATTTGATATCGATGATCCTGAGGACCTTGATTATGCGCGCTGGCTCCACAACGAACGGCAACAAAAAACTATGGCCCCGCGAGGAGTGAGGGGAGGGATCTAATGACCCGGGAAATAGATCTGGCCTCACCATTTAATACCCCGTACTTCCGGAATTTCTACGATGGTTATCGCGATCAATCGAAGGATCTATTCGATTCCGAACAGTACTTCTTTGATTCATTCGCGGAAGACCATAAATCGTATCTAGACATCGGTTGCGCGCTTGGAGGCATGCTCTCCATACTAGAGTCCCGACTGACAACCTTCCAATATAACGGCGTTGATATCGCCGCGGAAATGATCGACGGGGCAAGGGAAATCCACCCGGAGGCCAACTTCAAGGTGGTGGACGGGGCACAACTTCCGTACGACGATGAATCGTATGACAGAGTGATAACTCTCGGGACAACGGTCCATGATCAAGAGTTTGAAGAGTTATTGTCCGAGGCATGGCGAGTAACAAAAGAGTTACTATTTTTCGATATTAGAATCATCGACAACCTTCCGACAATTCGTTCAATCAATGAGGGCAGTGTCCGGGACGATGCGAATATGAGCTATCCATATGTAGTGGTGAATGGCCGTGAATTTCGTAAATTCCTTCGATGTCTTGATCCCACGCCGAAAACGATCCGTGCTTACGGATACCTGCGTGCAGCAAATGAATTCACAACATTGCCACCGGGCTACGAGAACATCTGTATGACTACGTTCCTGATCGAAAAAAATGATTGCGACAACATGACACCGACTTTCGACCTAAAGTTACCGATCGAATTGTGATAACCTACCGTCGAAATCTCGAAAGCGATATTCCAGACGTCCTACGATTTATCACTGAGAGTGATTTTACGGAACGGACGGCATCAAGTTGGCTTGGCGAGAATATGGCCGCAGTGGTAGGGCGCCAAGGGTCAAAGATTATCGGTGCGATACCGTTTTCTCGGCGGGACCTGAAGATACAGAAGAACTTATCTTGGGAAGTAGGGCACTTGAGTGCGGTAGCTGTCGCATCGGAAGTTCAAAACAAGGGAATCGGTTCGGCAATGATGAATGCTCTTAAGAAAGAGTTCTCGAGCGAATTGAATGCCCTCGTCGTTAACTGCGAACCAGAGGGAGGGCCCGCGTATCGCTGGTACCAAAGAAACGGTTTTACTCCAGTGGTTCGCGCGCGGTGCATGTATCTGAATACTGAAACTTACGCCCTCCCGAATGCGAGATCTGGCTATTCTATAAGTTCGGTCGATAGCGGTTTCCCCGACAAGTCAAGTGACATTGAGCTTGAGACAGTATTTAGTGAATGCTGGTCCGAGACCGGCGGATTTCAGAATCGGAATGGGCGATTCTGGTCAAACCGATTTCAATATCATTACTATCGCGAAAATAATAATACTTATTTGCTGCGGATTCTCAGTAGCGAACAGGAAATAACAGGTTACTTGATTTTTAGTGTTTCGCGTTGCTCTGATCGCGAGTGCAAGGCAGACATATTGGAAATCGCGTGGAAGAATTCGATTGACACACCGCGCGGTCTCATCACAGCACTAGTACGATATACACGAGATCATGCCATTCCATCAATTCGATGCGTGTGCTCGGATGAAGTCGATTTGTATAAACGGTTAAAACAAATGGATTTCAAAGAACAGGAGCACTTCAATTTCATGGTGTGTACCGATAGAATAGAAATTCTTAGCAGTCGTATCCCGTGGACGTTTTTCAGCTATGATTACATTTAAGGACACGCCACTGTGCAACTACCCGGATGTATGGATGTTCCACTATGTACGACCGAAAGATGATGCAGAATTACCATACCTGAATCAATTTTCGAGAGATGAATTTTGCCGTAGTCTCGACCTTTTTCAAAACCGTTACGAGGTACTTTCCCCAGGGGAGTTTATTGAATATCTCGAAGGCAATACATTCCCTGAAAACAGCTGTTTGCTTACATTCGATGACGGACTTTCAGATCATTACCGCTGGGTATATCCGGAACTTAAAGCAAGAGGCCTTACGGGTCTGTTTTTTATTATCAGCGGACCGTACGAGGACAACAAAGTTACCGCGGTGCATAAGACACATATGCTGTACGGCAGACTGGGTTACCCGGAGTTCATTCGCCGATTTCACAAGGCCGCGAAATCGAAAATAAGTGAATTCGATGATCAGCTTCTCGCCGATGATGCCGCGAAAGACGCGTATCCATTCGATACGCCAGAAGTAGCCGGGTTTAAGTACGCGATCAATTATTTAATGTCGCCCTTATTACGAGACGAGTTGGTTGATATGCTCTTTTCTGAGGAATTCGATGAAATGCTTTTCCTCCGTAAGCTATATCTATCGAGAGACGAAATTTTGGAGATGAGAAAAGGTGGAATGGTTTTCGGCATTCATAGTCATAGACACCGTCCCTACGCGAGTTTAACCCGGTCAGAGTTGGAAAGCGACCTCAAGCAGTCTATTCGATTCTATTGTGAGCTATTCAACGAAGACCCGAAATTTCTTAGCTATCCGTTCGGAGACGCAACGGCGGTAACGGACTCGGTGGTACGTCAGGTTGCGAATCACGGTATACGTGCTGCATTTATGGCGATGGAGACAACAAATTCGGGGCCGCATTATTTGTCGAGATTGGATTGTAACGTCATTCGTCAAATCTTTCAAAAGGAGCGCAGTAAGAATCATGTTTAAGATCGATGATCGAACAATCGGCGATTGTGAAAACGTTTTTATCATTGCTGAAGGTTGCGACAACCACTTAGGGGATCTGGACAACGCGATGAAGATGGCACTCAACGCACGAGAAGCCGGGGCAGATTGTATAAAGTTCCAGCACCACCTCCCTGACGAGGAAATGCTGCCAGATGTACCTATGTCCGATAATTTCGCTGAGCCATTGTATGAATTCTTACAGAAGTACGCCCTCCCCCTCAGCCATCATGAAACGTTGAAAAATTATTGTGACGAGATCGGCATAGTCTACCTTTGCACGCCCTTCAGTTATCGTGCGGCGTGCGAACTACACGAGCTGGGAGTCACTGCGTTTAAGATAGGATCAGGGGAAATGACGGATATACCGTCGTTAAAGAAAATAAGTGCCTTCGGTTTGCCAATGATAATATCAACCGGGATGTCGGAACCCAGCGAGATCAAGGAAACCTACGACGCGTTACGGGGGAGGTGTCCGCTTGCGTTTACAAATTGCGTTTCTGAATACCCGCCAGTTTACGAAGACATTAATATTGGTTTTATCAGGAATCTCAAGACGCTATGCCCGGATGCCGTTATTGGACACTCGGACCATACGCCGGATCTTTATACATGTTTTGCTGCGGTGGCAATCGGTGCGAAGATTATAGAAAAACACGTGATCCTTGACAAGAATCAACCCGGGCCGGATAAATCCGTATCAATCGATTTTCAGGACCTTGCGAATTTAGTAGAAGGAATTCGGAAGATAGAAAAAGCAATGGGCGATAAACGCGAAGTCCATGAACGAGAAAAAGATATTCGTCGGTGGGCGTTTCGTTCGGTCGTATCTGTAGCCGACATTCCGGTCGGCACAATCATAACAGAAGAAATGGTTTGGACGAAACGCCCTGGAACCGGGATTCCTTCAAAACGGCTAAGCGACGTTATCGGCAAAACCGCGAAGGCCGATATACCAAAGAACCATCTAATTTCATGGAGCGAGCTAACTTGAAGAGGTCCGCGAAGAAGAAAGAGGTGTTAGTTCTTACCGGATCCCGCGGTGAGTATGGTTATATTTCGCCGATTCTCAAGCTAACACAGGACCATCCGCGGCTAAAACATCGGATTCTTGCGACGAATATGCACCTTCTGCCGGAGTTCGGAGATACAATAGGGCTGTTTGAAAAAGACGGGTTTCGCGTAGATCATAAAATCGAAATGACCCTGGCCGGATTTACGAATGTTAGCATGACCAAGTCGCTGGGTGTGTTTATGCTATCACTTACAGATATCGTCGCAAACTCTCCGCCCGACATCATACTTCTCGCAGGTGACCGTGGAGAGCAACTGGTTGGCGCGATCGTAGGGGCACATTTGAATATACCCACAGCACATATACAAGCCGGCGAAATTTCGGGAAATATCGACGGACTAACACGCCATGCCATTACCAAGTTCGCGCACATCCACTTCCCCTCTAACAGCGATGCCGCAACGAGATTAGAAAAGATGGGCGAACAACCATTCCGGATTCATCTCGTCGGCGCACCTCAACTGGACGAGTTCATGTCTTTACCGTTAGTATCTCGTGACAAAATTTTCGAAAAGTATAATTTAGATCTCTCGAAACCGTACATACTTTGCGTGCAGCATCCAGTTACAGAGCAAGCGCTTCAGGCACGCCGTCAAATGGAAATTACACTGGAGGCTATCACTGAACTCAAAATTCAAACCATCCTGATTTTTCCGAACAACGACGCCGGGAGTACGGGGATTCAAACGGCAATCGAAAAACACCGGTCGCCGCTAATCCGTGTCCTTCGTAACGTCGAACGAGATCTCTACGGCGGCTTCATGAAACACGCAGGAGTGATCGTCGGCAATTCCAGCAGCGCTTTACTTGAAGCACCATCATTCGCTCTCCCGGCGGTTAATATCGGACGTCGACAGGAAGGTCGTTTAGCGGCAATAAATGTAATTAACGTCGCCCACGACGTTGTGGAGATCCGACTCGCTATCGAAAAAGCCATTAGCCCTGAGTTTGCAGAACCCCTAAGAGAAATGAGCAATCCGTATGGTGACGGTCGCTCAAGTGAGCGAATTGTAAACATTCTCGACAAACTGGAAATTAATGAGAAACTGCTATACAAAAAGTTGACATACTAACCATGAAAGAGAACCTGAAACAATTTACGATTCATATAGACAGTAACGTGGAAGATGCACTTTTACTCATCGAAGAAAACGGGCATCGATCATTGATAATAGTGGATGACGACGATGTGGTGCAAGGAATTGTCAGCGACGGTGATATTCGAAAGGCGATCATTGGCCGACACCTATTGAATACACCTGTTCGCCACGTAATGAGCTGCAGTTTTATGTCCATACGTGACAATGACCGCGGCAGCGAAGCCGAATTATTCCGGAAACATCCGTACATCATACTTCTCCCCGTCGTCGACGATCAGCAAAAGCTGGTCGACGTCGTGACGTCTTACTAAGCACACCTCCTCTATCATGGTTAAATACCCCTGCTATCAGGATTACGTGATACGTAACGGCAAGTTTATCGGGAAATTCGAAGAAATGTACCAAGACTTTGATGATCCCTGGAACCAGTCCAATGAGACATCCGCAACAGACAAACGTATCGCACTCGAGTTAGTCAATGAAGTGTCAGCAAGGAAAATATTAGATGTGGGTTGTGGTCTCGGCCATTTTAGCAATCAAATTCAGTTGGCGTCGACCGCACGAGTATTAGGCATCGATATTTCTGCGACAGCGATTCGAAAAGCAACTGAGAGTTATCTCAACTGCTCGTTTGCCGTCGCGGATATACTCGATTTTCATGTCTACCGTAATTTCAATCCTGATACGATCATCATGGCCGAAGTCAGTTGGTACGTTCTCGACAAACTAAAATCATTTCTTTCCTTTTTACGATACGAACTGCCGCACGCGTATCTGATCCATACCCTCACGACCTATCCCCCAGGCGTACAGAAACACGGAACCGATACGTTTACAAATTTACCGGAAATTTTAACTTTTTTCGACATGAATTACTATAAATCCGGTGAATGTCAGTATCCTGACGGCTGTAAGAGAACCTATTTCATCGGCCGATTCACAAACTCCTGACTGGTCTAATTTAAGCGAATTTGGGTGGCTTACCCGCTCGTAGTGGAAAGCGTATCACCTACTCTATCCAATGTATATGGAGAACAAAACAGCTACTCCAGGGCACCTTCCGATTTCGGATATTTGGAAATGTACCATCGATAGCTCGTGGTCCGTATCACAGTTGCTATCCGACTTCAAAGAAGATAACGACCGTTGCATTGAAATCTATGAGCATCTGGTAACGGCATATTTTCGGGGCGCGGATCGATACAGACCGGAGAGCAATATTATCTCGATATTCTTCCACGAGCTAATGTTCGCATTCACTGGATATTTCCTTTGCCAGCAAGATATCAAACGCGATCACTTTCCCGAAGCTTTGGAACCACACGAACACGAGTTATGCAAACGTTTTCCGTTTCTGCGTCATAGTAACAATTCGACTTACGAACCACGATCTGAATGGTTAGGTACCTCCTCCCGGACGTCCTTGAGCATGCGGCAACAACTGGTTCAAAAACTCTCCTGTATCCGTTTCCCAAAGGGGCGAAAGACAATTGCTCTTTGTGACCCCGGAACTGACATAGAGGAGTTATCATGGCATTTGTTATCCATGGGCCACGCGATGATCTATCCTCGGGAAGTGTTCATTGAGGTGCCAGACTTCGACATACAATGGGAGCGAGTCGCCAAGCTATCGAGTAAATTCGGAATAGATAACGCTTATACCGACTTTATAAAATCATATTTATCGCTATATATTCACCCCGAGGCAACGAGGGTTGAATGGGACATAATTGTAGTTGGTACCCTTAAACAGCTGAGAAACAGACTGTTAGCAGTACTGACTCGTAGATCGGGGAAAATTGTGATTGCCGTTGGTCACGGCGAAGCAGACGGAGACCTTGATATACCACAGAGAGAGTTCGGCGAGCGAGTGTTCTGCAACAGCTACTTAAGTTATGGTACCGCTGCAGGCGCTAACTTAAAGTCGTCGCGGATTATTAAACCCATCGCCCCACTTCCGATTGAACATCCGGTAAATGCGCCGTTAGTAGGTAATATATTTAATCCCACTCCGATACCGAAGTTCAGTAAAATTACTAATCCGCGTATTATGTACGTGCCTACAACTTTCTCAATGTCGAGTCGGTACGGGCCGTTTCGTGATGTCTCGGACTTCAACTATATCTCGTGGCAACGCTATCTATTGAGAACTCTGGATATCTCCGTTGTTAAAGTTCACATGAAAAATCCCGCGCCGTATCGATCATTGACTGAGACCCAATGGCAGGTGCTCCTTTGCATATCAGATCGGTGTACGGTTAAAATTGTAAGAGATGAGAACTTCAGTCGTTGTTTAGATCTCGCGGATGTTTTCGTCTTCGACTACTTGTCTACGGCTTCGCATATAGCGTTTGCGACAAATAAGCCGATTGTATTCCTGGACTTCGGGTTCAATAATCCATTCCCGAATTTAGTCGAGGCACTGAAAAGCCGCTGCATTTATCTGGATATGCGCGAAGTTGGCGACAACGACCTTAACGAAGCTATAGCATCCCAAACTACTAGAGACTGCGTTAATCGATTAAGCGATCGCTTCTCCTTGGTACCGGGACTCAGGGAATCCCGAAAAGACACGCTTCTGAGCGTGATACGAGATTCGGCTAATCGAAATCCGTGACCGTGCGACCCACTACAAGAACACAATTCTCAACGGCTTTCCGCAACCTGCCGAGAAAAGTCTGTATTCCTCATCTGTTAATCATTTACTTGGCGTTTGCCTTAATGCCATGGTCTCGCGATAGGGATTCAAAAGTTCAATAATGTTAGGCAATCTAATACGTTCCATAGGTCTTAATCCCGGAAAATTGCATGAGTGGTTTCGCATGATTTCACTTGACCGTGCCGCATGCCAACAAAACCTTTTGTCGCTATCTCGAGATCTGACAAGAATCCTCCCGGACATTTCAGACCAATATACCGGGAAACATATACTTGAAGAGTACCCGAATATGAAATCCAGATTAATGCATGCATTTCAGATCCGTTTGGCTATTCGCTCTCTCGAGAAGCTCAAACACAAGGATTCGTTAGTTGTTGTCGACATCGGGGATTCGAGTGGAAATCATATATTGTACCTCAGATCAATCGTGCAAGGTCCAGCGATCGATTCAATTAGCGTAAACTTAGACTCAGAAGCAGTAAAACTAATCACTGAAAAAGGGTTGGAAGCCGTGTGTGTTCGGGCTGAAGATCTCGACATCGATGGGGACGTCGACGTATATATGTCATTCGAAACACTGGAGCACCTGACGGATCCAGTCCGTTTTCTGCACCGATTGGCGACACGCGGAAGCGGCAATCGATTAGTTCTGACTGTACCCTATAGACGTCGCAGTCAGGTGGGGCTTAAACATCTTCGGCCCCCACATGACACGCAGGGAGAGTGTGCCACCGCAGAAAACGCGCATATATTTGAGCTATCCCCACAGGACTGGGGATTACTGTTTCGACACGCCGGCTGGGAGATTGATTATGAGGAGATTTATTACCAATATCCCCGCCGTCATCCCCTAACTTTTCTGCTAAAAAGGGATTGGCTCTCGAATGATTTCGAGGGTTTCCTCGGCGTTATCTTGAAGAAAAACCTGGCCTCAGCAGAACGATATCTATCATGGTAGCTGCCAAGGGTTCTATTTCAGGTCGTCCCATAGACTTCAATCCTTGAACCTTATTAAACGTGAGCGACAAACGATGAAAATAATCGGAGTGATTCCCGCCCGAATGGGCTCAAGCCGTTACCCTGGCAAACCATTAGCTGAAATTTGTGGTCTCCCGATGATTGAGCATGTTTATCGACGCTCGGCGCAGTCCGACGTGTTGTCGGGTCTCTACGTCGCGACGTGCGATCAGGAAATCGTGGATGCGGTCAACAATTTCGGAGGAAAGTCCGTGATGACCTCCGATAACCATGAACGCTGCACGGATCGGGTTGCAGAGGCGATAACCAAAATCGGAGGAGATATCGATATTGTCGTTAATATTCAGGGGGATGAACCGCTCATCCGACCGGAAATGATTACTGCGGCGGTGCAACCTCTGCTGAGCGATCCGAAACTCGAAACGGCGCATATGGTCGCGGAAATTACGGGTGCAGATGAATTCAACGACCCGAATGAGGTTAAAGTGGTGTTTGATCAGAACTGGAATACACTTTATTGCAGTCGCGAACCAATCCCTTCGAGCAGAAAAGGTGCCCGGAATTATAAGCGTTGGAAGCAAGTTTGCGTCATTCCATTTAGAAAGCAATTTCTAATGACCTTTAACAGCTTACCACAAACGCCACTTGAGATGATCGAAAGCGTCGATATGATGCGGGCAGTGGAACACGGATATAAAGTCCGATGTGTGAAATCCCGATTTACAACGGTAAGCGTCGATACCAAAGATGATCTCCTGCGGGCAGAACAGAAAATGCTGGAAGATCCGTTATTCCCCTATACTCGTTAGGGGAATACCTAATGGGTTGCACATTCGTATTGCGATTGTCAAGTCGCTAATTTTGGCGTTTCATCCCCTTATACTCATGATTTCACCCTCATCAACATTCGGCAAATCGGGATTCACTAAGTTCTTGATCCCTCGAAACTACTGCGCGAAGCTTCGGGTCATTTATTACGAGATGTTTAATGATCTCAACGAAATTCAGGAATCCGAAGATCAAAAATTCGTCGATTCAAACTTAGATCTAGAGAAAGCAGAGGAGAAACTCAATTCGATACTGCGACCGCTGATTAATCGCGATTTCGACCGGATTGAAGATAGTATTCACTGGTTGATTTTCAGTGCGTTGAGTTTAAAGGATGATTCGTCATCGATACTGGAAATCGGGACGCACGATGGGACATTCACGAAAATCCTGTCGGAACTGTATCCAAGCGGTAATATCACGACAATTGAGCTACCGAATAATGATCCATTGTTCCTCAAACTTTATGGTCGCGAAAGTACGGAAGCACTCCGACAGTTTCTTGCGACTCAAAATGAAAACGTCCGTCCCGATAACGTCCGTCTTTTGAATGTTAATTCGTTCTTCCTCCTGGATAAAGCTAATCAGAAATTCGATCTAATTTGGATTGATGGCGGACACCTCTACCCAGAAGTCGCGTGGGATATTTGTAACGCTTATTATCTTTGCAAGGAGGGCGGAATGATCTTGTGTGATGATGTGATTCCTCTGCGCAAGACGTTAGGAAACAAATATGTTTCCAGCCAGTCGTATGAAGTGTTCGAGTACCTCGCCCAACGGCTACCAGAAACCGCGACGTTCTTTCTTAAACGTTTGAGTTCGAACTGGAACTGTTACGCTATGAAGAAACGGTACGTCGCCTGCCTCAGAAGATAGCGCCCCTCCCTTGAAGCTTTGAGGAATTTTAGATTTATGATTTTAGATTTATGATTTTGTGGTGCCGTCCTGATATAAGTTGACACATGTTGAGTCCCTAAACTAAGGAGTTGTGACATGAGTCGACAGGTTGTTCGTTACAGTGAAGCGTTTAAATTGCAAGTTATTGCTGAACTTGAATCTGGTGTTTTTGAAAACATC
>JAJFLP010000046.1 GCA_021772635.1 Verrucomicrobiota bacterium | reverse complement strand
GGTAAAAATACAGAATCGGGAATGATGGATAAGGGCGAAGCGTGTCGTCGGAGAACCGGATTCTATCGAGAAGGGCACTGATCTTCATAGGAGCAACGAACCGGCCCGTAGCGGCGGGCCTGTTAATATATAACGAAACTTGGGTTAAGGCACGCTGAAGCGTGAACTCCAACGGGGGACCTTGACAACACTAGTCTTTTGATATGCGAGTAGCGCCCGTTGGAGTTCACACTTTAGTGTGTCAAAATGACGAAGTTTCAAGGGAGCTTGGACCACAGGCGATGCCTGTGGGTATTATAGGTAGAAACTTGGGTTCCAGGTAGCCCTAATGTAGGAGGCTGCTCCCGCAGGCGATAACGATTATTTCGGTCCGTATGGACGGACTCCGCTCATGCGGAGAACGATACCGAAAAAAATAAGATCGCCTGCGGGAGCAGCCTCCTACATTAAAAACAGCCTCAAACCGGTTCAAGTTTCAGAGGAGCAGCCTCCTACTTTAAAAACAGCCTCAAAACCTTTTAAATTTCAGAGGAGCCCACCAGTGGGGATCCTTTTTAACCCACATTTTATCCGTCTTCGTTCGGGTAACTACGACGGGACAGGTGCAATACGAAACGGGCTCATCCATAGTTTCTTGGTCAAATTCCGAAATAAATCAAATCGAAAATCGGCAATCGAAAATCGAAAATCCACGAAGTTTCAAGGAAGCGGCTGTCCGGGCTCCCGGCGTTGCGGGGCCTCGGTTAATCCGCCAGAGGACGGACAAGTATAATAGGAAACATGAGTTGCAGTCCGCATGCGGATGAGAGGCGCTGTCCCAGCGGCGAGAATATGTATTTCGGAACAATTCGAATAAAAAATTATCGCCGCTGAGGACAGCGCCTCCCACATTCTTACACAATCGCAACTCGTCAGCCGACTATTCCAAAGAGGATGATACGGGGCGATCGTCAAGATCGCAATGCAATCACAATCGATATAATCTGTTCTTTGGCTACAGCCAACCGATTCGCGCAAAACTCAATGACGCTTTCGATTCCGATTGGTTATCCCGTGGATTTATACCGAAAATCATGGTCTCGCGTGCGGGACGAATTATCGTTTCCGCCGCGGCGGATTTCGCTAGGCTCAACATAGATCTTGGCTGATAAATTCGAAGTTATCCAAAAATTGTACTGCTTGCAGTATATCTTCCATGAGATGGTTGTGAAAGTGGTTCACACTTTTGACAACGTTCAGCCACTCGCGATTCTTATGTCGCCCTCGTTGAGGGCTTGATCTCCCGGGGCTATCTTTTACCCAGTGCTGACGCACTGGGCTACAAGATTTCACCCCTGACGGGGCTATTTGATTACTGAAAAACGGTGAAAAAGATCAATGCCTATTGCCGCTCAAGTTCGCTGGATTTGGGCCTAGCGTACATTAATCACGACTTTACCGATGTGTTGCTGGGTGCGCAGGTACTCGTATGCATCGGGGACTTCTTCAAATGAGAATGCTCGGTCTACGTATGGGCGTTCTTCCCTATCTTCGAACGCCTTCGCGAGCGCTCGAAGTTCATCGGTGGATTCCATGAAAATCCCGCGGACAGAAACCTGGTGGTAGAGAAAATCCCGAATATTTACATCACTTTCGACGCCGCCAAGCACACCGATAACTGCGACTCTCCCGCCGTAAGTACAGGCTTTAATTGACATTCCCAATGATGCGCCTCCGACCGTTTCCACGACTGTATTCACACCGCCACCCGTGATCTTCCTCACCTGTTCCGGCCAGTCCGGGTCGCGGTAATCAATCACTGAATCTACGCCGAATTTCTCCTTGACAAGCTCGCCTTTGCGATCACTCGACGTGCTTATTATTGTTCTGGCCCCTAGGAACTTCGCTATCTGAGCAGCAAATATCGCAACGCCGCCAGTTCCGTGGATCAACACCCAGTCGCCGGGTTTCGTGTGCCCGTGAGTGACCACCGCCGCCCAAGCAGTTAATCCGGCTATGGTCAGGGTCGCCGCTTCCTGCCATGTGAAGTGGTCAGGAACTTTCACCAAAGACTCCGCCGGGTATGTGATTGACTCCGCGAGGACGCCGTCGAGGCCTTTCCCTCCGACGAAAGTACGTGCCCACTCGGACCTAAGGGTACCAGCCGGCCAGAATCGAAATGGCGAATTCAGGACGCGATCGCCGGGTTTTAACTCGGAGACTTCGCTTCCGACGTCTACGACTACCCCTGCCATATCTGAGCACGCGACGATAGGCGGATCTTCATGACCGCCGTAACGGCCATCTGCAACCATGAGGTCACGATAATTCAGCGACACAGCGTGGACGTGAACCAGGACGTCGCGCGCTGCGGATATTTTTGGGTTCTCTCGTTCAGCTAATTTTAACGTTGCCAGTCCCTGGCCATCAACTGTCCAACATTTCATCGTGAATTCCTTATCGTTAGACTGCTAGGTCCAATTCCAGCGAACTTTTCGTTGGATTTTCTTCGTAATCATACTCGTATTGATCCCATGTCACTAAGTTAAGGATTCGTATATATTCGGGACCGTTGGAGTTCACGCTTCAGCGTGGTTCTTAAGTTTCCGGTAAGAAATACCACGCTGAAGCGTGAACTCCAACATGCTCCTTGAATGTGTCTCAGCTCCTCAACTAAGTGACATCAGTATTGATGCCGATTACGAGTAAGAGTAAGATTACGAATCGGAATGTTCGCTTATTTTAGGCCCAGGTTATTTCGGCAGTCCTCAATTTCCACCGACGATTGATTGGAAATCTGGTACGTATTTATCGAGGAAGTCCCTTCGCCAGCCGCGAAGTAATCTGTGATCGGCCGGGGCCATTTTCCTCCCGTCGCGAATAAGCGTCTCGATTTCCCGACGTGACGTAACAAGAGCCGGGTCCAATCCGAGACGATGGCTGGCATCTGCGATGGTTGACAGCAGATTAGTGGCGCTTTGGTGGTACGCTCCAGAGCCGAATCTGCTGTTGTGAGGAGCGGAGGCTTTATCCGACTTCGTTTTCAATCCCAGATGTACCGCTTCCACTATGTCATTGCCGTATTTTCTCAATAATCCGTCGGATAAGATATTCAGTGAACCCAGTTCTGTCGTCGTCTGTGGCTTCGCGCGGGAGACGGCCATAAGAGTTTTGTCGGGGACTATCCAAGTTTTGGGGCGGTCCTTGTCCCGCGCCTTCCGTTCCCGCCAGTCTGCCACTTCGCAGAGGATTGCGAGTTCTTCAGGGCGTAATTTTCCGGATCCTTTGACGCGACTGTATTGCAGTCGCGGATCGTTCGGTTGATATAATGTCGGGTCATCGTACTGCTCCATCTCCTGGAACATCCATGTGTCGAGGGCTGATTCCCGAGAACGCTTTAGCAAAAGTTCGTATACAGCCGGCAGGTAGCGTACATCGTCCAGGGCGTATTCTAATTGCCGGTTCGGAAGCGGTCGGCGGAGCCAATCTGCGCGGGTTTCGCTTTTCGGAAGGTGAACGTCGAGAAGTTCTATTAGCAGTCCGCTCAGCGATATCGTTGAGCTCAATCCAGCAAAGCCTGAAGCACATCTTGTATCGAAAACGTTCTTCGGGTACGAGCCGGTAGTCCGTGACAGTATCACAAGATCCTGTTGGGCGTCATGGAGAATCTTGGTAACGGACGGATCGGCAAGGAGTCCTCCGAGGGCCGTAAGATCCTGTATGGCGAGGACATCGATGAGGTAGGCAGAACTTTTACCGAAGCCGATTTGGATTGTTCCTAGCTTCGGATAGTATGTTCGTTCCCACACGAATTCCGTGTCGACAGCGATAGATTTTTCAGCCGTTGCCTGTATTACCACAGACTCGAGGTCTTCTGGATTATCTATAATTTCTTTTGTCAAAGTCGAATTATTCCAATTTGCTATGCATTTGATTGCGTCTATTTGTGCGCAGGGGTAGGCAGCGAACTTTCGTCAGATTTTCTTCGTAATCGTACTCGTAATCATATTGATCCCATGTCACTAAGTTAAGGATTTGTTGTATTATGATTGTGCCTAATTTGGATGCAGGTTCACGGCGACTGAGGAACGGACATACCCGTAGGTCTGTCCTTCCTCAGTCGCCGTGAACCTTCGCCAAAAGAGGCATAACCGATTTGCGGCGAGGGTCTTTCGCCGGTCAGTCCCATCGAAAGAAAACGACGATGCGCAAGCATCGCCTTATTTCTCTCGATGCACCTGAGGAGACGAAATGCCTCTCGTCATAACACAATGAATTACGTACACGACACACTAGGTTCCAATCTTGGCGAGTGCTATGCCTAGTTCATTGACGGATTGGAAACGATCATTCCGATCTTTTGCCATTGCTTTGAGGATCAGATTCTCTAGTTCTTGAGGCGCGTCACGGCGGACGGCGCCTAGTTTCGGTGCGGGCTCCCTCACATGTTTCTCCGCGAGTTCCGGTAATGAGTCAGCTGTAAACGGCAGATCGGCCGTAAACAGAAAGTAGAGCATAATGCCTAATGAATAAATATCGGTACGTAAATCGACTTCAATCCGGGAAAATTGCTCGGGCGACATGAAACTCGGCGTTCCGACCATTGCATCTTTCTCAAATATTGGCGAAATGGGATTTCCATCAACTGAAGACTCCTGTTCGACGTTAATAGCGATACCGAAATCCATGATCTTAAGTATCCCCTTTCTATTAATCATCGTATTCTGTGGTTTAAGATCGCGGTGAATAACACCTTCGGCATGGGCAGCGCCGATAGCCGAACACATTTGCCGCGCAAGTAAGGTTCCCATTTTTATATCCATCGGCCCTTTCTTCTTAATGAGTTGGCTTAAATCATGGCCTTGAACATATTCCATAGAGATATAATGGAGTCCTTCAAAGGTGCCGAAGTCATGGGTACGCAATACGTTTCGATGAGTGATCTTACGAGCAAGCTTGATCTCCTGTTTGAACTGTTCAAGTGTGGCGCCAGTTACTTCGGGTTTGAGAATTAGTTTTAATGCGACGAATTCGTTCAGTTCGACGTCTTTCGCGAGGTAGACTATCCCCATTGCGCCTGAGCCGATAGCGTGATCGATACGATAACGATCACTAATCATACGTCCTGGCTGAATCTGGTTTCTCGCTTTAACGCTGAGTTCATTGTCTGCAATCCGGATCGTTTTCGCCTGTTCCGTAACCGTCGAAACCACGGTTGTAACGCTTGAAACTGCTGGGGCGACATCTTCAAGCCCCTCCGAGATCCCTGCCAGATAATCTTCCAACTCCGCCTTTTCTTTGAGTTCCTGGCCCATCCTCACGACTGCGTTATACAAGACGCCTACCTCATCACCTCGTTTCTCCTCCGCGGATTCGGGATAATTCCCGTTTTGAATCTGTTTAGTGATGGAGACTAACTCGATGACCGGCCCGCTAATATGCCGCGCGATTCCGTAGGCGATCACGCTCGCGGCTATCAAACATATAAGTCCAACGATAAGTACCCGATGTTTTATCATATCAAACGGTTCCAGAAGTTCCGTCCGTGACCTGTATGCGACGACGAACCCCATTGGATCACCAGCGCTGTTCTGCAGTGGTTGAAACAAGGCATGAAAAATCTCGTTGTCGATGGTGAAATCTGTCTCGACCGAAGCATTTTGATTAAAGATCTGAGTCCACAGTTCGGTATTCTGCCTCAAATAATTTTCTAATCCGAGTCCGCTCTCCCGAAGGGTATGATACTGTTCGAAAACCGGTTCGGAGGTCGTTTCAAGCGGGCTGGAAGCGAACGAGTAAAAAGCGATTTCACTGCCAGTCAGATGTCGGATTTCCAACGCCAGATCGTCGGATAAGGTATAAGCAAGCGCTACTGTTCCGCGCACAATCTCCGGAGCGGCGTTATCGAAAATGGGAAGCGCCACAACTTGTAGAAGGCGGGTCTTACTCCTCATAATTCCCTGGGCCGGCCGGCCGGCAATTGCCTCTTGAAAAAGGAAACTATCGCCGACGTAGATCCCTTGGTCCTCGGGCGCGCCGGAGCGGGCAAGAATGACACCGTCCGCATTGGTGAAAATGAGGATGTCAAAATCCAGTGACTGCTCGAACTCATTGCATTGGTCCTGTAAGCTCGCCGATTCTTGCGCGTATATTAGCGCTAAAAGTCGTCCGTCACGAGCCAGATTGCCGGCGGTTTCTGCGACGCTGTTGAATCGGCTGTCCAACCGCGTCTTCAGTATAACCTCAGACTGACGCAACGATTTTTCAATGGTCGTATCGGCTACTTCGCTTGCCTTGCTCCCGACTTGATAAACGATAAAGGACATCAATCCGCCGAAACAGACAAGTACAAGTAAAAAGAGCTTCGCGGTTAGGCCGAAGCGTACTTTCGGAAAATCATCGGTAGGGGGGTCAATAGGATTCATCGATCGATCGTCTTTTGTACCTTTCACCGTGCTTATTCAAATGCTGAATTCTCCGGTAAGTGCTTGAGTCTATATCAAGCTTTACAGTCGTCTTTTCTCCAGCCCGGATGACTACTTTCTCGCGATGTTCTCCGCGAATATTCCAGGCTACGAGTTCGTATTCGCCGGGCGGTACCCGTTTTATATCGAATGCCCCCGATTTATCCGTCACCACGCCCCACTCGCTCCGGCTAACCATTATAAACGAGGCCATGCCGGGGTGGATATTGCAATAGACCTTTACCAGCCCGGGCTCCTCAAACTGGTATTCCAAGTTTTTCCCCCGGCCGTAGCTTCCAAGGTCGAACTTGTTATTCCCGGACAGGGAGAACACGTTGTGTAAGAACCGATCGTAGTTTTCAAATTTCACCGTGTCGTTTACGCGAATTAAATTGTACCTTGGAAGAAATCGTTTCTTTGTCATTTTGATGTTATAATTTCGGGGCTCCGTTGAAGTTTTCATTTCGACTTCTTCGCGCTCAAGCACGATAATCGATGGTTCGCTTGATATAATCTTACCTTTTGACCACGCAGTAAATGTTCCTGCGCAAGAGCCGAAACCTCCTTTTTCGGCCGGCTGGGGATTTGTTGAAGTGGGAGAATCCGGATCTTCGACCAACGCGGATTTCCTGCCGGCTGAGGCTGGCTGATCGGCATTTCGTGCCAGATAGATGGTGTGTGTAATGGGGGACTCATGATGAGTTCGAGGATGATAACGGGGATTATCCTCGACTTCATTTTCGGCCGCCAGACTGGTAAAAGGCAGTATTATTATCGCCAGGAAGGGTAAGGAAAATGTCTTCAGCGGGGCGACGGCGGCTGTGTGCTTCATGTGATTCGTATTTAATGGAAACTGCATCGTGAGATTTCTCGTGGGAATTAGTAAATTTTCGCGGGAGCGTCGGCCACCGCGCTTTCTGCTGTACAGCAGAATTAATACAAAAGGAAACTTTGATCATGTGAATGTAGGAGGCTGCTCCCGCAGGCGATAACGATTATTTTGGAACGATACCAAAATAAATAAGATCGCCAGCGGGAGCTGCCTCCTACGTTAAAAACAGCCTCAAACCGGTTTAAGTTTCAGAGGAGCCCACCAGTGGGTTTCCTTTTTAACCCACATTTTACAACACGAAACTGGCTCAGAATGCCGAAGATTTCCACGAAGTTTCAAGGGAGCCTGCGTCCGAGTCCGTTTCGCAACCTCGGTTAATATTTAACGAAACTTTCTTTTTGGTAATCATTTGGAAGAATTCCGGAATATTCCAATCGTCAATCCAGCAGCCGATCCCGCGATTGCGGGAGAGACGGGCTACCGCAAGGTGGCAACGAAGTGACAATCATATCAATCGACAATCCTTTAAGTTTCAAGGAAGCCCACCAGTGGGTTTCCTTTTTAACCCACATTTTACAATGCGAAACGGGCTCTCAATGTCGAAGATTTCCGCCAAGTTTCAGAGAAGATCGATTCAGTCTCGCTCTCCCTTTGCGCCGATCGCAAGCATACGCTCCACAGATTTTTTTGCTTTAAGACGAATTTCCTCCGGGATTTCGATCTTATACTGAGTATACAGCAGCGCATCCCGAGTTTCTTCCATCGTAATCTCGTTCATATGCGGGCAGCGAATACTGCACATACGAACCATCTCCTTGTCCGGGTTTTCCGCGGCAATGTTATCACCCATGCTGCATTCGGTGAGTACCAGAAACCTTTCCGAGCCAGAGTCCTTCACGAACTTCACCATCGCTGTTGTACTTCCGGAATAGTCTGATGCCTCGACGACGTCCGGCGGGCACTCGGGATGGGCCAACACCATAACGTCGGGAAATTGACGGCGCGCATTCTCTATATCTTCCACCGTGAATTTTTCATGAACCTCGCATCGACCGTGCCATCCGATTAACTGATAGTCGACGTTCGAATCCGTTTTCGCAGTACGCGTCGGGAAAATAATATGTTTTCCGGTTTCTCTGGCGACATTTTGCGCAAGGTACTCGTCTGGCAGGAAGATAACGGTATCGCTGCCAAAAGATTCAACAACGGCGCTCGCGTTACTCGATGTGCAGCAGATATCGACTTCCGCTTTGACGTCGGCGTAGGTATTAATATACGTCACCACCGGGACTCCCGGGAAGCGACTTTTCAGCTCGCGGACGTCGTCGGCGGTAATGCTTGCGGCCAATGAGCACCCACCTTTCTTCGCGGGAAGCAGGACTGTCTTTTCAGGGCTCAATATTTTCGCTGTTTCAGCCATGAACCGTACGCCGCAGAAGACAATGATATCTTTGTCCGTTTGTGCAGCGGTGCGGCTTAGCTCGAGGGAATCGCCAACGTGATCCGGGACAGAGTAAAACAGGGCCGGTTCCATATAATTGTGGCCGAGAATAACCGCGTTCTTTTCACGCTTAAGGCGGTTGATCTCTGCAGCAATTTCTGCCTTGGCCCTAATTTCGAAATCGGGAATAAGGTTTCCCAATTTTTCCTTCATCTGAATGTACGTTGACTCTGCGTCCATGATTCTGTCTTCGAGGGGAAAAGTTTAGTCACTACCACGATCGGGTCGTGTGAAATATTTGTCGGTCGGAAAGAGAAATATACTGCAAGCAGTACAATTTTCGGACGATTTCAAACCAAGTACGTAAGAGATATCGAACGATTTTCGAACAGACGCTCTGCTGTCCAGCAAGAACTTCCGCCTTCGGCATGTAGCTATCAGTCTTCACTCAAGTAGCTACGACCGGACACGTGGCGAGACATAATCGCCGGTTAAAAAACTCGAAGGCGTTCGGCATAGATGTTGCCGTGCGTGAGGAGGCCTATGCGTTCGAGCTAATGACATCATTTTGTTCGTTGAGCACGATCACCTTTGGGCCGAAATCCGCTAATTCCTCTTCATTCACCCCTGCGAATGCCAACACGATCAGTCGATCCCCGACGACCCCCATTCGCGCTGCTGCACCATTGAGGCCGATCACCTTCGAGCCGCGTTCACCGGAAATCGCATATGTCTCTAGTCGAGATCCGTTATTAAGATTTGCGACGAGTAACCTTTCATACTGATGAATTCCTACTTTCTCCATTAGATCCGGATCGATCTTTAAACTGCCTTGGTAATTGACGTCTATTTCGGTAATACAGGCTCGATGAATCTTACTTTTCAATATTTGTATTATCATTTGATTGATCGCGTTGTTATAAGTATAAAAGTTAACGTTAGTACAGACCGAAAGGAGGCCGGAGGCGACTTAAAAGTTTAATCGCGCACGAGACGCTGAATCTCCCCTGACTTACCCAGCCGATAAACTAATTCGGTCCGATCAAAATTCAATCATAGCCGGTTGAGACGAGCAACTGAAATCCCATGGCCAAAAATAACGATACCATTGTCCGCTCCATATGTACAGTGTTACGAGAGAAAGGATGGCGGTTAGGTGTTGCGGAGTCGTGTACGGGTGGCGGAATCGCAATGGTGATTACGGAGACTCCCGGGGTATCGGATGTTTTCGCCGGCGGAGTTGTCGCGTACTCGAATGAAGTGAAAACGCAATTTCTTGGCGTCGCGAAAGAGACTCTTCAGAAATTCGGTGCAGTTAGTGCCGAAACCTCCCGCGAAATGGTCGCCGGGTTAACGATGAAGTGGCGGCTGGATTCCGGGATTGCAGTCACTGGAATCGCGGGACCAGCAGGCGGGACCGTCGAAAAGCCGGTAGGACTTGTTTTCATTTCAACGTATGTGGGTGGCGAGATCATTACTTCGGAGAATTACTTTTCGCCGGACCGCAGTAACATTCGAGCTTGTGCTATTGAAACGGCACTCAAGCAGTTGGCGGGGCAGTTAGTGTAGTGTCCCGTAAATTACTTGCCTTATAATTGCCCTTATTTGGTTGCTGAGATAGGCAATGAGGTCGCATGCGTACCCGAAGGTACGTATCGATCTTGCTAACGACGCTCATCGACCAAATAAGGGCAACCCTTTACCGGCGATCGTCTTTTGACGTCCAGCGTCGTTGCAGGAAAACAACGATGCGACAGCATCTCTTTATTTCCAGCGCCTTGCTGAGACACCAAAATACGATCGTTATAAGACAATGAATTAACGGGACACTACACTAGCCTGATCGCAGTATCATTAAGTTAAGGATTTATATATATCCGTGACCGTTGGAGTTCACGCCCACGCAGTCGCGGGGCGTGGTTCTTAAGTTTCCGGTAAGAAAAACCACGCTGAAGCGTGAACTCCAACATGCTCCTTGAATGTGTGTCAGCTCGTCAACTAAGTGACATCAGCATTGATGCCGATTACGAGTACGAGTACGAGTAAGATTACGAATCGGAATCTAGATAGGATCCGTAAAAACTCGCTACCCCTCCGTGTTTTTGATTAATCCAGTTTAATTTACCGGTTGGCCGCGGTATGATTAGGGATTGTAAACAGCCGAATTTTCATACGGCTTGAGATTAGTCACGCAAGAGATTCCGAACAATATTAAACTCAAAGACGATCAGTATATATACCAACAATCATCAGGTTTTCGAAATATCGTTCGATTTCTCTCGGGTGGTTAGACTGCAAGCAGTCGAATTTTTGGACAACTCATAATGTAATTGCACAAGAGAGTCCGAACGATATTTCGAAAACTCCGTGATTGTTGGTATAGTTGAAAGATGTCCAAAAATTGTACTGCTTGCAGTATATCTGAAAACTTAATAAGGAGATACGAGTAATGGCACGTGCAAAGCAGAAGAAAGATCCCGAGGAAAAACAAGGTAAGTATTTGGATATTGCTTTGAGTCAGATTGAGCAGGAGTTTGGAAAAGGCGCGATCATGCGGTTGGGCGAGAAGATCAAAACAAACATTCCAACGATCAGCACAGGTGCGTTGTCTCTGGACCTTGCTTTGGGTATTGGCGGTGTTCCGCGCGGGCGGATAGTGGAGATTTTCGGCCCGGAGTCATCCGGAAAAACGACAGTCTGCTTACACGTCATCGCGAACGCGCAACGCGGCGGCGGGACCTGTGCATTTATCGATACGGAACACGCCTTAGACCCGACTTATGCAGGGATAATAGGGGTTAATACCGCGGACTTGCTGGTGTCTCAGCCGGATTGCGGAGAAGATGCACTGAATATCACTGAGTCATTGGTGCGAAGTAACGCACTCGATGTCCTTGTAATAGACTCGGTCGCGGCGTTAGTCCCACGGGCAGAAATAGAGGGCCAAATGGGAGATTCACATATGGGGCTTCAGGCCAGATTGATGTCCCAGGCCTTACGAAAGCTCACAGGCGTGATCAGTAAGAGCAAGACCTGTGTGATCTTTACGAATCAGATACGGGAGAAGATCGGCGTGATGTTCGGGAACCCTGAGACAACGACAGGCGGGAACGCACTGAAGTTTTATAGCAGCATTCGAATGGATATTCGCCGAATTCAATGGATCAAGTCACCCGACGGTGCGGCGATCGGTAATCGTGCAAGAGTAAAGGTCGTTAAGAATAAACTGGCAGCTCCATTCCGCCTGGCGGAGTTCGACATTATGTACGCGGAAGGCATTTCCCGCGCCGGGTCAATCTTGGATGTAGCACTTGATATGGGAATTGTTGAGAAGCGTGGTTCCTGGCTATCTTTTAATTCCGAGCACTTGGGGCAGGGACGGGAGCAGGCCAAGTTGGCACTTCAGGAGAATAAAGAGCTGGAAGCGAAGTTACTTGCGTCTATCACTGAACAGACCGACGGCACCAACGGTTCTGAGTCGACCGAGGAATGACAATAACTAAGAAAGCGAACCTGGTACGTTATCTCCTGCTCTTCGTGGTCTTGGCGATAAGTATCATTGGCTTGGTTATGCTCTATTCCACGACTGCAGCCATGTACGGCGAGCAGAAGTTAAAGCACCAATGTGTTTGGATTACGGCAGGCGTTATTTCCGCCCTTGTCCTGTCCCGGTTGGATTATCGCCGGCTAGGTTCAATCAGCCATGTTATTCTACTGGCAGTCACGATTCCGCTATTTTATCTTGCGCTGGTCCACATACTTTCCAAAATTGGCATGTCGAAGGAGTCGCTATCTCTGTTCCCGTTTGTCGGCGACGGAGCTACCAAAGGCGCGTACCGCTGGTTGAAGATCGGGAGGCGCACGATACAGCCGTCGGAGTTCGCGAAGGTCGCTATCATAATCTTCATAGCCCGGTACTACGGAACAAATCCGCGTTACCTAAGATCGTTCAAGAAAGGCCTTTTATACCCCGGCGTAATCATTGGGGCGGTACTTTTTGCGATCTTACTTGGCGGAAGTCTTAGCGCGACGGTCATCACCGGATCTGTGGTCGGGTCAATGCTCTTCATCGCGGGTATCCGCCTTCGATATTTACTCATTCTCGTGGCGATTGGCGCTGCTTTATTTACTGTGACGTTGCGGATCAGTCCGGAGCGCTGGGAACGATTTATCTCCTTCCAGGATCCGGAAAAGTACAAAGACGGTGCGGGGTATCAATTATACTCATCCCAGCTAGCGCTTGGGTCGGGGTATTGGTACGGGGTCGGATTCAATCGCAGCAGGATGAAAGAGTTTTATCTTCCGGAGGCAGACACTGATTTCATCATGGCCATCGTAGGTGAGGAATTGGGGTTCGTCTCAGTTCTGGTGGTCATCACCTTGTACTTATTATTCGTCGCGGCCGCTTTTCTGATCAGTGCCATAGCGGTTGATCGTGAAGGGATGCTTTTGGCGTTCGGCATTGGAATGTCGATAGGATTACACTCTTTCGTCAATATTGGCGTCGTCAGCGGATTCCTGCCGACGACGGGCGTAACGGCGCCATTAATCAGTTACGGAGGATCGAGCATGCTCGTGACGTGGGTATGTATCGGGTTATTGGCTAGTATCATCCGGGTGCTACAAGTCAGCGTGGAAAACGACGCGAAAACGAATCGTGTTCACCCGAAGCATAATGACTTCGCGATGGCCAGTAATTCGCGTGTATAATTTCCAAACACCGCGCGCAATAGGTGTAGTTGCGATACGAGCGTTTCCGGGAGGGAGCCTATCTAGCCTGAATAATTCACCAGTATTCCGCTCCGAGCCCTAATCTCTGCTCAAATAAACCGATTGGCTTGACTTCACATCTTAGTGAATGAAAATTCACTTTCACTGTGGCGCCTGCTCCAATCACCTTATTATGAACGAGTTAAGTTCTCTCGCGACGAATCGCGTGAATTAATCAGGCTAGACCCTGTTCGAAAAGGTATCGTGGTCCGCACGCCTGCCTATTTCGACCGAAAAACGCACCGAAGTAGGTAGGTGCCCTTCGGGTTGCGGCGGATGACGGGCACCTTTCGACCCGGATCGGTAAGTCAATAGCTCCAAGCTATTAACGTAACCGATCCCGGCCGAAACCTGACCGACATGCGCTC
>JAJFLP010000045.1 GCA_021772635.1 Verrucomicrobiota bacterium | reverse complement strand
AAGGTTTTGAGGCTGTTTTTAATGTAGGAGGCAGCTCCCGCTGGCGATCTTATTTATTTTGGTATCGTTCCAAAATAATCGTTATCGCCTGCGGGAGCAGCCTCCTACATTCACATGATCAAAGTTTCCTTTTGTATTAACCGACTCGGCGGAGCGCGCCGGTTCGGTGCTCCCTTGAAACTTGGCGGAAATCTTCGGTATTCTGAGCCCGTTTCGTATTGCACCTGTCCCGTCGTAGTTACCCGAACGAAGACGGATAAAATGTGGGTTAAAAAGGAAACCCGCTGGTGGGCTCTCCTATTTCCGGCATAGCCACCCGGCTCCGCACAAGCGGACTCGCGCTTATGCGGAGCGACGGCTGGTCGAGTTTGTTTCTATCGGTTATAGGGTTGAATTTCAGGCATTACCGGCTTAACATCATTCCGCGCGATTAGGGAATAGTAGCTTTAGAATATTTACGCGCCCGGGAGTTTTCGAAGAGTCGACCGCCCTGGTCGCCGAAACTTGCAGTCTAATAAGGACAATCACCTATGAGTAAGATAAAAACGGAACACGTCTTTACGTCCGAGTCCGTATCGGAGGGACATCCGGACAAGGTATGTGACCAAATCTCGGATGCAGTGCTGGACGCATGTTTGCAGGACGACCCCGAAAGCCGGGTCGCATGCGAAACGCTCACAACAACCGATCTAATCGTACTTTCCGGTGAGATCACGACCAGTTCAAAGGTGGATTTCGAGGCGGTCGCACGACAGACAGTCGCAGATATAGGTTACGTAAGCGACGATATCGGGTTCAGCGCCACTGGCTGCAAAGTCTTTCTATGCCTCCATCCGCAGTCTCCGGATATCTCGCAGGGAGTCACTGAAGGCGCGGGCCTGCACGAAGACCAAGGTGCCGGTGACCAGGGGATGATGTTCGGATACGCGACGGATGAAACCCCGGAACTCATGCCGGCGCCGATTTTGTACGCTCATAAGATTGTTCATCGCCTCGCAGAATTACGAAAGTCAGATGCGGACCATTATGGGTACCTTCGCCCAGACTCAAAAAGCCAGGTATCTATCCGGTATCGTGAGGGAGTCCCCGTGGCTGTCGAGTCCGTCGTCGTCTCACACCAGCACTCTGAGGACATGGATAAAGCAACCCTCGAAGAACTTGTTCGCGAAGTTGTTGCGGAGGTCATTCCGGGAAAATTACGAAACAAGGACGTGAAATATTTTGTAAACCCAACGGGTCGATTCGTTGTAGGCGGCCCCCATGGCGATACAGGTTTGACGGGCAGGAAAATCATTGTTGACACCTACGGCGGTGTCGGAAGCCACGGTGGTGGCGCATTCTCGGGCAAAGACCCGTCAAAAGTCGACCGGTCGGCCGCGTACATGTGCCGCTATATTGCGAAGAATATCGTCGCCGCTAAACTCGCGAAGAAATGCGAGGTCCAGGCCGCATACGCCATTGGCGTTGCCGCACCGGTGAGTGTCAACGTCGATACTTACGGCACCGGCGATATTGATGATCAAGTGTTGAAAAATATCCTCGTTGCCGGCGAAATCTTCGACCTCCGGCCAAAAGGAATAGTTGATTCATTAGCACTGAAACACCCGAAGAAAAACGGCTGGCACTATCAACAAACTGCCGCCTACGGGCATTTCGGCCGTAACCTCTTCCCGTGGGAGAAAACTGACAAAACAGAAGCGCTATCGGAAGCCGCCGGCGGTATTACCTGGTAATCAATCCGTGCCTGCTGCGCATCGCCAAGAATAATCACCGAATAGCCAACACTCAATGTCCAAGTCCCAATTCTAAAATCTAAACCCTGGCTGTCGCGCCAAGTGTCCGGTCGTAGCTACTTGAGCGACGACTGATAGCTAAGAGCGATGCGATAACCTTGAACCTTGAACCTTGAATAAACCTTTACATATTATCGGGGTCGGCTCACCATTAGTTGATACCTTGACTCATGTCACAGAAGAATTTATCACCTCTGTGCCCGGGGAAAAAGGCGGTATGGAAGTTGTTGAGCACGCGCATATCGAGGAAATTGTCGGTCGCAACGCCGGTGAAATATTCAATGAGTCCGGCGGCTCTGCAGCGAATACAATCGTTGGCCTATCCCGACTTGGGATCAGCTGCACGTTTCTAGGCAAACTCGGCCGTGACGAACTCGGGAAATATTATCATTCCAAGTTCTCTGAATCCGGGGTTTGCACGAACCGCTTCAAGTACTGCGATGTGTCGCCAACCGGCCGATGTCTGAGCATGGTCACCCCGGACACTGAGCGCACTTGCCGGACGTTTTTGGGGGCAGCGATGACATTATCCCCCGATGAAATCTCGGTTGAAGACTTCGCAGGTTGCACCCACGCCCATCTTGAGGGATACAAACTCTTCAACCGGGATCTGGCGTTAAAAATTCTGGCGTGCGTAAAAGAGGCCGGATGCACGGTTAGTCTTGATCTCGCGTCATTCGAGGTTGTTCACGCGAACCAGGATATTCTCGATCACCTGCTTTCGGAGTATATCGATATCGTTTTCGCCAACGAAGACGAAGCAAAGGCATACTGCGGATCCGACGATCCGGAAGACGCGCTTCGACGGCTAAGCGAGCATTGCGACGTCTGCGCGGTCAAAGTTGGCGCTAAAGGTGCATATCTAAAACGAGGCAACGAGGTTGCAACGGTTAGCGCGGAATCGGTGAAAGCCGTCGATACAACTGGCGCCGGTGATTTGTGGGCCGCCGGATTTTTATACGGCCACTACCAGGGCTGGGATCTTGAGAACTGCGGCCGGGTCGGATCGGTTTTAGGCGCCAGCGTCGTACAGCAACTCGGCGCGATCATACCCGATACGGAATGGCAAGAAATAAAACAACGAATTGAGAAAATAAAATGAGCAATATTCGCTCAGGCCCTGGCCAGTAATTCAATTCCGACTAGCTTTGAGTTTCTTGGGGGCGACCACCGCGTCAATAATGCGCGTGAATCTGTTAATACGTAAAGTGGTCCAGGTGTGCGTACGTTGGTATACCGAACGTCTTCATCCCGTGCGGGACGAAAAATTATTCGGAGTCTCTTACGCAATCAATTTGAAGTCGTCTCTCCGTATTCTCGGAGTCCGCCTGTGCGGACCGCGCGAGCGGAGTCCGTTCTATACGGACCGAAAATTATACCGCCAGCGGTACATTAACGGGTGCTTCCCAATTTTACCCTAAAATTTAGTCTTAAGTTTCAAGGAGAAGAAAATATGACAACAGCAACCGCTGACAAAGCCATCGACTTCAAAGTTAAAGATATCACACTGGCTGATTTCGGTCGAAAGGAAATCGATATTGCTGAACACGAAATGCCTGGATTAATGGCTACTCGCCTAAAGTATGGCGCGCGAAAGCCCCTGGCCGGCGTACGTGTCTCCGGTAGTCTGCATATGACAATCCAGACTGCGGTCCTCATTGAAACTCTTGTCGATCTCGGCGCGGACGTTCGCTGGGCATCTTGCAACATTTTCTCAACCCAGGACCATGCCGCCGCCGCGATCGCCGAAACAGGCGTACCTGTTTATGCGTGGAAAGGCGAAACGCTGGAGGAATACTGGTGGTGCACGCAGAAAGCATTGTCTTTCCCCGGAAACAAGGGTCCCCAACTCATAGTCGATGATGGTGGCGACGCCACACTCTTGATTCACCGTGGTTACGCCGCTGAAAATGACGCGTCCATTCTCGATGAACCCACCGATAACGAAGAGTTAATGATCATTAACAACTTATTGAAGCAAACGTTAAAAGATGAGCCTGGGCACTGGCACAGGGTCGTTGAAGATTGGAAGGGCGTGTCCGAAGAAACAACAACCGGGGTTCACCGCCTTTATCAGATGCACGAAAAGGGAGAACTCCTCGTCCCGGCGATCAATGTTAATGACTCCGTCACGAAATCGAAGTTCGACAACCTGTACGGCTGCCGCGAATCTTTAGTAGACGGGATAAAGCGCGCCACAGACGTGATGATCGCAGGCAAAGTTGCAGTCGTTTGCGGATACGGTGACGTCGGCAAAGGTTGTGCTCAATCGCTTGTCGGCCTCGGATGTCGTGTGATTGTGACCGAAGTCGATCCGATCTGCGCGCTGCAAGCGTCAATGGCGGGGTTTAAGGTCACAACCGTCGAAGACGCTCTGGCTGAGGGTGACATTTATGTAACCACCACCGGTAACGCAGACATAATTACGGCGGAGCATATGGCAGGCATGAAAGACCAGGCGATCGTCTGTAACATCGGCCATTTCGATAATGAAATTCAGGTTCGCCAGCTCAACGAGTGGCCCGGGATTAAATCCCTGAATATCAAACCCCAGGTCGATAAGTACTCCTATCCCGATGGGCACAGTATTTATCTTCTCGCTGAAGGTCGACTCGTCAATCTAGGCTGCGCAACGGGCCATCCGAGCTTTGTCATGAGCAATTCTTTCACGAACCAGACGCTCGCGCAAATCGATCTTTGGGAAAACAACCACCCGATCGGTGTCCATGTGTTGCCGAAGATCTTGGATGAGGAAGTCGCCCGGCTGCATTTGGAGAAGATCGGCGTGAAACTCACGAAACTCTCGCAGGCCCAAGCCGACTATATCGGTGTTCCTGTTGACGGCCCGTATAAACCGGATCACTACCGGTACTAAAAGAGCCAAGAACACGGTAACAACCTAAGCGACAAACTTTTATTTTCACCATGAAGAGCATGAAGGTAAATTTGAAAGATTCTTTGGTTATCAAAGAATCTTCTTCATGGCCTTCTATTCTTCATGGTAGAAAAATGCTCTCTTAGTTCCGGCATTCTTCTGTGTGTTCCGTTACCGTGTATTACGCCATCCTGCACTGAACTCCTACCTTTCATTACCCATTGTCAATTGAAAGTTTCCTTGTTTTGGCTACATTGGCCTATATTCTAGTCAACCATAATTAAGCCCTTAATTTTCGGGGATCGAAACCATGCAAATACTGTCGGTATCAGAAGCAAAAATGAAGTTGAGCGCGCTTATTGAGAAAGTTAAGTCGTCAGATGAGGAGATCATTATCACTAAGAACGGGTCGCCCGCCGCTGTGTTAGTCAGCCCGGACGAGTTCGAGAACTGGAAAGAAACGATCGCTATACAGTCGAATCACACATTTACTGAAGAAATACAGAATGGGTTAAAGGCGTATAAGGATGGTAAGACGAACCTGTATACGCTTAACGAGCTCTTCGAAGACAAAATCGACTAATGCCTGATCAACGTCGACTGAGAGTTCCGAATGATATTGTAGATTTAATACGCAAGACGCACCCGCATCTAAAGAAGAAGATTAAGGCGTCGTTAAACACCATATCAAAAGATCCGGAGTCCGGGAAGGTACTGAAGGGTGATTTGCGGGGGCTCAGCAGTTTTCGTGTCAGTCGTTTCAGAATCATCTATCGCATATCATCTAATACCGAAATCCAGATCATAGCAATTGGCCCACGAGCGCAGATCTACGATGAAACTTTTAGGATTCTGAAACGGGAAAGAAATTCTTGAAGGTTACTCGGCGACGAAACCTGGAGCCTGGGGGTAAGCCTTTTTATTCACCATGAAGAGCATGAAGGGCTTGAAGGTAAAGAAACGACAGATAGCCGTAGGTTAAATTTTTGATTCGTTGAAACGAATTTTAATCCGGTATGCGTCACATCCACAAATCATGTTTGATGATGGGTCGGATATCCCGATTAGATAATCTTTTTTCCTTCATGACCTTCATGCTCTTCATGGTAGCAAAATGCTCTCTCTTAATTCTGGCATTCGCTTGCAATTTAACGTGATCACGTACGCGAAACGTCATTGTGAAGGCACGACCGTGCTGTTGGGGTTATTTTGGAATGGCTTTTGTTCCGAATTTCGTGCTTTCTTTAGCTTCTCTCTCCTAACCTACTTACTAGTTACTCTTTACTCCAGCCCATAACCTCTGAAACCTGCCTCCTACCAACTGGCTTCTTTCTTCGACCATACGCCGTGATTCCGAGCAACATTACAGCCATCATCACGTACGTCGACGGCTCGGGGATCACCTGAAACGTGAAGTCGTTGACAGTGACCGTGGTGCCTCCGTCGGTAACGCTACCTCCTCCGCCATCGAATGCGCCAAAGAACGAAAGATCCCAAAGGTGCGCCTGCTGTGAAATATTACTTGGAATCGTAACCGAAAGATCCTCGATCTTGAAGGTTCCGGTCTTCGTCCCGGACGACTGGACCAGGGAGTTGAATCTAAAATCCAATGCTGCGGTTGGCGTGTAGAATTCCGGGGGAACAGTGATATCTCCATCAGATCCGGCAATTATCTCCTGGGAAAGCTTCGATGGCGATGGCCCACTTGTATCGTCACTATTTGAATCGACATCTATCGATTCCCAGCCATTACCAAAATAATCGCGTGATTGCAGAGTCCACCCTGCGGTCGGCATTGTGATTCGGTACTCCAACCCGGCAACGGTCTGGTCAGTCGTCACCTCGGTAAACAAGTTCAACGTATCGCCGGGGAAAGCATTTACTGAGGTTTCCTTCTGCCCGCCGTTGTCAAAGAATATATTGATCGTAAACGATGCCGCGTGTCCAGAGGACACAATCCCCACGGACAGCAGACAGAGGATTACGATCCAGTCTTTTGCCGATTGCTTCCAAAGTCGTTTCATCGTTAATTGGTCCTCGATTTTGTTCAATTTAACTGAGTAAAAAAGCAACTATGTTGCCTGAATATTGTTCGAAACCGTTATACAATCAAGTACAGGTCCTCCGAAGATTCGACCATCGGGTAAACAAGATAAATCCTCTTTATCACCATGAAGAAACGAAGGACATGAAGAGTTTTAAGAATAAAAAGTTATTTTCCCCCTTCATGCTCTTCTTTTCTTCATGGTGATCCAAGTTTTTAGTCCTTTTCTGCCTACTTACTTCTTAGTTTGTCACGGCCGTCTCGCCTGCGGGTGACTACTGCCCGGTTTCTCCCGGTAGAATACGCCCACTGCGCGCGCGAACATATAGTGAATCCCCGACATTCAGAATCCCGTCCAAATTCGCGTCGTAACCGGCAAGTTCGGTTGTGAATATTGAGCCGCTCCGGGCGCGTACCCCCAGTGAGTCACCAATATTCACGATCCCATCATTATTCACGTCACCACTCAATATGCCAATCGCAATCGTCCGTAATCCTGCAATCGGAGTACTGCCAGCATCCGTAACCGTAGAGGCTACTTCCAGCGTATACCTGTCGATGTCTGGCAGGTCAGCAGAAAAACCGATAACCAATGTCTGATCACTGTTCTCAAGAGAGACTGAACTGATCGTGGACGAAAGATCGCCGTTAGTTATCCCGGAAATTGTAAGGACACTTGTGTTCACTGTCCCCGGCGCAAGTGCTCCGGAGAATGTTATCCTCAAGGTACACCCGATACACGCGCGCCCTGTTGAGTCGCCGTTCTGCATCGCTATCGACACGTCGCCCGCACCCGCACCGTGGGTAGCAGAAACTGCCCATTCGGAAATAACGATCTCCGTTCCCTGGCTTTCGAATACGCCCATATCCACATACATCGGATCACCAACACCTGTATTCGCGGTAAAAATCGGATGATCAACCCGAGCGTTACCTGAGAGATCCGTCGTTGGCACCAACGGAAATTCGGTACTTGAATCGCCGAAACCGGAATCGATGCAAGGCGACAAGCCGCTCTCCAACTGATAGTCGTAAACCAGATACATTGCACCGGAGGCGGCCAGAAAGTCCCCCAGGAACGTAATTGTAGTCGCCGTATTACTTAGAATAGGGAACTGCTGAATTTGAGATGTATCCGGATTCAAATATTTTCCAGCCAAAGCGTTCACGGTGAATAATCCTGTACTGTCCGTAATCGTTGTCGCGCAAGTCGCTGAATCGAATGTAGCGCTAGCTGACGAGGTACTTGTCGCGCCGCCGCCATCGAATTTTGGGTCACTGTCGATATTTCCGGTTGCGTCTGTTCCAAGCGCTGTCGCCCAGCTTGCGCCGCTCCCGTTCGACGCTGCAACGTCACAATGCTTAAAAGTGACGGACTCCGAATCGAATACCGACACATCACTTGTTACGGCCGTCGACGCACTGTTCGCCCACAAAATCGTATTGATAACTTCCAAAATCGACGGACCATCATTCACCGCGATCCCGCCGCCTACACCGCCTGCAGCGTGATTCTCCGTGATTGTGCAATTAACAAAGCGCGGGCCGGATGAACTTGCCGCGTACACCGCGCCTCCATCTACTGCGGAGTTTCCTATAAATAATCCGTTCCCGATATGCGGTGACGACCCGAAACAAGCGAGAGCGCCGCCGTTCGAAGTCGCAATGTTACCGGCGAATACGTTATCGGTTACGACACAAGAAGAATTGCTCTCAAACGCAATCGCCCCACCGATTGATGCTGAGTTATCGGTGAACGTACATCCATCAATCATTGGCATTGCGCTATTCGTATTATATATCGCTCCACCCTTATCTGACGCCTGATTACGTTTGAACACCAAATTCGTCAGGGTCGGGTTACTCCCGTCATTGATCAATCCGCCGCCGCGCGATAAACTCCCTGAACCGTCCGCATTACCCCCTGTGACAATAAACCCGTCGAGGATCGCGGTATTATCCGTCCCCGTGCCCGTCACCACATGGTAGCTGTTCCCTGAGGCACTGCCGTTCTCATCTACATCCCCACTTAGAATGCAACGGTTGTTCGAAACATCCCGCTGACTAATCATTGTCTCGCCGCTGGCAAATCCGCCATAAACGCCGAGGTTGTTCTGAAGCTGAAACGTGTCCGCTCTCGCCGCACCCGGAAGATACGATCCGTTTGCAACCCAGATCTCGTCTATTGTACCATGGCCCTCCGAGGCGAAAGTCAAAGCGTCCTGCAAAGCAAGAAACGCATTCCCCCACGTCAGGCCCGTATCCTCCCCGCTCGTTGCGGATGCGTCGACGTAAATAGTCGCCGGGTTGATATTGATCTGCGCCGATTCAGTAGCCGTACTGTACGCTGACGTCCCGCCATTCGTCGAAACATCAACCCCGATGTCTCCGTTGGTGCCTGAAGTTTGATCCCACGCTAGAAAACTAATCGTCGCCGTGCCAACAGAGTTCAAACCTGGGACAAACCGCACTCGATTCGCCGCGTCCTCACCCAACAACGTTGCAGCATTACCTGAAACCGCACCGAAAGCGCTCCAGTTCGCACCGGTATCCGTCGAGTACTCCCAGGTTCCAATAGCATTGTCCACCGACGTTACGGCAATACCTTCAGCCGCCCGACTGTCATCCACGTCCGTAATCCGGTCACCCCCGGCGCTCGCAATAATCGCCGATACTGACGTTCCGCTGTTCGTGCCACTCGCTTCGTTCTCACTGATCGACGTCAATCGCATCGTGCCGGTATTATCCAACACCGGCGCATCGTTCACCGGGATCACCGTAACCGTCGCAACCTCGGTAGCCGCACTAAACGCAGTGGTATTACCATTCGTCGACACGTCGACGCCTGTATCACCAAATGAATTCGAAGTCAGGTCCCATGCCCGGAATATAACCGTCGACGATCCGTTAAAATCTCCGTTCGGCACGAATCGGAGACGGGTTGTTGCTGCATCATCTAACAAGGTGGCCGAACTGTCAGAAAGTGTCCCGAAGAGACTCCAATTAGTTCCGCCGTCCGTCGAGTACTCCCAACTCCCGTTGGCTCTATCCGCTCCGACCACAGCAATCCCTTCGACCGCTCCCGAATCCGGATCTGTAATCCGATCGCCACCTGCGCTTGAAATAATGTCTGCAACGGTCGCGCCTGTGATTGTGACACTAGTGTCATCTTCGTTGACCGCAGTGAGCGTCATATCGCCTGTATTATCCAGGACCGGCGCGTCATTCACGCTGGTAACGGTAACCGTCACGGTTGCTGTATCATCGCTGCCGACGGTTCCGTCGTTAATCGTATACGTAAACGTCTCATCTCCCGTGAAGTTTGTTGCCGGCGCGTAGTCGATCGACGTCCCCCCTCCCGCGATCGCAATCGTACCTCCATCGGACCCCGCACTAACCGCTGTAATCGTGAGGGTCTCCCCGACGTCCGGAAGAATCGAGTCGTCCGCCAGCACATCCAGATTCGTTGTCCCGCTATCTTCCGCGACCGTGAACTCATCATCATTCGCGATCGGTGGATTTGCGGCACTTATCGCCGCAAACCCGGTTGAATTCGAGTATACGCCGCCGCTTGAACTACCGGAGATCGTGCTCATACTCGTCTGATTCGAGTACACCCCGCCCGAAGAAGTACCACCTCCGGCACCAATCGATTCGGTCTCCTGCGTATACACTCCACCCGTTCGAACGGCCGCATACATCACCGCACCCGCGGTTACGAGGGCAACGAAGAGAATGATAATTTTCTTATTACTCATAGGTGTTACCTATCGTGCTATGACCATCTTGGTCATGATATTTTTTCGTAGTCCTACCACGAGCAAGATGCTCGTGTCACATTGTGAAACCCTCAAAGCTTCGGCCAAACCCACAGCCAGTTTTTCAACCCAGCCTTGGCCGGATTATCGAGTACATAACTCAACTGAAATCGATACTCTTTTTCGCTTCGAATAATATGATCGTACGCCTCACGCTGCCAGAGTTGCCCGTTACGACCAAGTGTTCTGTTCACAATATTAGATGTGAACGACTTCCAGCTATGAACAACTTCTGACAGCTTATACGAGTCGATCATATCCACTATTATATGCACGTGATTCGGCATAAGACACCAAGCGTGCAATCGATAGCGTTCACCGTCGAAATGCTTTAGCGCGTTGGCCACCAACTCCGCAAATTCTGACCTCATTAGCAGACATTCACCGTGCCCTGCGTCGAGGTATTTCTCCACATTCTCAGAATGCAGATACACCAGTCGCTTTTCTTCGGTTTCACTAAGCCCGCGCCTCATCTGCTGAGCCACTTCGACGATCGCATCTCGCTCACGGCTCCATGATTCGAGTACGCTTTTTGGTAGTGAGTCCGCGAGTCGAAACACGACGTGGTAAATGGCGTTTTCGCATGTCCAATGCGGTAGATACGCACCTTCCCGAACCTTCAATGACTCCCAGTCGATCATTTTGTCGTGCAATGTGCCATGACCATCCTGGTCATGATATATTTTCGTAGTCTCTCCACGAGCAAGATGCTCGTGTCACAACGTGCCATGACCATCTTGGTCATGATATTTTTTCCTTTTCACAAGCGGGACGCATGTGCTACAATGTGGCATGACCATCCTGGTTATGATGTAATACTTAATTTTTCGAGTCATTTACTGACCGCTCACAACCGTACCGTTCGTGGTATTCAGGCTGCCTTCGACTTGGGTAACTGCACTCATATCGTGAATACCGCCGGCGAAGTTCGGGCCGGTCCCCCCACCCGTGAATGTGCCGGAATGGGTTCCTCCGGCAGAGAGGTTAAGGATACCGGTGGTAACAGCTATCGTGCCGCTGTTGTTATTAAACGCAATGTCGATCTCTGACGTGCCAGCGCCGGCGCTCTTCTGAAAGGTTCCGGCGTTGTTAAACTCCCCTGCTGTACCTCCGCTTGTATCAAGTGCGAAATTGTCACTCTGAATATCAAAAACACCGCCGGACTGATTATTGAATATCGCCGAGTTATTTAAGAACACACTCCCCGAGCTTGTCGCAGTATACGTAACTGTACCAGAATTGTTCAAGGTTCTTCCATCAAGAACTTTCCCGGTCGACCCACTGAGATTCAACGCTACTCCTGACGGTACCGTAGTCGTTCCAGATCCGCTCATGGTACCGCTGCTCCAATTGAAGGTACCGGATACAGTGAGCTCTCCCACGCCCTGGAGTGTCCCGCCGGAGAGTGTAAAATCTCCGTTGATTGTGGATTCTCCACCGATGTCCAAAGAACCGCCCGAAAGGACGATATTCTCTGCGGATGACAATAAGGCAACTGCTTGAGCGCCACTGCTGATGGTTATTGAAAACGGTCCGCCAGCCAGATCGATTAGCGCTGCTTCAGACGAAGTCGGGACATGGTCTAAACTCCAGTTACTCCCGGTTTCCCAATCGCCACTGCCAGTAGCGTCCCACTCATTAAGAGCGAAGGCCGCTGTTGTCGTCAAAGTGACGTCGTTCGAATTATACGCAGTGGTGAAGGTGCTGCCAAACGGCACACTTACCGTGCTGAAGGTCCCTGACTGAGCCCCGACATTGGTTATCACTGCAAAGTCGTCGCTGACCGCTGGCAGGTAGCCGCCGAGATAGGTAACATTAAGCGTTCCATCTAGCACCGCGGTCCCGGAAATCGCGAGAACGTCAAATGTTGCTGTTGCAGCCAACTCGATTTCGATGACACTCGACGAATTGAGAGTGACGTTTCCGGTAATGTTGAGAGTTCCCGATGACGCACCCGGCGCGATGGTACCGGAGTTGGTGAATGTTATCGTCGAGACATCAAGGGTGCCTGATCCCTGAATCGTGGCGCCCGATGCATTATCGAAGGTACCTCTCGTTAACTTGAGCGTCCCGGTCTGGATATCCACGGTTCCGGTATTGGTAAAAGCAATATCAATCGTCGACACTCCGGTGCCGATACTTTTTTGCAGCGTACCTATATTGTTAAATGCACCCTCGGTCCCCGAACCAAGATCAAGCACGACGCTGTCGCTCTGAATATCAAAGACCCCTCCGGACAGGTTGTTAAATACTGCGCCGTTCGCAAAGTCCAAATCTCCAGCACTCGTCGCGGTAAAGGTGGTTGTCCCTGAGTTATTTATCGTGCGCGTATCAAAAAGGTGATCACTTGCTCCGCTTATAATCAATACGCCGCCTGACGGAATCGTCGTCGTTCCGGTTCCGCTCATGTCACCGCCACTCCAGTTGAGGGTGCCTGTAACGGTTACGGAACTGCTCCCGTTTATTGTACCACCGGATAATGTAGCGGTGGTCGTACTGATCGACGAGCTACTGCTAAAATTGGCGGTACCAAAACTTACCGTCACAGAACTGCCAATACTCGTGACAGTGCCGTTAAAATTGGCGGTACCGCCGCTCACTGTTGTACTTGTCGTCGCATTGTAGTCGTCGTTCAACGTCGCGGTTCCGCTACTGAATACGACGTTCGGAATACTGATGGTCGCACCCGAGTTCAACACATGCGTTCCTCCTCCGAATTGCAACGTGCCCGCCGCCCCGCTAAAACCGCTATCGCTCGTTCCTCCTTTGGTCAGGCTAAGCGTACCGGTCTGAACATCCACGGTACCTGTATTATTAAACGCAATATCGATTGTTGAGGTACCGGTACCAGCGCTTTTTCGCAATGTCCCGACATTATTAAACGCACCCTCTGTCCCCGAACCAAGATCAAGCACGACGCTGTCACTCTGAATATCAAAGACCCCGCCGGACAGGTTGTTAAATACTGCGCCGTTCGCAAAGTCCAAATCTCCAGCACTCGTCGCAATAAAGGTGGTTGTCCCTGAGTTATTTATCGTGCGCGTATCAAAAAGGTGATCACTTGCTCCGCTTATAATCAATACGCCGCCTGACGGAATCGTCGTCGTCCCGGTTCCGCTCATGTCACCGCCACTCCAACCGAACGTACCGGTAACTGTTAACAAGCTGCTCCCGTTTATTGTACCACCTGATAATGTAGCGGTGGTCGTACTGATCGACGAGCTACTGCTAAAATTGGCGGTACCAAAACTTACCGTCACAGAACTGCCAATACTCGTGACAGTGCCGTTAAAATTGGCGGTACCGCCACTCACTGTTGTACTCGTCGTCGCATTGTAGTCGTCGTTCAACGTCGCGGTTCCACTACTGAATACGACGTTCGGAATACTGATGGTCGCACCCGAGTTCAACACATGCGTTCCTCCTCCGAATTGCAACGTGCCCGCCGCCCCGCTAAAACCGCTATCGCTCGTTCCTCCTTTGGTCAGGCTAAGCGTACCCGTCTGGACATCCACGGTACCTGTATTATTAAACGCAATATCGATTGTTGAGGTACCGGTACCAGCGCTTTTTCGCAACGTCCCGACGTTATTAAACGCACCCTCTGTCCCCGCATTAAAATCAAGCACGACGCTGTCGCTCTGAATATCAAAAACCCCGCCGGACAGGTTGTTAAATACTGCGCCGTTCGCAACGTCCAAATCTCCAGCGCTCGTCGCTGTAAAGGTGACGGCCCCTGAATTATTTATCGTGCGCGCATCAAAAAGGTGATCACTTGCTCCGCTTATATTGAATGCACCGCCTGATGGAATGACTGTCGCCCCCGTTCCGCTCATCGTACCGCCGCTCCAGTTGAGGGTGCCTGTAACGGTTACGGAACTGCTACCTGTAAGCGTACCGCCTGCTAGGGTAGCGGTGACGGTACTAATCGAGGACGCACTGCTAAAATTGGCTGTGCCATTGCTCACCGTCACAGAACTGCCAACACTCGTAACAGTGCCATTAAAATTGGCGGTACCGCCACTCACTGTTGTGTTCGTCGTTGCATTATAACTGTCACTCAGGCTCACCGTGCCGCTGCTAAAGATGACATTGGGGATACTCACCGTCGCCCCCGCGTTCAACGTATGCGTGCCACCGCCAAACTCCAGGGTTGTCCCCGCTGCCCCGCTAAATCCGTTATCGCTCGCTCCTCCTTTGGTCAGGCTAAGCGTACCCGTCTGGACATCCACGGCACCTGTATTATTAAACGCAATATCGATTGTTGAGGTACCGGTACCAGCGCTTTTTCGCAACGTCCCGACATTATTAAACGCGCCCTCTGTCCCCGCAATAAAATCAAGCACGACGCTGTCACTCTGAATATCAAAGACCCCCCCGGAAAGGTTATTGAATACTGCACCGTTCGCAAAGTCCAAATCTCCAGCACTCGTCGCTGTAAAGGTGGTTGTCCCTGAATTATTTATCGTGCGCGTATCAAAAAGGTGATCACTTGCTCCGCTTATATTCAATGCGCCGCCTGACGGAATCGTCGTCGTCCCGGTTCCGCTCATGGTACCGCCACTCCAACCGAAGGTACCGGTGACCGTCAAATCTCCCGCCCCCTGCAAAGTCCCGCCGGAGAGTGTGAAGTCCCCATTAATCGTGGAATCTCCGGCAATATCCAATGAACCGCCGGAGATGACGATATTTTCCTCAGACGATAACTGAGCAACGGCTTGGGTCCCGCTGCTGATCGTGATCGTGTACGTGCCGGCGGATCGATCGATTAGGACCGCCTCGCTCGACAGCGGCACATGGTTCAGACTCCAGTTGCCAGCGGTATTCCAATCACCACTGCTGTCGGTGTCCCATTCGTTAACAGTCGAGGCGGATGTCGCAGTTAAAGTGACGTCATTGGCGTTATACGCAGTGCTGAAGATGCTGCCAAACGGAACGCTTACAGAGCTGAACATCCCTGACTGCGTCCCGACATTGGTAATCACCGCAAAGTCGTCACTTACGGATGGTGTGTATCCCCCGAGATAGGTGACATTCAACGTTCCGTTGAGAGCCGCGGTTCCGGAGATCGCCAGGACATCGAAGGTTGCCACGGCCTCCAACTCAATATCTATAACAGAGGTCGAAGCCAAAGCTACGTTCCCGGTGATACTTAGCGTGCCGGCTGAAGCGCCCGGCCCAATGGTGCCGGAGTTGGTGAAGGTTGTACTGGAGACCACCAGGGTGCCGGCGCCCTTGATGGTGCCGCCGTTCGCGTTGTCGAACGACGCGCCGGTTCCCGTAACGGTAGCGCCCGACTGGACGTCAATAGTCCCATTGTTCGTACTGGCGCCGGCAAACGACAACGTGCCAGACGCAACCGTTAGGATACTATTGACTGTCAGTGCGTCACTGACAGTTACAGTCGAACCGCTTAAGGTTCCGATTCCATCCAGCGTCGCTGCGCCGGTAATAGTTGGGGATGCGTTGGTTGCGGTGAAAATTCCAACATTGTTTCCGCCGAAGTCAGAGGCAACACTCAATGGCGTCGTCGCATTGGCGGCGTTAGTGTCGTTGGCGATGGTCAAATCAAAAACTGATGCGGCATTATCTTTCAGGTAAATCGTACCGGCGCCGCCGTATTCACCCGTGTTACCAACCTGACCGCCACTCGCGGAAAAGGTGCCGGTAAAAGTTTTCGTGTCGTAATGGACCGCGATCCGTCCGCCGGCACCTGTGCCGCCGTCGCCGAAGTAATCGCCCCCATCCGCTCCAATAGTTCCCGTGCCAGCGAACACGCCCGCTGATATCTGGATAGACCCGCCCGAACCACCACCAGCTGGTTTGTTGTTTCCTCCTCTCACCTTAAACCCGACCCCGCCATCCGCCGATATTGTGCCGTTGTTGGCTAGTGTCCCGCTGACAACTAGTTTGACAAATCCCCCCCCGTCCCCGCCTTTCGAATCGCTCGCGCCATCTTCAGTACCGGAACCGCCGGATCCCAATAGAGCAGGTAAGGACAACGACCCGTGGGCCGTGCCGCCGCTACTACCACCATTTGGGCCACCCTTGCCGCCATAACCGCCGCCGACGCCGTTCCCCGCGGAACCGCCGCCGGTGCCGTCACCGACCTCAAGCTCACTGCCCCCGTCAAAACCTTTGGAATCCACATTAATCGAACCACCGCTGTCAACCGTCAGATTCGGCGCCGTTATGGTTAGTCCAGAAGTATTCTCCGCGGGGTGCGCGACGGTAGTACCGCTCGGGATCGTCAGATCCTGGATGGTGGTTATGGCTGGCACCGTCAAAGAGGACGTGCCGCTGAAGGTGATGCTGGTGAGAGTCGTCGTTAGGTCCGTGAGCGTATTGGCCACGGTTAAACTGCTGCTGGCGAGAGTCAGAGTATCGTCAAGTGTAAAGGTGTCACCAACCGTGACGGTTGAGCCCGTAAGAATGATTGCGTCGGATGCGGTTAAGGATCCGCTAATCGTCGCAGTGGAGTTGGTGATGTCAAAATCTGGAACGGTTAAAGCCCCGGTGACGGCCAAATCGAAATTCGTGCTGGTAAAATTTGAGGGGGATATCGATCCGGTGAAAGTTGGGCTGGAATAGTTAACGGTCAGGTTTTGAATGGTGTTACCGCCAAAGTCCGCAGCTACACTCACTGGAGTGCTCGCACTGGCCAGGATAGCACCGTTATCGATCGTTAAATCGAAAACTGACGCAGCGTTATCCTTCAGGTATATCGTACCGGCACCACCGAACTCACCGGTATCCGCTACTTGACCGCCACTCGCGGAAAAGGTGCCGGTAAAAGTTTTCGTGTCGTAATGGACCGCGATCCTTCCACCGCCTCCTGAACCACCGTCGCCGAATTTATCGCCCCCATCCGCTCCAATAGTTCCCGTGCCAGCGAACACGCCCGCTGATATCTGGATAGACCCGCCCGAGCCGCCACCAGCCGCTCTGTCGTTTCCTCCTCTCACCTTAAACCCGATCCCGCCATCTGCCGATATTGTGCCGTTATGGGTTAGCGTCCCGCTGACAACTAGTTTGACAAATCCCCCGCCGTCCCCGCCTTTCGAGTCGATCGCCCCATCTTCAGTACCGGAACCACCGGATCCCAATAGCGCGGGTAAGGACAACGACCCGTGGGCTGTACCTCCCGCATCGTTGCCGTTAGAACCGCCGGTACCGCCGTATCCGCCGCCGACCCCTTTGTCACCGGTACCGCCGCCGGTGCCGTCACCGACCTCAAGCTCACTGCCGCCGTCGAAACCTTTGGAATCCACATTAATCGAACCACCGCTGTCAACCGTCAGATTCGGTGCCGTTATGGTTAGTCCAGAAGTATTCTCCGCGGGGTGCGCGACGGTAGTACCACTCGGGATCGTCAGATCCTGGATGGTGGTTACCGCTGGCACCGTCAAAGAGGACGTACCACTGAAGGAGATGCTGGTTAGCGTCGTTGTTAAGTCCGTGAGCGTATTGGCCACGGTTAAACTGCTGCTGGCGAGAGTCAAAGTATCGTCAAGTGTGAAGGTGTCACCAACAGTGACGATTGAACCCGTAAGAACGATTGCGTCGGATGCGGTTAAGGATCCGCTAATCGTCGCGGTGGAGTTTGTGAGGTCAAAATCTGGAACTGTGAAAGCCCCAGTGATCGTCATATCGAAATTCGTACTGGTAAAACTCACGGGCGCCAATGACCCGGTGAAAGTTGGGCTGGAATAGTTAACGGTCAGGTTTTGAATCGTGTTACCGCCAAAGTCCGCAGCTACACTCACTGGAGTACTCGCACTGGCCAGGGTGGCACCGTTATCGATCGTTAAATCGAAAACTGACGCAGCGTTATCCTTCAGGTATATCGTACCGGCACCGCCATATTCACCAGCGGCGGCGACCTGACCGCCAGTCGCGGAAAAGGTGCCGGTAAAAGTTTTCGTGTCATAATGGACCGCTATCCGCCCGCCACCTCCTGAGCCGCCGTCGCCAAATTCATCTCCCCCATCCGCTCCGATAGTTCCCGTGCCAGCGAATACGCCAGCTGATATCTGGATAGACCCGCCCGAGCCACCACCAGCCGCTCTGTCGTTTCCTCCGCTCACCTTAAAACCGACCCCGCCATCTGCCGATATTGTGCCGTTATGGGTGAGTGTCCCGCTGACAACTAGTTTGATTAATCCCCCGCCATCGCCGCCTTTCGAGTCGATCGCCCCATCTTCAGTGCCGGAACCACCGGATCCCAATAGCGCGGGTAAGGACAATGATCCATGGGCTGTACCTCCCGCATCGTTTCCGTTAGAACCGCCGGTACCACCATATCCGCCGCCGACCCCCTTGTCACCGGTACCGCCGCCGGTGCCATCACCGACCTCAAGCTCACTGCCCCCGTCAAAACCCAGGGAATCCACATTGATAGAACCCGCAGCATTAACAGTCATATCGCCCGCGACCGAAACTACCGCGCCGTCGGTGTCTTCGGCAGGATGAGCGATTGTACCGGTCAGCGTCAGATCGTTCAATTCCCAACCGTTAGTGTAGGTCCCAAGATCGCAGTCGCAGGTGACGATCACACCGTTATTGATAATCGTATTATCTACGCCGCTGCTTTCGCAAGCATTGCCGTCGATAGTGGAAGCGGCGGTAAACGTTAGATTCGCATTCACGTCAAAGGCATTCGTCACGTCCAGGGACCCGCCGGCGATCACAATATTTTCCTCGGACATCAGTTGATCGGCGACCGCCGCTACCCCGTTACCGACTGTGATCGTGTACGTGCCGGCGGATCGATCGATTAGGACCGCCTCGCTCGACAGCGGCACATGGTTCAGACTCCAGTTGCCAGCAGTATTCCAATCACCGCTGCTGTCGGTGTCCCACTCGTTTAGGCTGACGACCGTCGCAGTCAAGGTGATGTCGGCGGTATTATGGGCAGTAGCCAGCGTTGCGCCGAACGGGGGGGTCACGGTGGTAATCGTGCCGCTGCGGCTCGCGAATGTCATAACCTGAAACGCGTCATTGGTCGCAGCGATAAACGGGCTGATATTCGAAACGTTCATCGTACCAGCCAGAGTAGCTGTCCCCGAAATGGCGAGAACGTCGTGCAAGGTCCCGGCGGTTGTACCGCCCAGTTCGATCTCGATAACAGACGTTGAATCAAGGGTTACGTTACCCGTGATAGAAAGCGTACCGGCGGAGCCGCCAGGCTTGATGGTGCCGGAATTGGTCAGCAAGTCGCCCGTAACGAAGGCGACATCCACCGTACCCGTGCCTTGAATGGTGCCGCTGGAGGTATTCGCGAAAGCTGAGCCCTCAATGACCAATGTCCTACTGGAGGCAATATTCAATGTGCCCGCATTCGACGGAAATGTTCTTACCGTCAAATTACCGCCGGTTATATTGACTGTCCCGGTGTTACTGAAGGTTACACTCGAGGAAATATTTTGATGCCCCGATGAAGTTTTGTTGAACGTCCCCCGATTTTCGAACGTAGACCCACTGTTGAAATGAGAGATTGCCTCAGAATTACTCGAACTATAGTTAAAGACAGCACCCGTATCGTTAACGAAATCAGATGCGTCCACGCGTATTTTTGACGATCCACTCAAAGTCACCGTCCCCTGATTCGTCCAGTCTTTGCTCACGTCATTGGTGGTTCCGGAGGAGACCGTCGTCGTGCCGGTGGTCGTAATTGCGCCGCTTCCGGAAAAACTGGAATTATTGGTAAAACTGAACGCCCCATTCACCGTCACCGCGCCTGGCGCGATTAAGTCGCCGGCATCCAGCGTCAAGCCAGCACTAAACGTCGCGCCGTTGGCCAGACTCAAGGTTCCACCATTTGTGACAGATATTGCGCTTGAAAACGTCGTAATAGGTGTTGTCGGCGTCAGGTTTAACGTCCCGCCGCTAACGCCGATTGTCCCACCGGTAGAAATACTGAATCCATCGTTCACACTTACCGTACCACCGCTGACATCCAGGGTCCCGAGTCCCGCGATATCGGAGCCCGAATTAAGATCGCGGGTGCCTGAAAAGAAATCCAGAGTGGCGCCTGAATCTACATCCCAGACTCCCGTGTCGGTTCCGCCGCTACTCACTCTCAGTTCCCCCGTATTAACATTGACAGTGCCGGTATTATTAAAGGTAACTCCGCTGGTAATTTCCTGAACTCCGCCGGATGATCCATTCTTATTAAAGGTACCCTTATTATCAAAAACACTAGCCGCGAATGTGTTGGAAATGGGGGTGCTGGCGGTCGAGTTCATATTGAAAGTAGCACCGGTGTCATTGGTAAAGTTGTCGTTGCTGCTGAAAAGCTTCAACTCGGCCGTCCCTGAAAGGGTCACCGTGCCCTGATTGATCCAGTCCTTGTCGGCAATGTTGATCCCCGATGATATGGTTGTTGTACCCGTGGTGGTTAACGACGCGCTGCTCCCTGCGATGGTGGACGAATTATAAAAACCGAACGCACCGTTGATCGTTATATCCCCTGCCCCCTGAAGCGTACCACCAGACAAAGTCACGTCTCCCGCGATTACCGATGCTGATCCGACATCCAAACTGCCGCCGCTGATTATGAGCGTAGAACCGGATACGATATCGAGGATACTAATCGAGTCGGTCCCGGTGTCGTGGGTAACTGTAACGCCGACGGTATCGATTAAAGCGGTCTCCGTCGATTGTGGAACCGTGCCCAAACTCCAGTTGCTCGTGACATCCCAGTCGCCGGTGCTGGCACCGACCCATCTGTTGACTGCAGGCACTGAAAACGCGTGACTGTTTACCAGACTCCAATTGTTATCAGCGTCTTTGCCGCGAATACCGAGTACGTAATCCTGATCGTCAGTTAACCCACTCAGACTTGCAGTGAAGTCAACGGTTATATCTGAGCCTGTCGGAAGCGACCCCACTGCTGTCGCGGAACCAAAGCCGGGGTCCGTAGCGATGAAGTATTCGAGAGCGGATATGTTCGGCAGTGTGTCACCGTCAACAATGGCCTCTTTAAGAAAGGGTCGAGAATGAACTATACTCCAATTCCCGGCCGCATCTAAAGCTCTGACAACGAGGGTATGCGGACCCACACTCAGCGATGTAACGTCCGCTGTGAAACTCTCCTCAACCGACGTGCCGGTCGGGCTCACTGTGATCGCGGTCCCAGAGCCGAAACCAGGGTCCGTATCAAAGAAATACTCGGCACTGGTGATAGATGGGACGGTCTCGCCGATGAGTAGGGTTTCTTTGAGGAAGACACGTGTGTGGGTGAGGCTCCAGTCGAGATTCGCGTCCTTGCCACGCACGTACAGTGTATGGATGCCGTCAGATACGCCGGTGAGGTTGGCGGTAAAACTGACGGTGATATCAGAGCCGCTCGTGAGGCTGACGGATGTTCCCGAGCCGAATCCGGGGTCGGTATCGATAAAGTACTCCACAGCCACGATATCCAGAGCATGCGACTGGGTGACGAAACCCACCAATAACGACAGTATGATTTTTCTGGTCATATTAAGTATACTTGGTTCTTTTTCACCATGAAGAGCATGAAGGACATGAAGGGGGTACAGATTTTTGAAATCTTTCGTATTCTGAAAGATTGTCTAATCAGGATATACGACGCATCATCAAACATCAGGTTTGTGGATGTGACGCATAACCAGATTACAATTCGTCTCAACGAATCAAAAATCTGTCCTTCGGCAAATCGTATTCTGCTTTTCGGCTTCTCCCTTCCTGTCCTTCATGTTCTTCATGGTGAACAATATTCGTTTTCTCCTCAGTCTAACACTGTGACTGATGCAGGCTATCCACTGGAAAGTTGCCTAAAGTGTTTTTACGATTTGCTCTCTGGACGTTTGTTTGTGTTCTGCGATTGCCCGAATTATCGAATTTAATGTCCCGATTCTTAGTGATTTATGATTCGGTATAGCGATACGGTGTGAACCTGGTGTTCCGGTCTCAAGAATTATGTGACTACCCCGTTGATGCATCACCTTATAGTCCCATTTCTTTACAAGAGCATTCGTTAACTGCTGTCCACTGACATCTCTTGGCAACTTCATGAGCAAAAGACAACTTCATCACGAATTAAGTGCAAACGAACAGAAGCCGGATGATCCTTACTGTCGAAATAATAAGCATCTACAGCTTCTTGAACATTCTTTCTTAGTTCACTCCAGTTATCAGCCTGGGTGAAGATATCCTCCGATAAACATTCGGCGGTATATCCGCCGTCATCTTCTTGAGTTATTTCAAAAACAAGTTCCATATATGTACCCTCCATTTTCTCTCTTATACTGACGATCATCAGATTTTCGAAAACCGAACTGGTTTCGGTATATATCACGAGTGTCATAGTGCCTATGATTGAAAAATCCCAAAATTACGCCAGTAATTTTCATGATTATTTTGGTGGACGTTCTCCCAGCAAAATAATCTAGTCATTCGATCTGATCTTGATGGTAACGGGGAGACCGCTGTTCGTTGACCCCGCAGTCCGTGCGTCCAGTGAATAAATTGTCGGTACCGCCGGGATTCCGGACAACACATACGGGGTTGAGCCGCCGAACATCCCCATATCAACGCCACCAACGCCGGCGCCCAATGCAGGCGAGGTACCAGGGATCAACTGGTACTGCCCATCCGTACTACCGGTTAGTTGAAACACGGTACTCATATCGACGCTGCTGAGATTGCCGTCGTCGGTCCCGAATTGCGTCGAGTTCCCCATATTGTTGGTAAACGTGTTATTCGAGCCGAAGAAACTCCCCTCTCTGAGGATATTATTGGTGATAGTCGAGTTGTCGGCATCGAGATTACCGAAAAGGACATTATGGGTGATCACACTGACGCTGGACGTTTCTATTGCATCTCTGATACTATTCGCGGTACCTATGTAGTTATTCGCGATAAGAATATTCGAGTTCGAGCTACTTACGCTTAAGCCTAGCCCAAAGCCGTTTGTATTTTCAATATAATTCTGGATTATCGAGATATTCGAACGGCCTGTGCCCGTTACGCGGCACACGCCTAAACCGTTTAGAGCAAATTCAATGCGACACCTTTTGACGGTTATGTCACTTGTATTGATGACACAAACATCATTAGAGATATAAATGCCGGAAATAATGGATCCCTCGGACCCGGAATCGAATGTTACGGCCCCGCAGTAAGAGCCCACAGCACTGGCCTGTAAATTCGTATTTGACGTAAGGAAAAAGCCCGTTCCAATAATAGTAAGTTGCTTGGTCAATGTGATAGCGCCGTAGCTTGTCGGCGAGCCGATAACGTGCAGCGTATCCCCGGCACTGGCGCCGGTATGCGCCGCCGCTAGGGTGGTAAAGTCCTTGTCGTGACCGGCATTATTATCAACGACCCAGATCGTTGCCGATACGGGGATCGAGATCAGTGTGACCGTTGCGAAGATAGCTAATATGGTTCTCATGCTTTGCTCCTATTTTTATTGTTAACTTGGTAATACTTATTGTCACCATGAAGAGTGGAAGAACATGAAGGAAGTATAAATATCAGGTTTCTAACCACTCAATATCGATTAAGTCCTGGGGCCGGCCGGCCGCTTTCTTGGCGGCAATGAGGCTGGCCTTACCGATGATGAATATCGGAATTCCATCATAGGTGCTGTCTTCCTTGTCTTGCCACGCATCTTCAAATTCAACGCCGCCAATCCCCATGAGAATGTCGATTCGATTCGGTTCTATTCCGAGTTGATAGATCGTTTCCTGATTTCCGAAGTCATCCAACGTCACCCCCATTAACGGTGCACCGAATTCTGCCAATGCCCGCCAGACACGCTCAGCGTTTTCACGCGACGGACTCACCCACACATCCAAATCCTTTGTATACCTGGGTTCCGTGTAGTACACGACCGCGTGTGCACCCACAACGAGGTACTCAACTTTCTCGGTGCAGAATATTCTGAACAGATCTTTGTAGTCTCGGTTGACTGCCATCTTTCCCCCTAATTAAATCTTTCTCCCGGATCATCTCCCACATCGCGGAAAATCGTCCTTCGTGTCCGACTTCGTCCCAAAACTCGCGATCGAAACTTCGGTCGTTTTCGCTAAGGCTTGTTACTCTTTCTTTTATTACGCGTTTCATAATGATATAACCTGAATAGCTCACCATGAAGAGAAGAAGAACATGAAGGAGGTACAGATTTTTGAAATATTTCGGAATTAGAAAGATTGTCGTAATCAGGATATACGACTCATCATCAAACATGTGACGTTTGTCGATGTGACGCATACCGGATTAAAATTCGTTTCAACGAATCAAAAATCTGCCCTACGGCAGTCTGTCTATATCCTTCTCTTCAAGTACTTCATGCTCTTCATGGTGAATAATCGGTGAATAAAAACTGACTGATTCTGTGCATATTGTCCCAACTACCACCAGAGTTTTCTCAATCAATTACCTCGGGCCAAGCCCACGAGGTATGAACTTCCCAAAATGAAACATTGCTACATTCGTGCTGGACAGCAGAACGGGAAATTAAACCCACTGGTGGGATTAATTCAGTAATTTATAAAACTTATGCTTACCGGCTTTCTTATCGAAGGTTACGGTCAGTTTGGCGCCCATGTCACTTCGATTGATATGCGCAATCAAATAATCCGAAAAATCTGCGTTCCCATTTTCAAAATCGTAAGTCGCCTTCCACACCAGTGACGAATTTTGAACATTAAAGCAATCGGTCGACAGAATTTGCTTAAGAAGTGGAACCAAATGCTCTCGCTCGTATTTATAGGTAAACCTCAGAACCCAAATCAACTCACAGAGGACTATCATGTTAATAACCGCCGGGTTTTTCTCGCTGCATTGAACATCGATCAGTTCAGATGCCAATGGCGACTGTATGTCATCATCCTGGAGGATATATCGAACCAGGATATTCGTGTCAATCGCGATCACTCTGTGACGCTCCCATCGCTACTCCCTGCTCCATTTGTTCCAGAGTAACATTTTTAACCTTGGCAGGAGGAAGCATCCCTTTAAGCTTAGTTGCCGATTCTTTCACGGGAACTGCTTCTATATGGCCTTCCCGGGTTACGAAAAAGTCGAGTTTATCCCCCGCCTCTAATTTTAATTTTTCTCTGACCTTCTTCGGCAGCGTAACCTGCCCCTTCGTAGTAATAGTCGATATCATAGCATTATCTCCTTACTTTTGGGTAATACCATAATATAAGGCGAGCCCATTGTGATGCAATACTGGCACCGACTACAGCTTGTTTTCACCATGAAGAGCATGAGCCGATCCCGCTCGGCGGGAAAGACGGGCTCCGTACGTACGGGGCAGTGAGCGCTACGCGAACGACAACTACATGAAGAAAAAAAGAATTCTTAAATCTTTCGGAGTTCGAAAGATTGTCTAATCAGGATATGCGACTCATCATCAAACATGTGACGTTTGTGAATGTGACGCATACCGGATTAAAATTCGTTCCAACGAATCAAAATCTAACCTCCGGCAGTCTGTCTATATCTTTTCCTTCATGTCCTTCATGGTGAGTAATCTCCCTTTTCCCTTTCAAAGAACAAAGCTTTTCAGTCCGTCTTTTAATCTTTTGACGTTGAAATTAATCAGAAATCTTTGCTTAATGTTGGATAACTTCATATACGTCAGTAACTGAGCTTCATGGATGCCGAGAAGCGCTTCGACACTCTTTAACTCCATCAAGATTTCGTCCTCAATAAGCAGGTCGATTCTGTATCCGCAGTCAAGTTTAACCTCTTTGTAGACAACTGGCATGGACTTTTGAAGAGCGAAGGCGATATCGTTGAGTTTCAGCTCGTGAGCCAAACACTGTTCGTATGTTGATTCCAGTAGACCCGGTCCAAGCTCCTTGTGAACCTCGATACAGCAACCGATAACCCGATTCGATAACTCTGAAAATTCCATGATAATAATTCTTTCGGTTCACCATGAAGAGCATGAAGGTCATGAAGAAAAGAAGATTTTTGAAATCTTTCGGAATTAGAAAGATTATCTAATCAGGATTTGCGACTCATCATCAAACATATGACGTTTGTGGATGCGACGCATACCGGATTAAAATTCGTTTCAACGAATCAAAATCTAACCTGCAGCAGTCTGTCTATATCTTTACCTTCATGTTCTTCATGCTCTTCATGGTGAGAAAAATAATTACTGGAACTCGGTGGTTTCATCAATTCTCGGATGGCCCTAAATACGACCTGAAATTGCTTATCGTATTTCTCCTCCAGTTTATTCAACTGTCCCGCCAATTCTTCGTTTGAGCTGAGTAACTGTCTGAGCCGAACGAATGCTCGCATTATCTCGATGTTTACCTGAACCGCCCGAGTGCTTTTCAAAACGCTTGACAGCATCGCGACCCCTTGTTCAGAAAACGCATGCGGTGGGGTACGTCTACCACCCCAGGATCTTGATATTCCAAAATGGAACTTCAAGTTCGTAAACTCTTCCGTAGTAAGTTGAAACATAAAATCATCGGGGAAACGCTCAATATTGCGTTTGACTGCCTTATTTAGATTCCCAGTCGTAACCTCATATAAATCAGCTAAGTCGAAATCAAGCAAGACCTTCTGGTTCCGGATGACAATTATTGCTCTTTCTATTCGTTCCATTGGAATTACTGATTTCGTCATATAAAAACCAAATCTCTGCGTTCTTCGCGACCTCAGCGGTTAAACTCTTTAGGCTCTTAAATCCACATTATCTTTAAGAATATCTTGTACGTCTTCATTCCGGATATTCTTTGAATCGTAACGCTTCCGTTCGCTAAGACGGTGATTTGCACTTCTCCCGATCCGAACGTGAGGCTGCTTCCCTTGTCCAGCTTTGTTGTAGCGATCCCGTTTGTACCGCTGTCAGACGCCACCCACAACCCTTCGAACTGAATTACGCTTTGAACATCTCCAGTACCGTCCGGGATAATAGTTTGGGCTGTACCGTCAAGGAGTTCGTACGACCAAATTAAATAACCGCCCAGCCCGTCGTGGACGTGGATCGGACCCTGAGGGGATGTTGTACCAATACCCACCTTGCCGGAATCGTCGATTCGCATTTTTTCGCTGTTATCGACAGTGAACAGCAGGGCTGAACTCGCTTCGTTCGCGTCAGAGTCGGCGGCAATAGTCAGCGTGTTATCGGTGGTATTAGTAGACGACGGAGTCTCCCACGTCGCTAACCCGCTCGAATTCGAGGTCAAGACCTTATTCGCGCCGGGCGTGCCGCCGGTTATTTTGATCTGCCCGTTGATTTCAAGTTTGGCGTCTGGGTCGATTACCCCAATACCAACATTACCGTTCGGATCAATCAGCATGGCGGTGTTGGTTATCCCAGAGGCAAAGACATTGGATGTACCCAAAAAGATACTCGACCCGCTATCGGTAATCTTGGTTCCCAGGATCGAAGCCGGGGTATCGGGAGCAGCAAGAGATTCTGAAAGGGTAATGGCAGTGATCCGACTGGAATTAGCTCCGGATGGTGAAAGACCGTTCAAATGGATCATGCCTTTTTCAGTACCTGTCAGACTTGTTCTGGTTTGAGATTCTTCGACTTCCAACATTGTGGCTGTGATCGTATTGGTAGAAAGCGTTCCATTTACGGTTGTATTGTCGTCGAGAATGACAGAGCCTTTGGTGACATGTGAGGTACTCCTAAGGGTAAGATCGTTCGACGCGTTCGTTCCACCATTGAAGGTTTGACCACCCGCACGACCGGCGAGTAATGCGTACTGCGTATGATCGTCGTCCGTCAGACCGGTCAGAGTTCCGTGGTCCAGAATCAGGGTTGACTGATCAATCCAATCCGTCCCCGGCGCCGTACTGGACAGCACCTGGCCGGCGGTGCCGGTATTGCCGGAAGTATCCAGAATACTGCCGGTGATACGGACGTCGCCAGCGACATGAAGCAGGGACAAAGGATTTGTCGTGCCGATACCAACTTCGCCTTCCGGATCAATCAGCATCGCGGTGTTTGTTACCCCTGAATTAAATACATTTGAGGTCCCGAAAAACATATTTGTCCCACTATTGGTGACCTCAGTTCCCACGATTGAAAGCGGCTTACCCGAGGCGCCGAATTGAGCCATGGTAATAGCAGTAATGTCATTTGCTTGTTGACCACCGTCCAGGTGCAGCAATCCCTGCGCAGTGCCTACGAGACTCGTTCTATTTTGATCTTTCTCAACCTCCAGCGGTGACCCCGGAGCACTAGTCCCGATACCGACATTAATGCCGCCGGAAACGCGCCCAAACGTCATCGCGTCAATGGGAGTACCAACAGAATCGTCCAATGTGAATTGCGCCTTGTCACCAAGGGTTGAATCGAGTGAGATATAGAAGTCGACGTCTGTTTGCTCATTGCGGAAGCGAAGCGCCGTATCCTTGCCTGTGGTATCGGTTCCACCCGTAATCCCGAGTATAGCGGTACCTGACGTGTTGACAACTTCCAGCTTAAGGGAGGCGTCTGGAGTCGATGTCCCAATCCCGACTCGGTTGTTCGTGGCATCAATGAACAAAGTATCGGCATCGATATTGAGATCATTCGGAATTGACACAGCCTCAGAGTTGATAGTGACTGAGTCGGTGGAGGCATCGCCGATAGTCGTGTTGCCTTCGATCGATAGATCAGCCCCAAAGGTTTTATTCCCGCTTTCGGTGAGGCTACCGGCGAGGGCGACATTCCCGTCGTCGTCAACCGAGAACTTACTAACGCCGCCCACTTGAAGGTCGATGAGATTGATCGTGGTCCAACCAGCAGTTCCACCGGCAGTGTCAATGTCTAGCTTGATACCGGCATAGGTCCCCGTGCCGCCGGTGGTATCACTCAACGTTTGCGCAAGATTCAACAGGACATCGTTAGCAGTGGCGGTAGTGATGGTGGAACCCGAAATATCAACCTTGCCACTGGTTTCCACCCCGAAAACTGTCGTTCCCCCATTCATGATATCCAATTCAGTGAAGACGCCGGTCGAGGGAGTCGTCGCGCCAATCGCTGTGCTGTCGATACTCTGCGCCGTAAAAGCCCCCAGAACTGTTAAGCTAGTGCCGTCGAACTCCGAACCTTCAACCATAATGTTTCCCGTAGCATTCGAAATATCGGGTGCATTCAGCGTCCCCATGACCGTTAAATTATCATCATTAAACACCGATCCCTCAATCGTGGTATTTCCCGTGTCATTGTCGATCATTGGTGCTTTCAATGTACCCATGACCGTCAGATTATCATCATTAAATACCGATCCCTCAATCGTGGTATTTCCCGTATCGTTGGCGATCATTGGCGCTTTCAATGTTCCCATGACCGTCAAATTATCATCATTAAACACCGATCCTTCAATCGTGGTATTTCCCGTATCATTGGCGATCATTGACGCTTTCAATGTACCCATGACCGTCAGGTTATTACCATCAAACTCCGAACCTTCAACTGTGACACTTCCCGCAGCATTCACGATCATCGGGACATCCAGTGTATCCGGGATTGTTAGATTCGAGCCATTAAACACCGAGCTTTCGATCGTAACACTGCCTACATCGCTCTCAATCATTTGGACATCTAATGCACCCGGGACGGTTAAACCGGTGCCATTAAACACGGAGCTTTCGATCAGAACATTGGCATTCGTACTTTCGATTGTAAGGTCAGTAGTTCCGCTCGAGGTCCCCGCATGGATAATCGATACCGCACTGGCACTGCTCAAGTCAAGGTTGCCACCGAAGAACGAATTCCCGCCAACACCTATTCCGCCATCAACAATCAGTGCCCCGGTAGCCGTGCTGGTACTGGCGGTGTTGTTGGTGACGTGAACGTCGCCAGTGGACCTTATACTTAACTTACTAGCCGTAGTTCCGCCCGTTACAAAACTCAACTGCGCAGCGCCGAGAGGACCGATATACATTTCGGTAAGATTGGTCGCTTCTGAGTAGATATTCGCGTTATTTGCACCGGTGAACATGATCTCGGCCAAACCACTCGTGTTTATGTCTAGCATCGCTCCCGTGTTCGGAGAGGCGGTATTGATTCCGATCTGACCGGTGGTAACGATATCCTGGGATCCGAAATTTGGTGAGATTTTAGTTCCGTCAATGGCCGCGGTTGTGGAGACGTCTTCATTAACGATGGTTTCGTTGAGAATTTCGGACGTAGTTATAGCGCCCGAAGCGATAGCGGAAGCCGCGATATTCGTAAGGTTGCTACCGTCACCGGAAAAAGCGATTGCGGTAACGTTCCCCGCATTATCGACCGAAAACTTACTCGTCCCGCCGAATTGAAGATCGATCAGCTTGATCGCGGACCATAAGCCGGACGCGGTGTTGGTAATATCCAGCTTGATTCCCGTATAATCGCCGCTACCGCTTTGTCCGTGTAATACTTGGTTAAATTCGACGAGAACATCGCCCGCGGCCGCAACAGTCAGTTCGTCGCCAACGAGGTCCAGCGAAGCTGATGGTATGGCCGTCCCGATCCCGACGTTACCCCCGCTGGAAACAACCAGATCATCTGTCTTTACGATCAATGATTTGCCGCTACCGGTATTGAAAATCTCAAGGGCGGGTTTCGAGGTATTGGGGTCACCCTGGTCAACGACGAGGGCGGTAAGGTCGTCATTCATGTCGTTATCTATGTACGCCCGCACAGTGCCAGGATTCGTTGTCCCGATAGTGATATTGCCGTCGACGTATAATTCGGTCGTAGAATCGCCGTTCCCCAGCGTCTTTACCCAAAAGATGTCAGCGGCATCGTCGTCAGTCGCTCTTATCGCGAACGTCGGATTGTCATTATCTACGTCGTCAACAAGTAAACCGGTCAAACTGTCCACGTTGTCTACGTCCACATCCAGTTTCGCGTTTGGACTTGAATCACCTATACCGACGTTGCCGTTTATATCGAATCGTACACGTTCTGAACCGTCGGTGAAGAAGGCCAGGTGTGTGTCGTCGCCGCCGCTACCGACGAAACCAGAGATGCGCGCCGACGAGCCCCCGCCGGTCGGCGAAAGAACAAGGGAAGATTCCCCCGACTCGGACGATAATCTGAGTATATCGTCCGTCCCGACCATTCGATTATTCCCACTCGCACTCCCGTCCAGGACAAGAGCATCGACATTGTTGGTGATATCGGAAATGAAGAACCGGGTGTCCTTGTTATACATTCCCCACTCGTGAACGTCCTCCTTATTATTAAAACGGATTGCCCAAGGGCTGTTATCGTCAGCGTTCAAGTATAGCAAAGCCGAGTCGCCGGTGTCTTCAATCTCAAGGTGGCCGTTTGTCGGACTCGTCGTGCCAATACCGACATTTCCGCTACTTGCAAGCGTTAGAAAGATATCCGAAAAATCAAGAGTCGGAAAAGTAGCGGTATTGTGACGAAAATAGAGTGCGTCGGATTGGCTGTGGGCATTGATCTGCCATTGTGAATCTCCGAGAATATTCAGCGCCGCGAAATCGTCGGTGCCGGTACCTAATTCGATATCGCCTTCGACATCCAGCTCGAAATTGGGGCTGGACGTCCCGATTCCAACTTTACCCGATTCGTTGATTAAGAACCGTGTGCTGCCAGTACCACCGCCCCAAATCCAGAAATTATCTCCACCGTTTCCATTAATATCTGTTCCGAGATACCAACCTTCGGTGTTGGTAAGGTCAGGATTACGAAATACTAAAGAGCTTTTCTTAGATCCCGCGTTTGTATTCTCTATCACAATTCTTCCATTTACGTCTCCGTCCCCTGCTACATGTAGCGAAGCCACTGGCGAATCTGTCCCGATTCCGACATAACCGGAGCCTGTAATGGTCACCCTTGGGGTATCGTTGGTCGCTAGATATAACGGTGTATTCGCGTTATTCCAGACGAAACCGCCGCCGCTTGATTCCGACAAGGGATACATGCCGAAAGCGACATCTCCAGCGTCAGTGACGGTGAGTAATTCCGCCCTTGTTTTCGACCCGGCATTCGTATTTTTGATATTCACTTGCGTTGGTGCGTCCTGATTACGGTTCACTTCAAGTAAACTGACTGGATCAACGATGCCGATGCCGACGTTGCCGCCGGCCTCAACTACGAGGCGCGCAGTGGTCTGGCCCGCCCCTGTCTGCTCGGCGATTTGAAAAACATCCGTGTCGTCGTCAAGTTCCGCATACCATTGACGCTCGCCGTTTTGCGCGAAAATAAGGGATGCGAATGAGTTCGTACCGGATTCAATCATAATTCTCGCGTGACCGGTGTTCTCCAGGTGCAATTCGACGTCAGGGCTGGCCGTTCCGATACCAACGGCGCCGTTGCCATTCGGGATAATGATCAAATCCTGATCAGTACCGGTGGTGATATCGGTGCTGCCTCCCGAAAGCGTTAAAGTCCCGGATGTAATCACGTCATCAGCTTTAATTGTCCCGGCAACCTCAAGCTCGTATTCGGGTACGCTCGTGCCAATTCCAACGCTGCCGGACCCGATTATCAATCCGTTGCGGTCAACCGCCGCATCGTTGGTTCCATCTTCAACACAAGTACCACTAAATGTGATAACATCACCCGTATCATCAACACCCGTAATAACGAAGCGATTCCCAGCCTCATCGACGAATATATCCCCGACTAAAACGGCGCTCAGGTCGGTAGCGGTAACAAACTTCGCCTGATTGTCGGGGCTGCATCCGCCGGTATCAATGTTCAATCCGGTTACAATCGTTCCTGCTCCGTCAGTATCCAGACCGGCGGCACGCAGGGCGTACGGAACTGAATTTATCGGTTGGTCAGGGCTCATCAGGGATTCGCCGTTGGCAGTTCCATCGTTGAACCAGATACGGAGGAACGTCGGCATGGTATCGAACACTGAACTCGGTAGCGCAGTCATATTGTTTAGTTGTGGCGCAAGCCCCGTCTGGTCACCCAGGTTTATGGAGTATACTCCGGAACTAACGGCAACGGTGACGGCGTTTGTCGGTGCGATTGTGGCGTTCGCCGGACTCGACCCGTCATTGGTCCAGAGGATATTCCCGGAGCCGTCGATGATCATGAACTTAAACAGTCCGTTGCCGGTGAAGTTCGATCCCGAGACCGTGATTTTTCCCTGGAACCCGATGCGTTCCGGGACGGCGTGAACAAATCCGGTGATTTGAGAGAGAAAGAAGAGTATCAACGATACTTTCATGTTTTTCATAGTAGATCCGCGGGTTAAGGGTTCAATGGTTCAGGGTCGCGTAATATCGGGATATCACACAGAGACTCAGAGATCACGGAGATATACCGCAAGCGGTACAATTTTCGGTCCGGATTATCGTCAGTATAGCAACCCCTGTGGTCCCTGCGTCTCAGAGTGAGAACTTTTTTACACCGCAAGCGGTACAATTTTCGGGATATACCACAGAGGCTCAGAGATCGCCACTCGCGCCCGACAAAAAGTTTGGGAGAGCGGCCGTAAGCAAAATTATAGTATAAAAAAATTTAGCCCCTTGTAAAGGGGCGGCACGAAAATTCAACCGATTTCGGACAGCGACGCAGGAGCTAGGAGCGAGTATTTAGAATATTCCACCATGAAGAGTGGAAGAACATGAAGAAGATTCTTTGGTCACCAAAGAATCTTTCAATTTTATCCTTCAAGAGTTCATGCTCTTCATGGTGAATATCAAAGTTTTTTCTTGGCGGTCTTTGAGATTTCGAACCCGCTTAGTGGGAGGATCTGGTTGCTCACGTGATCCTACGGAAACGTGACTTTGTAGGTTGTTAAGTTGCTAAGGAGATCCGCCGTCGCTAAGGCGTTGGCGGGACAAGCGGGGAGCTCGGAGCAAGATGCTTCCCGCACTAGCGGGATCCTCGCTTATGCGGGACGGGTAATCCGGACGAGAACCTGATTATCTTCAGTATAAGAACCCTGTGGTCCCTGCGTCTCCGTGTGAGAACTTTTTTATTTTTATATTTAACGTTGTGTGTGAAAGACTGGATGCTTCCCGCGTAAGCGGGATCTACGCTTCGCTTCGAGGTTGCGGGATGCTAGGGGCTGGGGTAGGGTCAGAGCCGGAATCAAATTTGGTCTAAAAAATCACGAAGAGAATTCAGTGATATCGAAACATTGGAATACAGCGTAATCTCTTGCATTGGAAGACAGTATAGAAGTTATACCTGCTGCGTGATACGTCGCTGCGAGCATCGTGTCAAGAATTCTTTTGCGCCCCAACTGATGACCCTCCATCCATTGATGAAACAGCGCAAGAGAATCAACGTTAGGAAAAATTCGTTTAACCTCCTTTGCATTCCACCAAAACTCGGCTTTCGCAAGTGCTTGGTCCATACCCAGGCATCGTTCGAAACGTCGCGGATCGGTAGCAATATGGATAAACTCGGCTATGACTTGTGGTGCGAGTGCAAGTTGGTTGTTTTCTCTAACAATTTCCGATTGCAGATAAGAGACAGCGGCATCGTGGGACTGGTGTTCCTGTATCTCAACCTGAATGAGAAATGTTGTGTCAACCCCTTTAATCATAAAGCATCTCGCCAAGAAAATCATCGTCCTGCGTTAACGGCTTCAACACCTTCCCAACAGAAACTGGCTGAACGTTCTTGAGACTCGTTTGTTGATGAATATGATGTTGACAATACTCTTCCATTGCGGCTCGTATCAGTTCAGACGTTGTACGATCCCGTTGCTTAGCAAACTTCTTAAAGTCTTTATATACAGGCTCGCTTACATTGATAGTTATTGTCTTCATACATATATAGTACTTTATATTTTGCCGTACTGCAAGCAGTACAATTTTTGGTCCGTATATAGACGGAGTCCGCTTGTGCGGTCCGCACAGGCGGACTCCGAGAATGCGGGGGGATAGTTGCTCGTTGTATGAAACAAATATCGGGATATCACACAGAGACTCAGAGATCACGGAGATATACCGCAAGCGGTACAATTTTCGGTCCGGACGGCCGAGACTCACGCTCATGCGGGAAGAGTCTCGGGTAATCCGAACGAAAACCTGATTATCTTCAGTATAAGAACCCTGTGGTCCCTGCGTCTCCGTGTGAGAACTTTTTTATTTTTATATTTAACGTTGTGTGTGAAAGACTGGATGCTTCCCGCGTAAGCGGGATCTACGCTTCGCTTCGAGGTTGCTGGGAGATAGTTGCTAGATGCTAGATGCTGGTTGCTGGCTGCTAGGGGCAGGTAAGACGGGATGCTGGGGGCTCGTTGATAGTTGCTGGATGCGAGGGGCTGGGGACTGGGGGCTGGTAAGACGGGATGCTGGCGGCTATTATTCTCTGTTTATACTGAGTATCTTCGAGTTTTCGAAATACCGTTCGATATCTTATAGCTGATAAATTCAAAGTCGTCGAAAAATCAGACTGCTTGCAGTCTAATTACCACGGGTTCGTAGCCCATACGGTCACTTCCGGTACCAAGCCGCGGTCGTCCATCTCCAATACAGATTTGATGGTATGGGATATTTCTCTCGGCGTCAGTTTATTGCCGACCAAGTCGCGCTCAATCCTATCCGGGTTTGCGAAGGCCGTCGGAACCTCGCTGGGATTAATTAGGGTGACACGGATATTGTGTTTTCTAAGCTCTGCCTGCCAGCATTGGGTCATGCTGCGTAACGCAAACTTGCTGGCCGAATAAACGCTTCCCTGTTCGAATCCTTTCAGCCCGGCAGTCGAGCCGACATTGATTATATTACCGTAATTCTGCGCCTTAAAGATTGGAATCGCTTTTTGCGCCATCAGAGCCGCGCCAAATACGTTAACTCGAAAAACGCTTTCAAATTCCTCCAAGGTGACGTTCTCCAAAGTTGAAAAGCCTCCGCCAACACCAGCGTTATTAATGAGGCAGTCCAAGGTGTCAAATTTCTCGAGAAACGCTGCATACGTGTGGTCTATGTCATTCGGATTTGCTACATCTGCGACGATAGGGAAGACGTCGATTTCGTCCGCCGCCTTTTGCAATCGCTCCCGGTTGCGCCCTGTGATAGCCACCTGCGCCCCACACTCGGCCAACAGCCTGGCCGCGTCCTTACCCAAGCCCAGGCTACCTCCGGTTATCAGAATTTTCGCATTCTCAAGTTTCATAATTTTCCCTTTGATTGGATATAACTCTCGGGCCTACGGAGAAACCGAGGCCCCTCGCCGTCGCTGCAATTCCTCCACCAACGCCCTCGCCTCTTCGTAGCCGCTGAACTCGGATGAGAGATTCATTGCCTGAACCAAATGCTCCTCGGCGACCCGGGGCTCTTGCAAACTAAGCAGGGTCTTACCGAGAAGGAAGTGGGTGACGGGGTTCGCCGGGGCAATTTTCGCCGACGACGCCAGGTGTTCGCGAGCCTGATCGAATTCGCCTTTCCTGTGCAACGCTACGCTGTACGCATTGATAATAGGCACATTATCCGGGTACTCACGAATTAACTGGCCCAAAATGCGACAGGCATCATCAAGCTTCCCGTCGATATCAAGATAGAGAATCGCAAGCTCATTCAACATAACAGGGTCATCCGGGAACCGCTGAAGAGCCTGATTAAAGGTGTCGGCTGCCGCAGTCGGGTTACCCGAACGTTTATAGAACTTCCCGAGCCCGATCGAAGGTATTACCGAATCGGAATGATCTTCGACCGCGCGTCGGTACATCCCTTCGGCAGCGGTTCCGTTTCCTGACCGTTGATAGACCGCCGCCAGCATCATTTTCGTGTTCAAGTTGTCCGGATCGATGTTTAGCGCTTTATCGAGAGCGCGGGTAGCCTCTTCAAATTCGTTCTTTGCCAGCAACGCTTTCACCAGAATCGGTAGGGACTGTGGGTTATCCGGGTCATTGTTAAGAACCACAGTCGCGTGTTTTATAGCAGATTCGAACATCCGATGACGCAGCAGATACCGGGCAAGCGTGTTATGAAGCTCAAATTCATCCGGATGAACAAGTACGAGCGCCTGAAGATTGGCGATCGCCTCATCGGATTTACCGGATTGTGCCAGAAGCTCGGCAAGTCGCAAATGATGAGAAACATCAGAGCCCTCAAGATCGATAACAGTGCGGTAGGTTTCAATGGCGGCGGACCGGTTATTGCGGGCAACGTTTAGTTCTGCAGTTCCGACCAATGCTTTTAGGTGCCCGGGAACTGATTGCAGAATCGTATTCAGTTGGGCTTCGGCCTGGTCGAAATCATCTTGCTTACCGAATAGATTCGCGAGACCGATGCGCGCGTCGAAATTTTCCGGATCAAGTTCGATCGCCGTCTGATAGTGTTCTTGTGCCTGGACGAAATTGCCGAGATCGGAATAAAGAAATCCGGCGTAGGTAAACGAGACAGAGTTTTCGATCTGCAGTTTTTCCACAGTCGCCAGCACGTCGCGAATGGATTCTGGGACTCCCTGATGCTGGTTGCACAATCCGACGATCAACCAGGCCTCTACCGCGTCCGAATTGATCTCCGTAGCGGCTTCTGCATGGGATCGCGCGAAGTCGATATCATTCGACTCAATCCCGATTCGGGCGAGAGTAAGATGGTTCTGCCAATTCTTCGGATCCAGTTCGATCGCGCGCTTGAAGAGTGTGACCGCTTCTTCGCGGCGATTGAGCCGGATAAGGCATTCACCGATTTGGCGGCAGATTTCCGCGTCGTCCTGGGCGAGGTGAAAGGCGTTTCTATATTCCAGAAGGGCCTCCTGGTGGTTTCCGTCGTCAGTTAATCGCCTGGCGCGATCGAGGAAGTGTTCCGTGTTGCGTGTTGCGTGGTTCGTGTTGCGTGTTTCGTGTTGCGTGGTTTGTGTTGCGTAAAAGTCAATCTTTCCGATCCACGGCAGCGAACTCAGCCGGGCGCGGATGTCGGCTTTAGCTTGGTCGGACAGGAACTCACGTGCCCCGATGAAAAGCGTACCGCCGATGGCCGACCACGAGAGAATGAGGAGTAACGCGACTTTGAGTACGACAACGTGCCCGGGATGCCAGCGGCTGAAGGACTGCTCCATCTCCCCAAGACAATGGCAGCCATGACATTCGTGGCGCCGAAAGTCCGAGCACAATGACTTGAACATAAACGGATTTCCGAACTTGGCTCCGGGGATGCAGGCCCACTCTTTTGTATCGGTCTTCTCGGTGAAACATCCATACGGCCAATCGCCGCCCGGCGCTAGATCGAACAGCTCGCGAACATGAACATTCGCCAGCCAGAGGGTGCCCTTGATGAAGTAATACGTCAGAAGTATGAGATCAATCGGAAGCCGTATTAGTTTGATGAGCATGGGGACATGGTTCAGGGGTTGTACGCGTACGTTAGGTTACCGGTGTATTTCCCTTGAAACTTCAAGGATTGGTGAGTCACGTTGTGACAATGTCATTTACGTGAGGCTGTTTCTAATGTAGGAGGCAGCTCCCGCTGGCGATTATATATATTTTTCGGTATCGTTCCAAAATGATCGTTATCGCCAGTAGGAACTGCCTCCTACATTTGCTTCGCCATAATCAACGTTTCCATTTATTTTAACAGACCCAGAAGCCCGGATGGCCGAGACTCTCGCTTATGCGGAGAGTACAAGCCTGATTGCAATGCAGTGATTGAAAACGAACACACTGAAGTGTGAACTCCAACACCTCCGCGATTAAAGGGAAACTCTGAATCTATGAGTGTCAGCTTTTCTCGCGCTTCGGACGGGCGGTCATCATGCCGCGCTGACTTGATTTTACGAAGTCGATAAAGGCATTGACCTCCGGGATCCCGCCGAATTTTCCGGCGATTTCGGCCAATGCTTCCTCGCTATTCGAGTCGCTGAAAAAAAACAGCTTAATCGCCTGCCGAATCGCGTTCCTGGTTTCCTTTGAGAAGCCCGCCCTTTTTATGCCAACCGAATTCGCGCCGTAAATACGATCCCCTTCAGCGAGCATACAATACGGTGGCACATCCTTATTCAGTCGGGCATTAGCGGATACCATCGCGTATTGGCCAACTTTAACGAACTGATGTGCAACAATGCCACTACTGAGAAACGCATTGTTTCCAATGTGAACGTGCCCACCAAGAATCGTCATGTTCGCGATGTTCACGTGGTCACCAATACTACAATTATGGCCGAGATGAACGAACGCCATTAGCATGACGTTGTCACCTATGGTTGTCGCCGAGTCCGGATCTGCGCCACGATGGATGGTAACGTACTCCCGAATCGTGCAGTTTTTTCCGATGTTCGTAAAACTCGGATCCCCGCTGAAGCTGTGATCCTGGGGCTCATCCCCGATCACAGCACCGACATGAACCTTCGCGCCGCTACCGATTCGGGTACACCCGGTGATATGACAATGGGGGCCTATACGACAGTTGTCACCGATCTCGACGTTTTCGTCAATGACGGTGTACGGCCCGACGGTAACGTTTACGCCTAGTTTCGCGTTGGGAGAAATGATTGCTGTTGGATGATGCATAGGGAAAGGGATTTCTGATTTTTGAATTGTGATTTCAGATTTGAGAAAGTGTTTCGTGTTCCGTGTTTCGTGTTTCGTGTTTCGTGTTGCGTGTTGCGTGTTGCGTGTTGCGTGTTGCGTGTTTCGTATTGCGTGTTCTGTGTTGCTCGTTGCTCGTTGCTAGATGCAGGTTGGTACAGAGCAAAGCCCGACGAGCCGAATCCCTAGGAGAGACGGAGGTGAGAGCGCGAACGTAAACTTAGAGCCGATCCCAACTCCCATGCGGAGGTCGGAAGAGACGGACGTGAGGTTCCGAACGTCAACTTAGAAGTTAGGAGCTAGGAGATAGAAGTCAAATACAGACGCAACAGGCCAAGAGATAGAAGCGTAGCTCGACGGAGCTAAGTGCGAGCGAAGACGGGTTCAGTCCAGCCTTTCGAGAACTGACAGATCAGGAAAGTAGCTGCGATAAAAACCGCGGTCGCGAGTCAGTAAACGCGATGCCTGACATATGGCATGCGAGCCTATTATAAAGTCGGAAATAATACGTTCGCGTTTACCACCGGCCCTGCGATAAGTGAGCCGGGATACACCCACACTATGTAGAGCGTTACCAGACAGACTTTCGGTCCGGATGACGAGATCGCTGAGGAACTGATCTATACCGCAAGCGGTACAATTTTTGGTCCGGACGGCCGAAACTCTTCCCGCAAAAGCGAGGATCCCGATAATACGGGACACTTATACGGTCCGCACGAGCGGACTCCGAGAATGCGGAGAGACGACTTTGAATTTGTTAGCTATACGATACCGGACGGCATTTCGGAAACTCGAAGATTCTCAGTATCATCGACCGCGAATGACCTCAATATACTGATCGATATCTTCCGGTTTTCCCGCGAGATATCCGATCCACTTATTGGTTTTGACACCACCAGTTGACTTTCTTTTTTTCAATATTAATTCCCCGTTCTCGACCGTGAATTCTACGTCGGCAGATGGCTTCAGATCGAACTGCTCCCTCAACTTTTGGGGAATCGTGATTTGTCCGCGCTCGCTGATTTTTATATTTTTAATATGAAATCATATCCTTAAATTGTCGCCGCATGCGGGATGAAGACGTTCGGGATAACACTACGCTATCAGAGGGGAATTAACCTTGGAATATAGTAGACCGTTACCCACTGAAAAATAAAAAAGCCAATCCGGAATTCGGATTGGCTTGAGAGATCAATCTAAAGGTTTTTATCCGGCAACAGTGATTTTCTTCCGTTTCCGACTATAAAATGCGATGCCTACTAAAATCATCCCCATCATCACATAAGTGGATGGTTCGGGGATCACCTGAATGAGTGAAATGTCATAATTATTATTAGAACTCGTCGCAGATGTGGTTAACTGGAAGTTCGTAATCGCAGCAAAATTTGCACCAGAACCATTTTGAGTTACGAATTCGCTTAAAGGTACTTCTACATGAAAATCCCCCTGCGAGACCGACACATCTGTGGCGCTGACATGCGATGTATTAGCGCCGCTACCTAACACCAGTTCGAAGAAGTCGAACTTTGCTGCAGAGCCGTTCGGGAAAAAATAATCTATGGCTATTTTGGAGGACGATGTGGAATCGGTTATATTGAAATCGGTGTTACTGGTGAAGTTGTAATCTAGCGTAAGGCTGATTTGTGAGGTGGTATCCTGGGTCACCATCGCGATTCCACTTGAGCCGTTAACAACAATCGCGCCGCTATTTGACCCGGCCGGGGCCTCAATGGTAATTTGGCGATCAGCAATGCCTCCTCCCTTTGTATCCGCACCGGTATCAAGCGTTGCAACATCCGCTGAAGCGCCACTACTGACGGAATCGGTGGTCGGGTCAGATGCCGTGGAGAAATCGTCGATCACGAAGTCTGCAGTCCCGTCGGGGACTAGCGAAAAGATGAGACAAACCCCGATCGCGAAGAGTAAATTTTTAAATACTTGGTTTATCATTGCCAAAAACACCCTCTGTTTATACGAGGTGTAACGTAAACTCTAATCTCATTATTTTCAAATTAATTTCGGCAAAAAAATGGTTGGTTTTAACCCTAACCTGAATAATTCACCAGTATTCTGCTACGATCCCTAATCTCTGCTCAAATAAACCGATTGGCTTGGCTTCACATCTTAGTGAATGAAAATTCACTTTCACCGTGGCGCCTTCTCCAATCATCTTATTATGAACGAGTTAAGTTCTCTCGCGACGAATCGCGTGAATTAATCAGGCTAA
>JAJFLP010000044.1 GCA_021772635.1 Verrucomicrobiota bacterium | reverse complement strand
CTGTTTAAGTGGCTCAATCGCAGAAGTCAAAGGAAAAGCTACTCTTGGGCAGCTTTCAACGACTTCTTGCGTGCCATCAAGATCGAAAAGCCTAGAATCACTGACCGAACGACCAACATCATTGAACTGTTTGTTTAAATTGCTGACTGCGAAAGCGAGTAAACTCGAAGAGCCCGGTGCGGTAGTTCCGCACGCCGGGATCTGTGAGGGGGCTGTCGGGTAACCGGCAGTTCTACCTCGATACCCTATATTGTTCCTATATTGTTCAATTTATATATTATTTCTGAATGGCTTTGTTCTCTTTTCGTGTTTTCCTCTTTTTACCCACGAGTTTTTTTAGGCAGAATGAATTTAAACTTTCGCCTTCACGAAGAGCCGATATCGCCAGTTCCTTATGTATATTTTTACCGACTCTCAGCACAAATTTTCCTGAGTATTCCTTGCCTGCGGTTGCCTTAGGGAGATCTTCCCCGTCTACTTTGTAAATTTCTATCCATTCTTCAACAACTTCGCATAGTTCTTTGTAAACTTCCGATTCAATATCTCCATGAACTCCTCCTGACATCAAACCCGGACATGTACCTACATAACACCCATCTTCTTCTGACCACTCAACTATCTTCAAAAATCGATCACTACCTTTCATTTTTGGGATTCCTCTATTGCTTGTCTTACGGCGCGCTCTTGGTAAGGCTTCGCATCGGTTCCAATTTTTCCACTCACTGTTATCCTTGCGCCGCTCGCGTGTTTATAATTCCGGTGACTTCCTTTTCCACCTCGATCAATAAAACCGGCAGATTCCAATTCCTTAATCAGCTGTCTTATTTTTCTCGGCATATAATAATGATACTACATTAGTACTATGATGTCAAGGTGGGGAAAAGATGTTATTTTAAGAGAATGCCGAGCGGAGCGCGAATCAGCGCGGAGTGAATTAATCGGGCGAGCTTGCTCAACTCGGGAAAAATATGCAAAAACTTGGGGTCACACCTTGACTATCAAGTATTGCAGTGACCCCAATTTTGCTAATCATAAGTTGGAATGGTCAGTGTGGGATGAACGACGCTTTCAGCCGGTATTTCGACATATACCAGTGGCCATCAATGTGCGCAAGGATTTTACCTGACACTTCCTTGCCTCTTTCGAAGTCCTCAGTATCCAAGTCCTGGCGATACTGGAATCCTCGGGCCCAGCGCGGGAACATCGTCGCCCGGCCACTCTGGTTGACGTGGATGTCCACATGTCGCGAGACATCAACACGCTCCTGTCCCACCGCCTTCAAGAGCGCCATGCACATGTCGTACTGTTTCTGTTTGATGCCCTCTGCTGAAAGGACATCAACCAATGCATTAGTTGCCGGCTTGACCGAAGCTTTACCGTAGTTCGGCTTCCACTTGCCGTTACCTGTCAGAAAATACTGTCCTATGGCCTGGGTGCCTATCCGAAACGTCCCTGACTTACGCTCTGTCAGTTCAGCAAGGAAGTCGAAGGCCCCTCGGTGCGACTGGTAGAGTCGCCGCATCCCCCAATCAGTTCTGACTCTGACCGGCTCAGCGGCAAAGGCGTTGCAGGCAATAGCCAGAAGGCTAACTGCCAGTAATGCGGCTGAAGAGCGCCGTTTCATATCTACCTTGCTTTCTCTCAGGTTGGCCTCTGATAACTGGTTCGGTCTGAAGTTGATTCTACCCCACTTAATTCAGAAACAGTCCAGTTACCAACGGAGGGAGCCCCTTTTCTTGAGCTGTTCATAACCGATTTCGTTAAACTCGATATCGACCGCTTCGATACTCCTTTGGCATACTCCTTTGGGGTCGGACCTATAAAATAACAGTTTACTTCTTTTCAATAATGCTCTTATGATTCTTGCAAAGCGATAAAATGCCCGTTAACCGTGATTTTTATGGCTAAAAATCGACGCTAAATCTAGTTCTGTGGTAATGGAGCTTTAGCTTTGGTATTAGATCTTGGTTCATCGCAAAAAGCCACTTAGATGAGTATTTAGCCGTATAAAATCCATTCTAACCCGTGTTTTTGTCATGAAGCTATAGATATAACCCTATTATTATCAATGTTTTAATGTGAAAAGTAACAGGTCAGACCCGAATGGCAAAAAGTAACAGGTCAGACCCGAATGGCAATGGAATTGTTCGCCGAATGATTGCACCCCTACCGACGTGTATTACCTTCCCGCCAGAGCTTCTCAATAGGCTTTGTCTTAATTCTTTCGCGATGGACCTCAAGGGCTCTCAGCTGTATCGTGTTCGAGAACGCCGCGAATAGACGACTTATTGCCTGCTTAGGTTGGTTGGCTTCCACGCGTGGACGAATTCCCTTGAGAGCCTTTTCAGTTGGTTCCTTTGCAGCCAACCTTTCTAGATCCTTCTCCTCCTTGTCCAAATACTCCAAATGTTTTCTACGTGCTTCCTCCTTTTCTGCCAACGTCACCGTCACCCATTTCCGCTCGACGTCGCACCAAACAAGAGGCCTCCATGAGCTGAAAGCCCTGGGATTAGTCGACCAGAACTTGGAACTCTCCCACGAGAAGTCCCGGGTATAGCATTTTGTAATATTCTCTTTTGTGGTTGGAACGACGTCGGCGATCTTACCTTTCTTGTAAACCCATGATTCGTTCTCCAGGTACTTGACGGAAGCGTCCTTTTCTTTGGGATTCGATTTGTCCACGCGCTTCTTGTCAAAACTATTTGCTCGTCTAAAGGCTCCGTTAAGTCTTCCCTCAAACCGAGCGGAATACTTCTTCCATTGCGCTAAACTTTTCTTCTTTAATGCATCTGAATCCGGCGTCCAATCGAAGCGTTTAGCCGTTTCCAAGAGCTTTCGTAAAAATGAGACATCTTCAGGGATCGGAACAAGTCCCTGAGCCGACGGCAGGACTTCTTGCCCGTAAGTTCCAAGAGTCCATCCCACCACCAGAAAAAACAGCGTAATTTTCATTTAAAACCTCCGATATTTAATTTTTGTGCTGTGCACACTTAAGACGTTATATTTGATGATGTTACATATTATTAAAATAACATTTTATACTGCATGGAATATCTTAAACAGAATTTTCATTAGCAATTATAACGTTTAAGGATCGTCTTTGTAGATGCCGCTTAATACACAAACGATTAAAGCGAATAAACCGCCATTATAATGTGATTTAAGATAAATAACTTGCTATCAACAATAGAATTAAAAAGCCATTATACATTTATTATAAACTACTTAAATGTTCCCGGCACCAAAATGCCAAATCGTTTAATTAAATTTATTGGATTGAAATTGCCTTCATCATCATTGTGACAAGATACTGATTCTCTTCTTCCGACAGTTTTCGTCCGAAGTGAATTCGATGATAATCAGATCTTACCATAATTCCACCAGACTTCACGAAATTTTTGAGCACGTGAATTAGGGCTTTAGCTGGTTGACGTTGTTCCGCTTCACCTTTTTGACCTAATGTCTTGAATTCTTCCACGTCGTCATTTGGTATCTTGATTGTATGTTTGATGGGCCAACCAGAGGTAAAAGAAAAGTTTTTCCGGTCCACGGTTATAACAATTGTCTCCAAGAGCTTGCGAATCAATGCGATAGGAGGGACAACAACAGGGAGAAAGGCAAAGAAGAAGCCGAGAAAACACAAGAAGAAAGTTCTGCTGTTCCTGTTCGCAATTTGAAGAATGTCCGGCAAAAAACAAATACAGACAATCCCAGTAATGACAAGCCCGGGCAATGTACTGATCGCGACAATTGGGTTAAATGCAGACGATGGCGGTATGATTATCTTGAGTTTGTTGCCACTCTGTGTGATACAACTTTCCAGAACAACCGGTACAGTCATCTCCTTTGCAGATTCATTACTCGCTCGGAACCGGTCGTTAACGGAAAGATCCATAGTCCCAGCTTTCCGTAGAGATACCACTCCGTCGGTCGATTCTTCAACATCGACCCCAAGAAAGTCCGACAAGTGTTCAGTTAATCTGCGTGCGATAGCAGAAGTCTTCGCATCAGTTATCCATATTCGCACTCCTTTGCCCATCAAGTAAATCGGATAAACGGTAACAGCACCAGTTCTGGTACCGGAATGGGTGCCAGCGTTTCTTCGCTCCTGCATCTGAGATATCAAGTCGATACGATCCAAGCGCTGCATCTTGAAATAGCTAAACGGGACAAAAAAGCCGAATCTTGAAGTAACTGTATTGAGCCGTTTATCGATTATTATGCCGTGACGGCCGAATGCTAGACAAGATCCGAGGAAGAGGAAGATTCCTCCCATAATCGATTCGGTTCCCGGAGAATTACTTTGGGATTCAATTATTCCTGGAAAAATTGATGACCCAATTATTAATACTCCCCCGGCAGAAAAAATAAGGCCAATGCCCATGAGCAAAATGCCGGCATCATTACTGAGTGCTGTGCGGGTATTGGCGAAGTCCGTTTTGAATTCTTTTCCCATGATATGATTTAGTGACGTTAGGGGCGTAACATTAGGGGGCTGACCTCACAAATAGGGCAACAAGAAAGTTGCGCGGAATCAATCGATTTGATGACCGCACGCTATTGGCACGCCTTTCATATCGCTTGAACTAGGTGAGGGTTTTTCAGATTTATCGGTCATTTGTCACCGTCCAATGCCGAGTTGAGGGAAGTTTGCATAATATAGCGAACTCTAATTCGCGGTGTTATGCGTACTTTCCTCGAGTCCGCCGCGGCGGATCCGCGAGCGCGAGTCAGCGCCGAGCGAATAAATCGGGCGAGTTTACTCCCCTTGTTCACAATATATCCGTTCGCCATGCTGTTTCACCAAGCATGGAAGTCCTGTATGCACGAAGGAAATCCAGTTTAATTCGGCAATCTGATTCTGACACTCGGCGGCAAGTTGCCTGTCAAATTCTTGCATGTCGTCGTCCGCGGCTTCACGCGAGCAATAACCGATGATCAAGGATTCGCTAAATGGCAGATGCTCGTCTGATCTACAATCGACCCAATATACGGAAGATATAGAACTAAACCTTGATGATATTTGGACAACGATCTTTTTCGTTGCTTCGTCTAGAGCATTCGAGGCCTTTGAAAAATTCAGATTCGAGGGAACTTCGAGTCGCTGCAGTTCAAGAGGCTTGACCATCCATTCCCGTATTTGCTTCGGTGTCATCGCCTCGGGCCATGTACGCTCTAATAAGAAGCGTACATCGGTGCAAAGCGTACATCGGTGCCGGGCGTACATCGGTGCCGGGAACACTTAATATCTTAAATAAGAGAATGTTATATTGTTTTCAAAATTCAATCGAGTAAAGAATAATATCTTAAATTCGATTGTTGGCGGTGATTATCGCATATAAGTGTTATTGATCTGCGAGAGATTGCATCCTGCGTTCCTTAAACAGAATAAATGCCGATTAAAATATAATTTAAGATTCTAATCTAAGTATAAAATGTAAATTTAAAAGCTATAAAATACTACTTAAAAACTATTTAAGTGTGCCCGGCACCTAAGTTTATTATCACGCTCCAACGAGCTTCACCGGTGATTAAAGCATCAACCAGAAAATAAAAAAACATTCCCGTAAGCATTAAAACATTAACAATACATATAATGTTGAATGGACGTCTCATTAATGGTACCTAACGCGTCAGATGAGTCACATCAGATACGAGCGTCACGAGTATACGATGTTGATCTCTATCTGGTGGTTATCCCAATGCAATTTTTATATGCGTTCTGAAATCAGAAAAAGACAAACCGAAAATATCAGGATCGTAATACCAATGGTTCCTGGGAGGGCAAACGAGATCCCGAACAACAAAAATGCCACCGATTTGAAAATCTTATTCGGATCCGGGATTTTTTCTGCTTTCGGAATCAACTCTTCAATTTCTGCCCATGGAACGTTTCTTTTGGTTAATTCCTTAGCTTTCTTGTCGTAGGTGGCGAATCCGTCGTCGCTCGCTGCCCACTTCTTGTCAATTTCTAAATAAGGAAAATCCTGATCGTCGCTATAGTGAGAAAACCCCCCAGCCAAATATTGGTCACAGTCACGACAATGTATCAACGTCGCATCAACGAAGTGTCCACAATTACTCGCAATTAATTCAAGCGAACCAAACGGATGACAGCAAGAACGGTCCATATGTGTAGATCGATTTTCTGGATATAACGGCGAGGATAACTCACGGTTTATACCGCGGCGCGCCGCGGTATAAACCGTTGATGTTGATCCGTTTGTTCGAATTTAGATATCTAGGTGTCGATCTTGAATGCCTTGAAAAATATACGCTAGCAAAAGACATAAGCCCCGATTCTCGATACCCATTTTTCGTCGTTCATCAATGCAATCAACAAAATCTTTCCATTCTTCCAACAATTCAGCTTTTTCTTCGGTCGTTAGCAGAGAGAGCTGTAAATTCTCAATATGCTCGACCATGTAGTCAAGAATCGAACTCGATCGTATTTAATTCTTTATAGTATCAATCGTAATATGATCATATTTCCGTGTACTCAAAGCAGTATTGAGTTGGAAACCAAGATATGTCAGCACGATCGTACGCATGGCTATATTTGTCCTTCGAACGTTCTGGATAAGTCACGGCCTATCCGAGTAAGTGTTAATTAGAGTTAACGTGTTGATGGCAATAAACATAACTAAATTCGCGCGCTGATATAGGACGTTGATCTTGATCCTATTGATATGCTTTTCTAATCTGAGCTAGAACCAATAAAAAGGCATGCATCTGCCTCTTGTTCAATGATGAACGAATAATCCCAAAATACTGGATAGAATGGATGGCCACTTTTGAGCCAAAATCCAATGATCTGGGTAGAGGAAGAAACGAAAATTGATATCATCTTCATTAAGTCGACCTTTGCACTTTGAAATGCCTTAGAGTCAAGGTATGTCCAATTTGGACGTGAACCATCATCTCCCCGATACTCAAATCCCTTGCCTATTTCCTCTAATACTTCGTCCTCCGAAATGCTGTAACAATTCCCTAGTTGAATCGCGTTATTCAGACCACACTCAATTATAGCTGCCGCTTCCTTGCCACCAAAACTGAGGCACGGGAAAATCTTGAAGGAGATGTTATAGTTCAAGCTCCCGAAATTAAGCTTATCACAGATTCTCTTAGCTCGTGCATTTAACTCTGTAATCATGTCCTGCATATCAATATTATTATTCCAAAGTTTTTTGGGATAATTCCGCTACACCCAAAGTTTATTGCGATAACTACGAATCGCGTCGCAATTGCGAACTGAGTTGCAAGTGCCCATCGGTCAGTAAAATACGACAATAATATCGCATATCAAATGTTTCCCGTCGTAGTTATCCGAAAGAAACTTCCTAATACCATAAAGTAACAACTTTGCTAAAATCCGCAAATTTCGTGGTTTATCCCAAAGTTCTTTGGGTATAATGCATACTTTCACAAAAAATTTTGGGCTAACTACGAGAAATCGAGTTGGAATTATCCCAAATATAAATACATTATACACTAATATTTATTAGCTATTATATATTTATTGTCCGCGGTGAAAAAATTTAAAGGGATTCTATGACAATAGTAAGCACCAACAAACCGAAGCTATTAGATCAGTGCGTTGGAAAGCTACGATTATTACGAAAAGGTTACGGCACTGAAAAATCGTACTTAGGTTGGATAAAACGTTACATCCACTTTCACAATCTAAAGCATCCTATCGAAATGGATGAAACGCACGTTGAGGAGTTTCTCACGGATTTGGCTGTCATGAAAAATGTTACCGCATCAACGCAGAACCAGGCACTATGCGCGATCATTTTTCTATATAAGAACGTACTCGAGAAAGAGCTAAGTGGAATCAATGCATTGAGAGCTACGAAGAGTAACTACCTACCTGTGGTACTAACCCGTGACGAGGTAGCCAATATACTAAATTCCCTTAAGGGTCTTAATCGATTGATGGCTAGAATCATGTACGGCGGAGGATTACGCCGCTGTGAACTCGTAAGATTACGAGTTCAGGATATCGAGTTTGGTTCCCGGCAAATCGTCGTACGACGAGCAAAGGGAGATAATGATCGAGTAACTTTACTCGGAGAGACAGTCACTTCTAAACTGAAGCAACATTTAGAACACCGGAAAAAGATGCATGACTTAGATCTAGAGAATAACACGGGCTCCGTTTACCTGCCGTTTGCACTCGAAAGGAAGTACCCGAGAGCTCCATATGAGTGGAGATGGCAATACGTCTTCCCCTCCAAACAGTTCTCGAAAGACCCTCGTTCAGAAGTCGTCCGAAGGCATCACATCCATCCGCAAAGCGTACAAAACGCGGTAAAACAGGCGGTTCGACATGCGAAGATCAACAAACACGTGGGCTGCCACAGTTTTCGGCATTCATTCGCCACCCATTTACTCGAAGACGGGTATGATATACGAACTGTGCAGGAACTAATGGGGCACAAGGACGTTCGGACGACGATGATTTATACGCACGTAATGAATAAGGGACCGCTCGCGGTGAAATGTCCGGTAGATAGTCTACCGAATAGATGATTGGGCCGGGGAAACCTCCGGGATACTAGCTGCAAGATACTAGATAAAAAATATCGACGCTCAAGCATCCGGTATCCAAACCTTAACCAGAGTTGCATAGGATGCATTGCCCACCGCTGCAGGATTTCAAGTTAGCGGTTACAAGAGAATGGTGGCGAGTCACCCGATGGCGTCGGTGCCTTTTTCGCCGGTGCGGATTCGGATACAGTCGTGGAGATCGAGGACGAAGATTTTTCCGTCTCCGATTTCGCCGGTTTTTGCGCCGGCTGTGATTGCGGCGACGGCGGCATCGACATAATCGTCGTTAACGGCGATTTCGATCTTCACCTTCTTTAACAGGCTGCCTGCTTCTTTGTGGCTTCGGTATACTTCGGAGATTCCCTTTTGCCGACCGCGGCCAAGGATGTTTGCTACGGTGGCGAGGTGAATTTCGTTTTTGGTAAGTTCGTCTAAAACGTCATCTACACGATGAGGTTGAATAACCGCTATGATATATTTCATAATAGGTTCCTATATCCGAAAATAAGAATGTTAAGTTATGCTTTAGCCCCAAAAAAGAAAACTAGCTGTGCTAGTCGAGGATTGTATATGCTGTTTCACGATGGTCACTGAGGTCCAATCCGATCAATTCCTCTTCCTCGGTGACACGAATTTTGATAAAGAAATTAACGACGAAAAGCAATATCGTTGTAACGACTAACGTGTAAATAATCGTTATCGCAACGGATTTTGTCTGAATCCAGGTTTGCGCTAAACTACCAGCTGTTCCACCGATCGCCTCATCGGCGAGAAAACCTGTTGCAATCGCGCCCCAAATCCCGCCTATGCCGTGTACCCCGAAGACGTCCAAGGTATCATCGTATCCGAATTTAGGTTTAACGCAAGAAACGAAAAAGTAACATAAGAGACTGGAACCGACGCCGATGGCAATGGCGCCTGTCGGATTGACGAATCCAGACGCGGGCGTTATCGCAACCAGTCCACCGACCGCGCCGGTGATCACACCAAGAACTGTTGGTTTCTGATTAAAAATCCAGTCGAGTATCGCCCAGGTAACCAGAGCAGCCGCAGTTGCAACGTGCGTGACGACAAAAGCGCTTGCGGCAACGCCGTCCGCCGCGAGTGCGCTGCCGGCATTGAACCCGAACCATCCGAACCAAAGAATTCCAGTGCCTAGAACCGCGAACGGCAGGTTATGCGGAGGCGACATCTTATTCGGATACCCCTTACGCTTTCCGATAAAAATCGCAAACACAAGTGCCGCAATACCCGCATTGATATGAACAACCGTCCCTCCGGCAAAGTCCAACGCCCCCATGGCACCCATAAATCCGCCAGAGCCCCATACCCAATGACAGACCGGGTCATAAACGAACGTCGCCCATAACACCATGAATATGCACATCGCAGAGAACCGGACACGCTCGGCGAACGCGCCGACAATGAGCGCGGGCGTGATTATCGCGAACATACCTTGGAAAACCATAAACGCGAGATGCGGTATCGTCCCGTTCGGTTCCATCCCGACGCCTTTCAATCCGACGTAATCGAAATTCCCAACGAACCCTTTGATGAGTTCACCCGGCCCGAATGCGAGGCTGTACCCCCATAAGACCCATTGCAACGTGATGATGCCGATGATGACGAAACACTGCATCAACACGGAAAGGAAGTTCTTCTTGCGGACCAAACCACCGTAGAAAAACGCCAGCCCTGGCGTCATTAGAAGCACCAAAGCCGCGCAAATAAGAACGAACGCCGTATCACCGGAATCGATCGCCGGTTCTGATTCTGCCAGGACCTCTGGCACGAGTGAGAACATTCCGCAAATAATAGCGATGACACCCGGCCAGCGCCACTTCATTTTCGTTTCCATTATTGAATCCCCTGTCTCCAATTTTTTCCGTGTTTATTAATAAAATTTCGCGAATTTCGGGTAACTGTAGATCACTGAATAGCGGTTACAAGAAGTTAAAAAAAGTAATTTTAAAAAATAAAAAATCGCTCTCACAAATTCTCGAAAATTGTGCCGCTTTTATAAAGATCCGACGTTGTTTATTTACGTTTAAACGGTCGGGTTCAGGCCAATCTGGTTTGCGCGGAGAACATATTTTCCGATGACGTCCGCCTCAAGATTAACAAGCGTACCAGCGACTGCAGCGGACAGGTTCGTCTTATCCAGTGTATAAGGGATGACATGAACGAAGAAAGAACGCTCCGTCAGGGACGCGATCGTGAGCGAAACACCGTCAACCGCAATGCTTCCTTTTTCGATCACGAGTGCTTTGATCCAATCGGGTAACTCTATTTCGATTACATGATCTTCGTCCTTCTCGCCGGCGGACAGAATCGCCGCGACTCCGTCGATATGCCCGGAAACCAAATGTCCGTCCAGGCGACCGTTAAAGCTCAGCGCCCGCTCAAGATTGACGGCACTGCCGACGGCGATCTTACCAAGGTTCGTTCGCGACAAAGTTTCAGCCAGCGTATGGAAAACAATGCCTTTGGCGTCCTCATCTATCACATCGACGGTCAGGCACGCACCATTCACAGCTATACTGTCGCCAGCGCAAACCTCCGAAGCCAAGTCGGTGATCACCTTCAGAGTCCCGGATTTTCCAATGGACTCGCGGGAGTGAAGTTTCCCTGTATCAGTTACGCAACCTGTGAACATCTGACAAATACCCCGTAATTACGATATCATCTCCCGAACGCCCGATCTTTATATCCGCTACTTCCTTCCCGATTAATTCCTCCGGGTTGGGCCCGCCGATTACGGCGCGACTTTCGCGGCCACCGAGAATTCTCGGTGCGACGAAGAGAACAATTTTATCAACCACGCCGAAACTCAGCATCTCGCCTGCAAGTTCTCCACCGCCCTCCACCAGTACCGCGGTGATATCTCTATTACCAAGACCGTTAAAGATCTCCAAACACTCCTCTCTAGAACGAAACGATACCACCTGAGTCGCGGCCTTTCCATCGCCAAGGACACGCGGTGAGTCTCCCAAATCTCCGCTGCGACTCGCAACGATTCTAACAGGCTGACGCGCCCAGTTCCAAGGATGACGGACGGTCAACTCAGGATCATCGCGACGAACTGTTTCTGCACCGACCATGACTGCATCCGCCCATCGCCGTAACTTCTGGGCTCGGTTCCGCGACGCCGGACAGGATATCCATTGCGACTCCCCGTTCTTTGTTGCGATCTTGCCATCAATCGTCATCGCCATCTTCAATATAACGTACGGCCGCCCGTGCTGAATCCAGCAGAAAAATGCCTCATTAAGAGATTCAGCTTTGTCCGATTCGATGCCGACAACAACTTCAATCCCGTTGGCTCTGAGTAGGTCTGCACCGCGACCATTATGCTCAGGATTCGGATCAAGCGACGCGGCGACGACTCGTTTTATGCCGGAGGCGATGATCGCATCTGTGCAGGCGGGCGTCCTTCCGCGAGTGCAGCACGGTTCGAGATTAACGTAGAGCGTCGCGCCGCGTGCCTGCTCACCGGCGTCTTCCAGAGCGACTACTTCCGCGTGTTTATCACCGGCCTTTCGATGCCAACCGCTACCAACAAGGCAATCGTCTTTGACGACGATCGCGCCGACCATCGGATTCGGAGAAGTCGTCCCCCACCCTTTCTCAGCGAGCCTCAAAGTTTTTCGCATCCATTGACGATCGTTCATATAGTTATACCCAACGCCCTCAGGTTTTCGACGAGGCGTTCTGCTGGCCAACAGAATACCGGTTAAAAATATCGTTCGGCATCTCCTGGTTGATTAATCTAAAGACATCCAAGAAATCAACTACCCCGCCGCAGAGCAGACGGGGTATCGGCTTTGTAAATAATCTTAATATCGCGGTAATCCGCGAGGAATGAACCCCCACTATGTGGGTTCAACTGCTTGCAGTTTATTTCTTTAGATTCTTTATCTGATGCCATTCCCGAACAAATTCGCGCGCTATGGCAGAGTCTTCAATCCGCACCATATTCTCCCAGTTGTCCTTTGATGCCGCAGATGTAAAATTGTAACTCCCGGTAATAACGGTTTCGTTGTCGATAACGATGAACTTATTGTGCATGGACCGGTATTGTCGCATTGAAATCAAATCCACTTTGATCTTCGCTTTCCGAAGCTTCTCGGCAACAGGACGTCCCCATTCCGAGTTGGCCTGGCGTTCATCGACCTTCATCCAAATTTTAACGCCGGATTCTCGTTGCGCGATGAGCGCATCGGCAATTCGACGACGAGTGAAGGTGTAGACTGCAACATGAATTTCCTTCTTCGCCTCGCCGATAGCATCCAATACCATAGTCTCGCAGTCACCGCGAAACGCTGCTTTAACGACACTAGGCGGGCTCTCAAGGCTTTGGGCGTGACTTGCGAGAACCGAGAGCAGAAGTAGTAGACAAATATAACATAGTCTAAATCTCGCGTTAATGAGCTCTTTCGTCATCGATCGATATGTAGCGGTAGATTGAATTCGGGTCGTCATGGGAATGCTGGTTATTGCTCATATTCACTACTCTATCTGGTATGGTTCCGTCACTTCGACGTACCAGCTACGCCTGTCGGTAAGTACCAGATGTTGGCCCCTCTGAAACTTCGTCATTTTGACACACTAAAGTGTGAACTCCAACGGGCGCTACTCGCATACCAAAAGATTAGTGTTGTTAAGGTCCCCGTTGGAGTTCACGCTTCAGCGTGCCTTAACCTGAGGTTCGTTATGTAATAACAGACGCTGTAAAACGGGGTCGGACGGTTGCCCCCTTGAATTAAGGCCGCATCTACCCAATATTACCACGACAAGAGGTGTTAATCCACTGAAACTCATTAGGCCGCAAATCCACAAATGAAAAGTAGCCATGAATAATAACACCGTACCTGTCGGACATTGGCATACCCTGCCAAACGGTCGGATCCAATGCGACCTCTGCCCGCGTAATTGTAAACTCAATGACGGTCAGCGCGGGATGTGCTTCGTTCGCAAACGGGAAGCGGACCAAATGGTTTTGACCACCTACGGTCGATCCAGCGGATTCTGTATCGATCCGATCGAAAAGAAACCGTTAAATCATTTTCTTCCGGGGACACCTATCCTGTCGTTCGGGACGGCTGGCTGCAATTTAGGGTGTCAGTTTTGTCAGAACTGGGATATGAGTAAGTCCCGGGAACTTGATACACTGATGGATCAAGCATCGCCGGAAGAGATAGCGAAGACCGCGGAGAAACTCGGTTGCGACAGCGTAGCATACACCTACAATGATCCGGTGATCTTCTACGAATATGCGATTGATATCGCGCAGGCCTGCCATGAACGCGGAATTAAATCCGTCGCCGTAACCGCTGGTTACATCTGTCCGGAACCACGGCGCGAGTTTTATCATCATATCGACGCCGCGAACGTCGATCTAAAAGGGTTTACCGAGGCGTTTTATAAGAAAGTTTGTATCGCCGATCTCGAGCCTGTACTCGACACCCTCAAATACCTGCGACACGAAACGGATGTTTGGTTCGAGCTGACGACACTGCTGATTCCGGGAGAAAACGATTCCGACCAGGAATTGAACGAAATGACTGAGTGGGTCGTTGCCCACCTCGGGCCGGAAGTGCCCATGCATTTCACCGCGTTTCATCCCGATTACAAAATGACGAAGGTGCCTCACACGCCGCCGGAAACCTTGAGTCGAGCGCGGGAGATTGCAATTAAGAACGGTGTACATTACGCGTATACAGGGAACGTCCACGATCGTGAGGGTGGCAGTACCTATTGCCACGGGTGCGGGAAATTGGTTATCGGCCGGGACTGGTACGTTCTTAGCGACTGGAACTTGAGCAGCGACGGTCATTGCGAATTCTGTGGAACCCTGCTGCCGGGTTACATCAACGGGCCGCCTGGAAAATGGGGTGCACGGCGTCAGCCGGTGACGATCTCAGGTTAGAAATAACTTTCATGCAATTAAATTCTCGGTCCGGTTGTCCCTGACAAACCAAGGGGCACTAATACCTACCTGTATAAAATTGGAATAATATTAATTCGAATTTATACAAGCAGTTACTAGGACACGCTAAAGCGTGAACTCCAAAGCCGCTGCAGTCTATAGTTTCGCATCCGCATGAGCGCGAGTCCAGACCTCCACATTCAGAAACAGCTGTTCTAATAAACTAGCCCGCCGCAAAGCCGACGGGGTGTCGGCTTTGGAAATAGTTTTGATCGCGGTAACCCGCGGGGAATGAAACCCCACTATGTGGGTTCAAACTGCCTGTTATCGACGAATTCCAATTAATAAGTGAATAAAAATCGGCACGCCGATCAGTGCGGTTATTATTCCTACCGGGATTTCTCTGGGATAAAACATCGTTCTCGCCATTGTATCACAGGCGACCAGGAAGGCACCCCCGGCAATAAATGACGCAGGCAAGACAATAACCTGGTTGACACCGGACAGTCTCCTGACGATATGCGGCACGACCAGACCGATGAAACCGATCGGCCCCGCTACCGCCACGACCCCTGCCGTTGCTAGACTACCCCCGATAAACGCGCATTGCTGCACTCTTTTCACGTCCACACCGTAACCCGCCGCAATTTCATCACCCAAGGTCAATTGATTGAGCGATCGCATTTGCAGGAATAGCAGTCCGATTCCAGGAAGGTACAATGGGAATAGCAACGCGATTTCGTTGAAACCCGTTACATCGAGGCCACCCATTAACCATCGCTCGACGGACAAAAGAAAGTTTGGGTTCGCCAGGTACCGTAAAAACAGGATCATCGCGCCTGAGAAAATACTGACACTGATCCCTGCTAACAGCAGGGAATTCATGGATAATCTCCCCTGCGTCCGTGCGAGGAAGTAAATAAAGGCCATCGCGGCGGTCGATCCAACCAGAGAGAGTAACTGGACGGCGTTGAATATGCCCCAGGAGAAATAAAGATTCGGAACTGTAATTGCTATCACGGCACCCAATGAGCCGCCCCCCGTGATCCCCAAAGTGTATGGGGTTGCAAGAGGGTTTCGCAGGATCGCCTGAAACACGGCTCCGGTTAAGCCAAGCGCGCTCCCGGCAAGAAACGCGAGGATTACACGTGGAAGTCTGTGAAAGAAAAAGATCTCGCTGTCTGCGTTCCAGGGGCCCCGATGGGTTACCGCCGTGACGATGTCGGTGAAGTTCAGAACTTCACCCCCAAGAAAAGGGCAGATGGCGACAACCACCAATGCGGGGAACGCATAGCGTAAAATAACCAGAAGGAACTTCCCGGGCGTAAGTAGCCCCGACGCTGTTGATTGAGTATTTCCCACAGGGTATGCTAGATGCTGGATGCTGGATGCTGGATGCTGGGTGCTAGATACTAGATGCTGGGTGCTGGATACTAGTTACTGGATGCTAGATGCTGGATGCTTTCGCCTAAAAGGGGTTGCGGTTCACAAGTTCGCTGCCGTCTCGGGCTACGGCGTGACAAGGGATACTGGTTGCTGGATGCTGGATAGAAACCAAAATTCTGGTCGATCGACCCGCATCGATTTCGAGCACACGCATGACGTGTCGCACGTTTGACCGCCGTCACTCACCTGATTACGACTAAGAACCTAAGCTTTAGCACCAATGATAGCGACGATTAGTTTAAATATATACGCCCGATAGGAGGTATATATACTGCAGGCAGTACAATTTCCGGATAACTTCGACTGCGCATTAGATTTCGAACGATATTTCGTAAACTCGACGGCATTCGGTATACGTAGGCCTGGCCATAGACATGTCGTGTTCTTCATCTGGTATCCAGCAACCGGTATCCAGCATCGCGAAGCTTGTTAAAACTGGCTGAGGAAACGGACGTCGTTTTCGTAAAGCAACCGAATATCGTTTATCCCGTAACGAAGCATAGCGAGTCTTTCAATCCCCATCCCGAAAGCGTAGCCGGTGTATTGCTCCGGATCGTAACCGACTTTCTCAAATACAGCAGGGTCAACCATGCCGGCGCCGGAAATCTCCAGCCAACCGCTCTGTTTACACACAGCACACCCGCCTCCGCCGCAATTCATACAGGAGAAGTCGTATTCAAGACTCGGTTCGGTGAACGGGAAGAAATGCGGACGAAACCGCACGTTCACATCCACACCGAACATCTCGTGTGCAAACGTCAGGAGGATCCCTTTTAGCTCGGACAAAGATACGTTCTCGTCTACGTACAACCCTTCGATCTGATGAAAATTCATGGTATGAGTCGCGTCAGGCGTATCGCGGCGGTAACAGCGTCCCGGCGCCACGATCCGTACGGGCGGTTGCTGATTTTCCAACACCCGTATTTGAACCGGAGATGTGTGAGTCCGTAATAACCGCCCGTCATTAAGGTAGAATGTGTCTTGAATATCGCGTGATGGATGATCAGCCGGTGTGTTCAGCGCGTCGAAATTATGAAACTCATCTTCAATTTCCGGGCCATCTGCAACCACAAATCCCATCCTCCGAAAAATCTCGACCGCGTCGTCTATGACATGGCTGATCGGATGTTTCCTGCCGATCCCCCGTCGCCTGCCGGGCAAGGTCATGTCAATCGCAGAGTCGCCGGCCGCATCCGAGTCCAGCACAGACAATTTGTCGGTCAGGGCAGCAGTCAGCTTGGCCTTTACGACATTAGCGGTTTTACCAATGCCCGGACGATCCTCGGGGGGGAGTTTCCCCACGCCCTTCATTTGCATGGAAATAGTGCCCTTACGCCCGAGTAAATTCACTCTGATATCCTCGACCTCGCGGGAATCAGTCGCCTTCTCAATTAATTCCAGCCCTTCGACTAAACTGTCCTCAAGCTGCTTCTGTAAGTCCGTCATTATACTCCGATGCGCCTGCGCTCTATAATATTATTGATAAATTTCACTGTATGAAAGTATACTGCAAGCAGTACAATTTTGGGATAGCGATCCCGATTTCGACGCCGATTGGTCACCTCACGGGCTCACCTTCGATGGGATGGTTGTGAATCTGTACCTTGAATTCCGGATTACAAAAGTGCGTCCCCGCTGATACACGTCCGAGTTGCGTAATCATGCCGGTCGGATCGACGTCGGTTATATAAGGTGTACTATATATGAACCGGAAATTAAAATATACTGCAAGCAGTACAATTTTTGGAAGACTTTTTACTTATCACCTAATATCTATGTTGAGCCTAGCGAAATCCGCCGCGGTGGAAACGGTATTTTCGAAAACCCAATGACGATGGGTATACAATGACGCGCGTAAATATAAAATTTTGGTCAATCGTCGCTTTATCGCTGATAGCTTGTACCGAATTGATTGCGAGCGAGAAATCCGTTTCAGTACAAGACAGTTTCGATCGCGCGGGTACGGAGTTCGCCCGAAACCTGGCGAACGATGTTACGACTCTCTTATTCGACTCCGGCTGTATCGATCGAACCGACTTAACCGAAGACAAAGCTGCTAGAAAACGTATCCAGAAACGTCAGCGCGAGGTTTACGGTTGGTTCGTCAGCAAGGGTAAATCCATTCAACTCAGCGATTGTCGGACCGAAACGGATAAGTCGAATTATCTTGAATTTCGTGATCTGATGGCCAGTCGCGAATTTCTAAGTATCCCCTACAAGAAACGTTTGAAATTCATCCAGTCTGTACAGAGTTATTTTGACCGTTTCGAGGCCAACTTTTCTTCGTCGATGACTGCTGTTCTGTCCCACGATGGGAAAACAACTAGCGGACGACACACCAGATTCCTGAACACGATAACGGCACAGCTCCAGCAACGCATCGCATTCGAATTTAAGTACTTTAATAGCGCTCGGCATACGTCCATCGGCGCGCTGTATATACCCGCTGAATTGCGCGTATTTCTGAATCTGAATGCAATGATGGATTCGCCCGCGGATTTCATCGATGCCCTTGAGCATGAGTTGTGGCATCACCTCCTGCCGCCGTCTAAAATCGGCGACTCCTCCCGGAACCTTTGGTGGGAAGGTTTCACAGAAGCAATCTCAGAAATTTGGAGTCATAATCTTAATCGTAATTCCCGAGGATCGCGGGCAACGCGGCCCTCCGATACGATTCAATATCCCGTACAAACAGCGTTCGCATCGCTGTTTCTCGGCACTGCGATGGAGCCAGCGCTCTACTACCTTACCGGAATCACATCGGCAGACGAGTTTCTTGAGGACTACATCCACGGGAAAAGTCTGGAGGACAAAGACAACGCTGGGCACCCGAAGAACGGTGCAGAAGTCGGGAGTACCTTGGCGGCACGTAATAGATCAGAGGATCAGGTGTTTCGCGCTATTCTCGCGGGCATCTTTTTGAACACTCCGAAATTCGATAAGGCTAAGGAAGAAAAAGTCGAAAAACTTTTAAGAGACTGGGGGTGGAAAGAAGATAATCGCACACCGCTTAAAGTTTCCCAGTTCCTTGACGCAGGTAAGCTAAGCGAAGAATCGCTTACGCGAACGTATCAATCTTCTGAAAGACTTTTGACCGACCTGATAGAAGCAGTCACGGTGATAAATATGCAGAATCTTGGTGAGGCTTTAGCGCTCGAAAGGATTCGGAAAGGGGTCGATCTACCGCCGTATCTGCGGGCGAATTTAGTCAGGGTCCTGAAGTATAGTGCAAACCCCTACCATCAGCTAGCAAATCATTAAATGAAATTTTAGATTTGCGATTGTATTGATCTACGGGTCGCCGTCCTCGGTCGTGCGATTGTTACTACGTATCCTCAAGACGGCTTACGTTTCGAGGATGGGGGATGGACGGGTGAGTTCAGCGGAGTAGCGAAGCTTCGCTACTCCTGAAAGATGGGGCCGGTGGTGAGCTTGAACGACTGCGTCGGATCATCGATCTTGATCTGTTCGCGGGACATGATATCCCGAAATAGACTAATAAACTTCCGACACGCGGTTAGTGCATACATCTTGACCAGTCCCGCATTCGTCTCGTCGGAGAACAACGCTAACAGCAGCACTTCTTCCCCCACCCCGGAAATAAAAATACTGATTTTCGCGCCCTGATGAAATACCGCCGTAAACTCCTGTTCCCCGAGTACAAGTGCCAGTTGTTTAGTAGCTGCAAACGATCCAGCGACCAGTGCGGATACCATATCCATATTCTCCAACTCCGAGTCGCCGCAACTTACAATTACATTGCCGCCACGGTCGCACAGAAGCACATTCCGGGCTTCCGCGTTAGCAAGTAACTCATCCAAATCACGAGTCAACTGCTCGTGTTCGTCCGATGTAAGCATGAATCCCATAAAAGCTCCAATTTCCCCGCTGTTGTTTATGTATTCGGGAGGGTGGCACGAATAAGGTCTGCAAATTGCGAGCAGACTACTACTCGCCTAATGTTTGTCGATAAAATCCTGTAGGACGAGTTTGGCGACCGCGTTCAATGTCTCGATCACGCCCTCCCCTTTGAATGCAGACGCCATAAACGTCGGAATTCTTGTTTCCTTATTATTCAGGACGTAATCCAAATACTCTTTCGGCGCCACGTTAGGCAGGTCCTGTTTGTTGTACTGCAGGACACGCGGCATCTCATCGAGATTATCTTTCTGTAACTCGAGATTCTCCTTCAGGTTCTCCCAACTCTCCAGATTTTCCTGTGTCTTGTCTACTTGGGAATCGACACAGAAAACGACGCCATCACAGTTCCGCAATACCAAACGTCGCGTGCTATTGTACTTAACCTGACCGGGCACCGTATACATTTGAAACTTCGTAATGAACCCTTCGATTGACATAGTCTGTAGGGGCAGGAAATCGAAAAACAGTGTTCGGTCCTGGCTTGTCGCCAACGAGGTGAGATTCCCCTTGGCTTTCGCCGGCACGCTCTCATGTACCTTCTGAAGATTCGTTGTTTTCCCGCATAGCCCACAACCGTAATAAACGATCTTGAACTGTATTTCTTTCTTCGCGTAATTAACTACCGCCATTGGAGATCCTGAATTTATTTATGATAGACTGCAAATTATACCAGCCGCCACGGAGGACAGGTAAGCCTTTGGTGGTCCGTAGGGGACGGGTAATCCGAACCACTGAACACTGAGTACACAGCCGACGCCTGAAATCCTCATGCGCAATCAAATTTTCGAGAGAAGAGGATGAAGCACCGTTCGGAATATTACAAAAAATAGGTTACTAGGGAAAATACTCTTTAATTTCGATATTCAAAATGCTAAATTATAATTTCCAGCTAGAAACTGCCAGTCTACTAACGAACTGGAGGAGACCGCATAAAAAATACCACCGAATCCGATGCCGAGCAAGCGTTCGAATGCGTTCGAACATCATATGACGGTGATAAGATTTTTTGTTGCGAGTTCGACTGTAAGCAGTCTAATTTTTGGATGACACCAAACTGACGACGAAATAAATCTCGGACGATATTTCGAAAACCCGAAGACATTCAGTATATACTGCAAGTTTACCAGCGTCCGGTCCAGATTTTCCGTCCCGCCGGGACGGGATCTTATACGGCGCGGCGCGATAGACAATCAGTATAATCAGATCTATAGAGACCCATTAGGATTAAAGTTAGGCCAGAAACTGTTCACAGGAGATACACGTTATGCTAAGAAAAGGTCTATTTGGTTTATTCGGCAAGGAGGGGGACAAAAAAGAGCCCCAGGAAAGCCCGGAATCTGAGGCGGAACATATTATTTCGCACGATGATATCATTGCGGACGACGATATCATCGGCGGTGAAGGCGACCATGAAAACCCGGAAGATATAATTTCGAAACTCGCACAAATTAACTCGATCATCGGCCAGGAAGAAACAGAGGGGACCGACACAGTTAACCAGCTGTTCGCGCATGCAAACACCGACAGTGAACCCGAACCGGTAGAGGAAGCGCGGCACCAGACGGCGGAAGCGCCGGATGCAGACACTATTCAGGTTGCCGCGGGTTCAATTCTCAAGGCCTTTCCAGAAGATAGTCTTAGTGCTCCGGTCGACGAGATCATTGCACAGTATGGGAAAACAGGGGACTTCATATTTCCGTTTCGTCAATCAGAAATCATGTACGGACTTGCTAGTGGAAAGATCGAAATGAAGCTCGGTGAGCTCGTTAACAAATTCCCTTTTGACGTGTTCAGCGAAAACGTCGCTGCTGCATATGATCAGCTCGTCGCATTACCACTCGTCGAGATTCTTCCACTCGTCCCTCCGGCGTGGTTCGTCGTCCGCGAACAGGATTGTTCTAAAGAGGAGATGGTCAATGAAATGGAAGATCTGTTTCCGGACTTACCAACCACCAAGCCCTCAGAAGAATCCGCGGCCCCGGAAGAAGACGACCTGGACGCACCTATGATCGAGGAAACTGCACTGGAAGAAGTCTCGCCAGTGGCTGAAGACGAGCCTGATACCGTCGAAATACCTGCGGAGGAGGTCCAGGCCGCGATCCCGGTGGTGGAAGAGGTCGCTGAAACAGAATCTCCCGACATTGAACAGGTAGTTTTGGAAGCGCCGACGGCAGTAGAACCTGCGCCTGTGGACGCGGCTGTTGACGAACCTACAGATACCGGACCCGACGTCATGGCGATACCGGAAACAGAAATGCCCGAAACACCGGTTGAACCAGAGGTAGAAATCACCGAACCGGAATTAATCGTACCAGCGGAGATTGACGAGCCGGCTGCACTTGGAGCTATCGAATCGTCGCCAGGCGAGCCGGTACCGGCCACAGTTGAACAGGCGACGCCTGAAATAGTCCCGCCCGTTGTGGAAGTTGAAGAAACGGCGCCTGTAGTGAAAATAGAGCCCGCGCAACCTGAAGCGGCGGTGGACGTTCAAGCAGAAGAAGAGATAGATATCGCCATTGAAGCGGTCACAGAAGCTGTCGAAGAGACGACTGAACCACCGGTTGTCCAAAAGTCCGCAGTAGCCGTTCCTGACGCGACTCCTGCAGAACAGATCGTTCCCCTGGAGCCTGCTTCTGAAGCCGTGGTTACTGAGCAAATTACCCCTGATGCGGTACTTCCTGAAGTCCTTGCGCCTGCTCCGGCGGAAGCCGTCGCGGCTAAGCCGGAACCAACTCTAACCGCTGAAGTCGGGTTAGCAGATGAAGTACGTCAAGCAGCAGAGGAAATATTTGCGCCATCCGATCAGGTCCCGATCGGAAACGTCGTTCATGATGAGGCAGCCAAGGAAGTTGCGGCAACTGTGGACGCTCCCATCGAATGGCGCAGCCAGGCACCCAATGGAATTGATATTAATCGTTGCGGCATCGAAGAGTTGTGTCTGCTCGGAGGCGTCGGCTCGCATTTAGCCACGATCATTATTGATCATCGGGAGAAGTATGGAAGATTCGGCGCGCTGAAAGATCTACTTAAGATTTCCGGGCTCGGATCTCACACCTACCGAAGCATGGCCAAGCTCAGCGCGCGCGCTGACATTCGGACTGCGGAGCTTCGCGTGAATCAACTTGTCGGTATCGATTCCGAGTCGATTTCGTTAAATCGAGTTACCGAAGGGGCCCTGGCGAAATTCCAACTTGATGCAGTTTTTGTAAGTAGTATGGATGGTTTGGTTTTAGCCAAGGCAACGAAAAATGATACGATAGCGAAGCTGTCGGACAGTTTATCGGCTGTCGCGCCGCAACTGTATAAGCGCGGGAAGAAAGCGTTGAAACAAGGACTTCTGCCGGCAAGTGATATGTTCACTTTTTATATTGGTAAGAAGTCGGTCACATTCTTAGGCTCCGACCAGATTTTTCTCGCCTGCGTGCATGGCGCTGATTTCCCCAATCAAAAGCAACTCAAACAATGCCGCAAACTCGCGACCGAATTGGTGTGGTATTGCTCGTACAGAGCAGTTATAGGCTGACGGACCTCCGGTGCCGCGGCCCATATATTGCGGGCGACATTATTGGTGAATAGGAAAATCCCCCGCGTTCCCGTCAGACAGGGATACGGGTTTTACCGACCTTTAGCTCAACAAGTTTCGAGTATAAGATAGCGAATGCCGGCACTTTCTGACATTGGAAAATATAAGCGATTAGCGGAGTTATTTGTGCTCGCGATAAAAACCGATCCGAAGGTTAGTGCCGCGCCGCATCACGCCGCCGTCAGTTGCCTGCTCGACTTCGGGTTGTCTGAACGTTATGCAGAGAAATTTCTCGATCAAGCCTACGAAAAATATGACCGCCGCATGATAAGATCGGCCGATCAAACATTGAACGATGTCCAAACGTTTTTTCGAACGCCTGAACACAGTTTTATTCTGACCCAGATACAAACGGTCCTCGAAACTCGTGATATAACACGTGAAGGGCAGGCATTCTTCGATAAATGCTGTGAGTATCTATATCACGAGAGATGAGCTGCTCGTTAGCATTCCTCAGCCGCTGCCGGTAATTGTACGCCAGTCGAAGTTGCGTCTTCCAAACTCAATCCCGCGATTTATACTCCCCTGTTCCAGCCGATTTTTATTTATTCGAAGTGTGGCAGCAAATGGGGATGAGTGACGGCTGGCGGTTGCTGGTTGCTGGTTGCCAGTGAATGGTTACTATTCACGACTTACTTGTCGCGACTTACTAGCCTGATTAATTCATGCGATTCGTCGCGAGAGCGCTTAACTCGCTCATAATAAATCGATTAAAGAAAACTTGACGACGAAAGTGAATATTCATTCACTGAGATGTAAAGTTGAACTAATCGGCTTATTTGAGCAGAG
>JAJFLP010000043.1 GCA_021772635.1 Verrucomicrobiota bacterium | reverse complement strand
TCTCTGCTCAAATAAGCCGATTAGCTCAACTTTACATCTCAGTGAATGAATATTCACTTTCGCCGTCAAGTTTTCTCTAATCGATTTATTATGAGCGAGTTAAGCGCTCTCGCGACGAATCGCATGAATTAATCAGGCTAGAGGAATATGTTCTCGAAAGGGTTTGAAGGAACTAAGTTTATGTATGATTCAGAGTGGACAGCGTCGCCCCGCAAAGGTTATACTAACAGGTCTCCGAAAGACCGTTATCCATTCACTACAAATAAAATATAACAACAATTTCTAACTGCAAACAGTTTGCGGGCCCTGAGATAGTCGATAATAAACGACTAAATCACCGGTATCAGAATCGGGTCTCGGGATTGCGGATTTCGAGAACGATACCGACTGCGATACCGAAACGACCCGCGCAGATTTCTATCACGCCGGATCTGCGCACCGCCTTAACAAGGGAGAATCGCGATGACGGAAATCAAGATAGATCTAGTGCCCGTCGAGCAAATAGAAGTCGTTACCGACCTGATTCATGCCAGTGTCAGTGATCAATTCAGTAGCCTTCTGGGATTCCATCTGACGGGTCACGAGTTGTTGCGACACACCGCTCAGGATCCGGACTTCGATCCGGATCTGTTGATCGGCGCATACGCCGGAAACGAACTCGTCGGGGTGATATTCGGGGTTCAGCGACCTTGGAAATCAACGAAAGAGGATACCGGATATATAAAATTCGTTTTCGTGAAGAACGAAAATCGGCGACAAGGGATAGGCCGTTCCCTTCTCGACGCTTGTGAGCGGCGCTTAGTCGGACTAGGTGCGCGCGTGTTGGTATACGGCAGTAGTTCGCCGCGATATTTACTCCCCGGGGTTCCCGCAGGTGATTTGGAAACGCAGAAATTCCTGAGTGCTTGCGGGTGGAGCGAACGCTCTGAGCGAGTCAACCTGGATCTCAGCCTGGGAAAATTGAAATTGACCCAGGACGATTTGGAGATTCTTCTGGACGACAACGGTTGCGTTTCCGTCGAGGTCGCGCAGTCGTTGGACGAGCGCGAAGTCCTTCGATTCATCGAGACTGAATTCTCCTATTCCTGGGCGTTGGAAAGTTGCAGGGCGTTTGTCGCGGAGTCAGACGGTTTCTGTTCTGTCATTAAGGAGAATGATACGGGGCGAATTCTCGGATTCGCAGCAGTCAACGCTTCGAACCCCCACTGGTTTGGTCCCATGGGTATTCGCGAGGATGCCCAAATGTCGGGGCTTGGGCGGATGCTGGTGACCCATGCCCTGCTGACGGCCAAGCAAAGGGGAATCAACCACGTACTTTTCCCGTGGGTTAATGAGAACGAGGGCTTTTACCGAAAAGTGATAGGTGACCTTGATCGTGAAGTCTTCTTAAAATACGAAAAAGTGAAAGTCTGAACTAGCCTGCATCATGCACAAATTTCGTCATGATAATACATATCGTGTTTTAGATTAATGAGTTATGGAGGCTGTTTGGGCGAAAGAATATTGAAATATTTCGAGGTGAAATTCGGAATGGGATTATGATTATGATTACGAGTACGATTACTTAGAAAATTCAACGACAAGTTCGCTTATTTTAGGGCTCGTGTGCTGTCTGATAAATAAATCGAAATTCGAGTTATACCGAACGTCTTCAGGTTTTCGAATATACCGTTCGCAATCCCTTAGGTGATAAGTTAAAAGTCGTCCAAAAATTGTACTGCTTGCAGTATATTTATCAGACCGGTTAGGTATCGTTTCGTCGATAAATCACGCGTGAAATTGAGCCAGCGAGGAATCACAATTAGGAGAAAAATGACTATGCGTTACTACGTACTCCCTGTTTTTATAGCGCTTATATTGTGCGTCGCCGGTAATTCCGGCTATTCAGAAGATAAGGGCGGAGATTCCGATAATCCGCCCAAGAAGGAGGCGTCGGAAGATGATCAGAAGGAAAAAATCTCGCGGACCACCCATTCGGTGAAGATCGGAGGGAAAAAGATCGGATATACCGCGACGGCCGGCACCCTTTTACTGAAAAAGGAAGACGATAAGCCGGAGGCGTCGATGTTTTATGTGGCGTACACGAAGGATAACGCCAAAGATTTGGGAACTCGACCGGTCACTTTCTCTTTCAACGGCGGGCCGGGATCGTCCTCTGTTTGGCTGCATTTAGGAGTGTTGGGGCCGCGTCGTGTGGACTTGAACGACGATGGTACAGCGTCACCACCGCCGTATCGTCTGGTTGATAACGAGTATTCATTATTGGACAAAACAGATCTGATCTTCATCGATCCCGTTAGTACGGGCTACAGTCGTGCGGTTCCGGGTAAAGATCCCAAAAAATTTCATGGACTCGAAAAGGATCTGGAATCGGTCGGTGAATTTATCCGCCTTTATATTACCCGGAATAGGCGTTGGTCGTCGCCCAAGTTTCTCATTGGGGAAAGCTACGGTTCCATGCGCGCTGCGGGTCTGGCCGAGCATTTGCATAATCGTCACGGAATGTATCTCAATGGGATTATGTTGGTATCATCGGTTATTGATTTCCAAACGATCCGGTTCGATCGCAGCAATAATCTACCGTATATCCTGTTTCTCCCGACATACGCAAGTACAGCGTGGTACCATAAGAAACTGGCAAACGACTTACCGACTGATTTAACGGATCTGCTGGCTGAGGTTGAGGCTTTTGCCCTGGGCGATTATGCAACTGCGCTGTTATCAGGCGCATCGATAACGGACGACGTACGCAATGAGATCGCGAGCAAGGTTTCGCGGTACACCGGGCTTTCCCGGGAGTACGTTGAAAGGTCGAATCTACGTATAAATATCTTCAGATTCGTGAAGGAATTATTACGGGACGAAAAGCGCACCATCGGTCGTTTCGATAGTAGAATCGTGGGGCATGACCGTGACTCCGCCGGGGAATCGCCAGAGTACGATCCGAGCTACGAAGAGGTGCGTGGCCCGCTTTCGGCCACCTTAAATGATTACTTAAGAACCGAACTCGAATTCGAGAGCGATTTGCCCTACGAGATTTTGACCGGGAAAGTCCATCCGTGGAGATACGATAAATTTAAAAACCGGTACGTTGAGGTGAGTGAGCGATTACGCCGCACGATGAACAAGAATCCCTCCCTGAAAGTCCTGATCTGTGCGGGTTACTTCGACTTGGCAACTCCGCATCTCGCCGCGGTGTATTCTGCTAATCATCTCGCATGGAACCCGAAAGTTCGCGATAATATTTCGCTCAAATTTTATGAGGGCGGGCATATGATGTACTTTCATAAGCCGTCGTTAATTAAGATGAAATACGATTTGGAAGAATTTATCGATAATGCCGTATCGGAATAAAGAGCGGTAAAACCGGCCCCCCTGGCATTGGTCGTTGTCTCTGCGTCCTCCGGAGGATCAGTTTTTCCCCAATTCTGCCAAAATCGCCGTAGCCGACGCTTTAGGGTTGGGTGCCTGTGTTATCGGTCGTCCGACGACGATGAAGTTCGCACCGAGTTTCGATACTGCTGCCGGGGTCGCGGTGCGCTTTTGATCTTGCGCGTCGGCGTTGGCAGGTCGAACGCCAGGGACGACAGTCAGGAATTGTTCTCCGCATGTTTCTCGTATGATCGCCAGTTCCTGCGCTGACGCGACGACACCGTGGAAGCCGCAATCTTGCGCCGTTCGCGCGAGTCTTTGTACTTGTTCCGGAATGTCGCCGGCGTACCCAGCCGCAGCAAAGCTCTCACTATCCATACTTGTCAGGACCGTTACCGCGATCAACAGCGCGTCGGACTTCAGCGGCGCCACTTTGTCCGCTGCAGCACGCATCATCTCGGCACCGCCGACGCCATGAACATTGACCATATCAGCGCCGATACCTATCGCCGAAATTACTGCGTTCGCGACGGTATTCGGGATATCATGAAATTTAAGGTCCAGGAATACCTTTTTTTTGCGGTCCTTAAGATATGTCACAATCTCCGGCCCGTATCGGGTAAACATTTGCTTTCCGACCTTGTACCACTCAACTGTATCCCCTAAATCGTCAACTAAACGGTGTAGTTCCCGGATAGTGTTCAAGTCCGATGCAACGATCAATTCTGGTTGCTTTCTCATTGTTGTAAATTCTCTCTACCGAACCACGTCCGGTTCTTTTTTGAACTTTGTTAAAAAATAAAGAATAGTTTGAAATCTTGAGTCAGTCTAATGCTTATTATCTAAAATAGTGCTTGAACTAAAACCCGGCTCGCGAGGGTTTGAGTTCAGGCACTAAATAGGCGACGAGGAGATGCCGACTGTGCACGAGTGTGCCGATAGATAATAGGACCGGGACCAGCAGTACCGCTCTTACCCAATTTGGAAACAGAACTATAAGATCATAAAAATCACCGAGGTTACTGACCGATAATATGTATGAGTCGATATAGAATGTTAACACAAAAGCGACGAACGGAATAAATAAAATATACAAAGTCAGTATACTCGTCAGCTTCGATTCCCATTTCATGTATCGCAGATCAGTATCAACCGACACTTGATTGATTACGGCGCACAGGCTCATTAGTACCGCTATCCCAGCAATACATCCCAGCAACGAATTGACCATCAGATAACAGTTCTTCGGTGCTTTGAGCCACCACACCGAAAATGGCGCCAACAGAGCAAAGATCAACGTCGTGACGCGTAGGCTGTGAACACATCTCCTCCAGACGCCGCTGTCTGAGAGAACTAACGGGATTCGGTGCACGAACCCGGCAATCGCTATAATCGGGGCGACGCAAAGAATATCGAAATTCCCGAGTTCGTCTCGACCAACCGAGGGATGTGCCAAAACTACGATCATCACGATTAGTGCACAGGTGATCCCGTCAAGGGCACGGATGAGCTGCCAAGTTGCCAGTTTCGATTTCATTTAACCTTCGGGTTAATGATTCTGCGATTCAGCAGTGATAGCCTGTACGTTGGCCTGCTGCGTCCGAGGACGGCATAAGCGCGTCGATCTGCTGCCGGTTCGCGATTCAGCGAAAAATAGCTTTTGTCGGGGATTATGTAGGACAGTCAATAATCCATCGGTACTTTAGCGGGACATATGCATAGTCGCCAATCGATAGACTGGAAGTTTCCGCGCCTTCGGCGTCTCTATACCGCAAGCATTACAATTTTCGGTCCGGATTACCCGTCCCGCATAAGCGAGGATCCCGATAGTGCGGGAAGACTCTTCCCGCATGGGCGTGGATCCCGGCAGTACGGGACGCTTATGCGGTCCGCACAAGCGGACTCCGAGAATACGGAGAGACGACTTTGAATTCATTAGCTAAGGGATATCGAACCATAATTTTCAACCGACATTCTGCTGGCCAGCAGAACGCCTGGTCGAAAACCTGAAGACGTTCGGTATTTATATGGACGGACTCTTCCCGCGTTGGCAACGATTCCGGCCAACGGGGACGCGTATGCGGAGCGCCACGGCGACCCGGGCAATCGATTCTTTGGTCCAAGTGTGCGAACTGGATATCCGGGAGGTCCGCTCGTGCGGGTCGAGTGCAGCGACGACGAGACAGCCGTAGAACCCATTGAATCGATTTTGAATCGGGTTATGTTAGGGGAAAATTATTACATCGTAGCATAAGTTAGCTATAAAGGGATCGATGATGAGTAATGACGGGATGAAGTATATCATTAAAGGATCGGACGGTAACGAGTACGGTCCGGTAGGGCAGGATGTTCTTATTCGATGGGCAGAGACCGGGCGAATTGCAGCGGATACCGAGGTCCGGAACGCGATGATGATGAAATGGAATAAGGCCGGGAAGATTCCATTCTTGAAAGAAGTCGTTAGTCACGTTTCTTCAGGTGAACAAGATCAGTCAGTGAAGGCCAAGCTGGCCGATTTATTCAGTACGCCCGAGGATGTGCAAAAGCACTCCCTAACTGAAGCCGGTAAATTCGAATTCGTGCCGGGGTCCACGGGACTGCGATTCGGCTCATGGTTGATTGACGTTGCGATAATCGTTGCCATGGGTGCCGGTCTGCTTTTCGTGACGGGCAACCTGATCGGAAGCAGCACACTTGAGCGGGATACCGCGTTTACCTTGTTCTCTGTTGGTTTCCTGAGCTGCATTCTACTTTATTACGCAATCTCGATTGGGTATACCGCACAGACCGTTGGACAGCTGTTGTGTGGAGTAATGGTCGTACGTACCGACGGCGGCCCCGTGCTTATGGGCCGGGCATTCGTCTTTTCCGTTTGGCTGCTTGTCTTCGGATGGACGACCATACTATTTACGTTCTGCTTTCCCTCTAAACGTGCGATTCAGGACAAATTAAGCGGTGTTCGCGCTGTTAAAATAAGCACAGGCAAATAGTCCCAAATCGTGAGTGAGCTTGCGGGACCATTGCTCGCTTAAGCGATATCCAGAAGTGCGATTGCTGGCAGTGAAATCATTACAGTAAACTACCGGATCGGCCGAACGCATCAGCGCGAGAAATTCGTAATTGGATTCTTTATTATCAACCGATTAGGATTATAATTAAGAGTAGAAATGCGACGTGTGTCACCTTATAGCGACGTCACGCACATGACAAAAAAATTAGTTGAGCTTGCGGGCCCTTTAAGGGCTTCTTCAAACCATCGGCTCCGTCGATGGAACTTGACTATTATTGGATAGTGATTTGGCGGAGAAGATTCAATTGAGCCCGGTTTCTCAAGACCGGCGTATTTCCCCTAAACTCTTCAGATATATTCTAGTCGAATTTTCGTTCATTCTCTTTTGTTGCCTCTCGACATTTCTCACCCTGTTTCTTATCGGTGCTTTATTTGACGACCTCGATCATTTTCTGAAAAATAGCGCCGGCATCGTTGTAATTACGCACTATTTTCTGCTGATCCAACCCGAGCACCTTTTGCATTGCTTGCCGATGTCGCTACTTATGGCGACAACTTACGTTGTCTCACAACTTTCTCGCAACAATGAGATGACAGCGATGCGGGCATCGGGGACTTCTATACTCCAAAGCAGCACTCCTCTATGGGTAGTCGCCGTGTTATTAACGGTACTGCATTTTGTCGTAGGTCAGTACGTTGCGCCGGCGGGTAGGGTTGCTGCGGAAAATCTGAAAAATGAGATCGCGGACCCGTATCACAAAAGAGTCCGGAAATCCAAAGCTTATCTCGCTTTTCGCAACCAGGACCAATACAGAGACTGGTTCTTCGAAAATTTCCACGCGGTGGGAATAAGCAATAACGTTCGTATCACACAGTTTCGGCCGGATGGCTCGGTTTCGTGGGAGCTGTTCGCGCGGGAAGCTCAGTTTACAGATGGGCGTTGGAGGTTTGTAGACGCAATGCTGCGGCGATTCGACGATGACGGCTATTTCCTACTCGATATTCCGGAAAAATCCCCGACTTTAGAGATGCCGTCGATTACAGAAGATCCGAAAGGTTTTCTGTTCGTTTCTTCGTTGCGGCCGCTCGAAGAGATGTCCGCCGTGAAGATTTACAAAATCCTGCGTGCGCAGGGTACTTCGTTTTCGTTAAGTACGATAGCTGTGTTAAAGTCGTATTTCTTTTATCACGTCTTCTGGCCGCTATCCTGCCTGGTCGCCGTAATGCTGGGGATACCGTTGTCGCTTAGCGACCGACGGAATAGTGCAGTCGGGAATTTTATAAAGGCCGCGTTAGTCCTTGCCCTTTACTACGTATCCGTACAGTTCTTTCTGGTTCTCGGTAAGAATGACGTAATTCCCGCCGTGCTCGCAGGAGTGACACCGGTTATCTGTTTCTTCGGGTACGGACTGTGGGGACTTCGAAAAATGATGTAAACTGCAAGCAGTTGAATTTTTGGACGATTTTCAATTACTCAGCTAAGAGATTCCGAACGATAATTCGAAAACTCGAAGACGATGAGTATAACTTGCGGGCTGTCCGATTTTTGCCCCTGTCGACGGGAGGCTACGGGGCCGCACAGGCGGTCTCTGAGGATACGGAGAGAGAGCACTTGGAATTGTTCGCGCAATAACTTGCCAACGATCTTCCGGAAAACAGTGCGCTACCGGATACTTGTGTGTGAAAAAGGCTCGGGTCCGCACGGGAAGTTGAGGGGGGATTCTAATACCGGATGAATTAATACAAGCAAGTATTAGGCAGCGGCTAAAGCTTGCTTAGCCTTCTCGATTAGCGCAGTGAATGCGTCGGAATCGTTTACTGCCATATCAGCGAGGATCTTACGATTTAATTCAACACCCGCTTTCTTGAGGCCATCGATAAAACGACTGTAATTCAAGTCGTGTTGCCGGCAGCTCGCGTTAATACGGATTGTCCAGAGTCTGCGATACTGACGTTTCTTCTGTTTGCGGCCGACGTATGCGTTTGCATTTGCTCTATCGACGGAGTCGTAAGCGGTTCTTATCAATTTGCTTCTGCCACCACGAAACCCTCGCGCTCTCTTTAAGACGCGCTTTCTACGTTTACGTGATGCCGGGGCATTTGTTGCTTTGACCATTTTGTGATCTTCCTCTTTCTAGACTGCGAGCAGTCGAGTTTTCGATCCGAATAGACGGACCGCATAAGTTTTTCACGGATTTGGAAAACGACATGCAATAATACTTGGATTATCCGTAGTGGACTGCCTGCAGTCCACTCAACCGTACGGCAGTGCTGCTTTAATTCGCTTAAGTTCGGTTGACCGTACCAATGTGCTTTGTCTCAATCTACGTTTCCGCTTCGTGGATTTTTTCGTGAGGATATGACGAGCTCCGGCCCGAAAATGAACGTACTTTCCTGTCCCCGTCTTTTTTATCCGCTTGGAAGCGCTTTTTCTCGTTTTTTGTTTCGGCATTACTTTCTCCAGATGTAACTATTCAGGCTCACGATTCAATGGCTCAAAGTTCAGTGGTTAAGAATCTGAGAACCCGGGGAACAACGGCTATCGACGGTTCGACATCCAATTCCCTAACCGTTGAACCTATGAACGTTGAATTGTTAATTTCTATTTATGGCTCAACGGGGACAAATACATTCCAATATTTCTGCCGACTCGGCGGGGCTGGGCTTCCGCCATACCAATATCCGCAATATCCTTGACAACTTTCGTCATCAATTCCATGCCGTGCTCGGTGTTCCGCATTTCGCGTCCGCGAAAGAATAAGGATACCTTAACTTTGTGCCCTTTTTCCAGAAAGCCTCTGATATGATTCAGCTTAATTCCGTAGTCATGGGGATCAATATTGGCGTGGAACTTAATCTCTTTGCTCTTGTGACTCGCCTGCTTCTTTTTTTGCTCGCGTCCGCGCCGTTTCCGTTCGTACCGGTATTTTCCGAAATTCATAATCCGGCAAACCGGCGGATCTGAGTCATCCGCGACGAGCACTAAATCTTTACCTTCTTTCTCGGCTAGTTCGCAAGCTTCTGTGAAAGTTACGATTCCGACTTGATCATTCGTTTGACTAATAAGCCGTATGTCCCGGTCTTTTAGAGTCCGGTCATTTTTATCTAGTAATCGAGGAATAGCGTGTCTCTCCTAATTAAACGCCCATACGGGACTTTATACGTCGTCTGCAACTCTTTTCATCTGAGACGACGACTTGAATTAACGGAGCGGAAATATTCGTTCACTTTAAGAACGGAGGAATTATAGTGCGTTACCCAGGCGAATTCAATCAGGATTTATCGCAAAATACGTGAAGATACTTTCGCTGCGCGGATTTACGCCAATCGTCAAAGAATCTAGGGAACCGTCGGTAAACATAGGATCTAGTGCCTGTTTGCGCTACAGTTTAGCGCGGACGGGGTGTACTTAGTTTTTGTCCTGAAATAGAAAAGTAACGCGGTCATTCCTGACTACGTGGGTGTTTTTTTACTCAGCTGCCGGGCTGCGCCGTAGCGAGGCCTGGCCCCGCGACCGCGGGGGCCGAGCTACTTTTGACTCGCCAGATCAACACGAATCGGCTATTTCAGGACGAGAACTAGTTAGGCCTTTTCCTCAATTTCTTTTGTGATCATATCGGTGAATGAAACCAGATCCATAGATCCCAAGTCCCCGTCGTCGCCACGCTTACGAACCGAGACATGTTGGTTTTCCGCTTCTTTATCACCCACGATCAGCATATACGGTATCCGCTCGTTTCTCGATTTCCGAATCTTTGCACCGAGGCTTTCACTCCGCGAGTCGACTTCGACGCGCAATTGGTGTTTTGAAAGAGTTTTTCGCACTTCTTCTGCGTAATCGTGATGCTCCAGGGTGATCGGCAGTACACGAATTTGCAATGGCGCAAGCCATGCCGGGAAGGCTCCGGCATAGTGCTCGATGAGAATGCCAAAAAACCTTTCAAGGGAGCCGAGCAGAGCGCGGTGGATCATATACGGCCTGTGTTTCTTGCCGTCCTCACCGATAAAACTCAGGTCGAACCGTTCCGGGAGGTTAAAATCGAACTGAATCGTCGAGGTTTGCCATTCGCGACCGATCGCGTCTTTTATTTTTAAGTCGATCTTTGGTCCGTAAAACGCGCCGCCACCAGGATCGACCTCGCATTGGAGGTCCGCGTCTTGCACCGCTTGTTCCAGTGACCGAGTCGCCTGTTCCCACTGCGCATCGTCGCCGACAGCCTTCGGCGGTTTGGTAGCGAGATAAGCTTTAACGTCGGAGAATCCGAATGACTTCCACATGAACAGGCAGAAACGCAGGACTTCCGAGATCTCATTAACGACCTGGTCCGGTGTACAGAATATGTGCGCGTCGTCCTGAGTGAAACCACGTACTCGAAGTAGGCCGTGCAACACCCCGCTCTTTTCATAACGGTAGACAGTCCCTAACTCCGCCCATCGCAGCGGTAACTCCCGGTATGATCGGTTTCGGCTTTGAAAGACCTTGATGTGAAACGGGCAGTTCATCGGTTTGACGTAGTACTCGCGGTCATCAATCGTTATTGGCGCGTACATCGCCTCCTGGTAACAGTCAAGATGTCCGCTCGTTTGCCAGAGATCGGCAAACCCGATATGCGGGGAATAAACCATTTCATATCCGTCTTGATAATGCTTTTCGCGCCAGAAATTCTCGATAATATTTCGGATCCGGGCACCATTGGGATGCCAGAGAATCAGGCCGGCTCCGACACTTTCGCTGACGCTGAATAGTTCTAGTTCAGTCCCGAGCTTGCGGTGATCGCGTTTCTTCGCCTCTTCGATCGCCCTGAGGTATATCTTCAATTCCTTCGGCGAATTAAACGACGTTCCGTAAATCCGTTGAAGCATCGGATTGTTCTCGTTTCCGCGGTAATAAGACCCGGCGATCGACAGTAACTTGAATGCGCCCGTGTGGCCCGTGTGTTCCACGTGGGGACCCCGACAGAGATCGATAAATTCCCCGCACTGATAAAAAGTGATCTTATCTCCTTCGGGTATGTCCGCAAGGCGTTCAACCTTATAGGATTGACCGCTGTCAGTCAGAAGTTTCCTGGCGTCGTCTCTCGTGTATTCATCACATGTAAACGGGTCTTTCTGGCCGGCCAGGCGTTTCATTTCTTCTTCGATTCGCGGCAAATCTTCGGGAACAAGGCGATGTTCCATATCGAAATCGTAGTAGAACCCCTCTTCTGTCGCCGGGCCGATATCGAATTTAACCGCGTCAAAAAGGTTCTTCACTGCCGCTGCCATCAAATGCGCGGTGCTGTGTCTCTTACGTAATAGCTTTTCGTTTATCATGCGTCGTTCATTCTCTCTATCGGGGTAATTAACCGGGCAGATCTGATTGTACCAGCCGGCAGTGTATATATACCGAAAGTCATGGAGTTTTCGTCCGGATTACCCGAGACTCTCGCTTATGCGGAGAAATATCGTTCGGAAATTCTTGGCTGATAAATTCGCAGCTATCCAAAACTTGTACTGCTTGTAATATACAGATCGTCCTTGAGCGCTACCGTCACGGGCAACTCAAGAGTGCGTTATGTGAAATCGGAGTGATAAGGTATTTAACTTCGAAGCAAAATCAAATTGTAGACCAGGATTTCAAAGAGACATTCGAATCCTCGTCAATATTTGCTAGTCACCTCGGAGTTATCGAAGTCCTGTTGGGAATCGTTTGCGCAGTTATGCCCATCGCCTCGAAGCTCTCGAATTACTGTTCGTAATCGCTTGTGCTGTTAGTTGTAAGTCTTCAGGAAATTCGACCGCTTGCGCAGTTATGCCCATCGCCTCGAATCTCTCGAATTGCCGTTCGTAATCGCTTGTGCTGTTAGTTGTAAGTCGTCAGGAAATTCGACCGCTTGCGGTCAGTTTCTTGGGTGATAGGCTTGGTGGACTTTCATCAAATGTGTTTGGTCCACGTGTGTATAGATCTGAGTCGTACTGATATCTGCGTGGCCGAGCATTTCCTGAATGACTCTGAGGTCGGCACCGTGCGCAAGCAAATGGCTGGCGAAGGAATGACGTAAGGTGTGGGGGTATATACATTTTCGTATGTTCGCCTTAACCCCGGCTTCCTTGACAATCGACCAGATTCGGGCACGCGTCAACGGGCGGCCGTTCCTGGAAAGAAAAACATTCGGATAATTGTCCAATCGTACCAGCAATGGTCGAACGTTCTTTAGATACCGTCGCAACGCTTTACGGGCGGGGTTCCCAAAGGGTACGATCCGTGTTTTACTTCCTTTGCCGGTGATTCGTAAGACCTCCTCATCGAAACGAACACTCTCCGTTCTCAAATCCGTTAGCTCACTTACCCGCAAGCCCGAGGCATACATGATCTCTAGAATCGTGTAGTTTCGTTGGCCAAGGTTGTCGTTGGCGCGGCGGTAAACCGATAAAAGCCGATTTATTTCCTTCTCGCTAAGGAAATCCGGCAGAAGTCGCCACAACCGTGGGCTGTCCATCACCGCAGTGATATTAACGGGGATAATCTTTTCAACGAAAAGATACCGGAAAAAAATTTTAATCGTCACCAGTTTCCGCGCGATCGTCGATGTACTCTGATCTTTCTTATAACATGAATCGAGGAAATCGAGTATGATTTCACGGTCCACGTTGTCCCACGCGGTAGTAGATTGCTCCGTCGTAAGAAACGATACGAACTGCGCCAGGTCCGTTCCGTAGGCACTCAGACTATTCTTTACGAGCCCCTTCTCAATCTGCGCGTATACCAGGAACTGTTGTATGTCTTTTTCCATCCGTTGCTACTCTCCGATCTTGAATGTGAGCCCACATAGTGGGGTTTCATTCCCCGCGGTTTACCGCGATATCAAAACTATTTCCAAAGCCGGATACCCAGTCTGCTCTGCGGAGGAGTAGTTGATTCGTTTACGCCGAATTATCACGAACCAGACTGGCAACTTACCGTGGCGCTTGGGAGCCTGGCCAGTATTCGTTCTTTTACCACAGACGTCATCTTTTCTTTAGTCACGTCGTCGTAACTGCAGGATTTATTCTTCGCAACGAACGGGTGAAATAAAATTTTGCTATCCTTTCTATCAGTTCGTATGCGATCGAGATACTCTGAATTCATCCGGAACACGCCCAAACTAAAATCATGTACGGCTTCACCCGGAATACAGTCCAGTACCCCATCAATGAACTCGCTGTAGACCTTGATCCAATCCGGGACGTTCAAAATTGGATCGATACAAATGCGGACCCGCCATCCGCTATTTAACGCGTCTACTACCGAAGCCAGTCGAGAATCGAGAGACGGGGTTTTGAATTCATGGGTCGCAGTGACGGATCCCGGCGAAAGTGTCCATGCGAGGATCGTGTTCTTAGCCGGCGGCATGTCGGAAATAGCACTGAAATTGGTGCTTTTCGTGCGTAGTTCCACGAGGCTGTTCGGACGCGTTTCTGCCCATTCAATCCAGCGCCGGCAGTTCGGAATAACGTTTTCGAACGCGAGCAAGTCCGTATCGTATGAGATACACAAGTAAATAGATCCTTTATCACGAAGAACTTCGTCGGCCGCGGCGAAAAAAGGTTCGGTATTAACGAAAATGACGATATTCCCGGACGGATACATCCCTTGAAGATAGCAGTAGTCGCAGTTGTAGACGCAGTTCAGCATCATCGAATTGTAGTAAAAATTCGGGAGGTCAAAGTTAGGCGCGTAACGGGAGCCGTCGTATAGAAACGCGTTTTTCTTCACCGCCAAAATGATTTTCGCACTTCGTTTCTGAGATTGAAATCGTTGCCCGCCGCGGTTAAAGACGGTCTTATAATCGGTGATGGGTATCTGCGTTGCCTGCGGAAAGTGCGTAAGCACGGTTGCAGTATCCGGATACTCCAGCGCCTTTTCCTCAATATAGATGTGAGAGAAATTACGATTGATCAAGAGAATCCCTCAATGAGTTGAAGATGCGTTTAACCTCGTGTTTAGAGCTCGGATCACTGGTTCGGGACGTTTTGAACGAGTCGAGCGTGGAACCGGTCCGAACCGCGAAAGCTTCGGCGGATCTTCGAAGCAAATGGCGTTGTGTCGAAGTAAATCGAAACCGACTGTTTAGTTGATCCAAAATCGTTTCATCGTCGGGACCGAGAACCTTTTCAGCTGGTGGTATCAGTTCGTGAAAAGCGCGGAAAAGTTGCGTTAGATTATTGATACACGATTCGATTAACGTCGCGACCTGTTTATTACTTACCCTCTTGGGCTCCAGAAAATCGGAGATAATCTTAATACACATAATTCTATCCGGACTGAAGTGCTCGGACGCAGCCTCGAAGAACCCTGACGCCTCCATATCCACCAGTGGCAGGGCAGGCGTTGAAGTGTCGCCAACCGGTGAGTCGAACGTTTCTATTCCGGCTTCCTTAAAATCGTGCTTTAGCAGCATGTCCGGAAAATACGCCCGACCACAGGCGTTGTCCTGAATCTGGTTGACCACGACCATGTCGCCGATCACCAGCGAGTCCTTGCGAACCGCGCCGCAGACACCGAAGTTTACAATGACGCTCCGCGATAAGTCCCTGCTGTTCTCGGCCGACAATAGGTGGTTTATCGCGGTAGCGGCCCGGGTTTTTCCGACACCGGTCACGATTACCGTGATCTCGCCGTTCGCATAGCGGCGATACTGGTTTGCGGCCTGATCCTGGCGCAGGTTGAAGTGCTGAATCAGAGGGCGTGCCTCACATTGCAGTGCAGTCGTAATATATATCATGATATGGCATCGCGATTTGCGATTGAGTATTTGCGATTTTATTCTATCGGAACTTGTACGGTGCCTAGCCTGATCTATGCACGAACTTTCTACTGCGAGCACGCGTTGTACGTGACCTGAATGACTTATAACGAACCCAAGACTTTGAAATAGCTCGCTATTCCTTCAGCCTTGAAACCTTTGTAACTCTTTTAGATGAAACAAGATACCTATTCGCAATAGAAAGTTTATGCATAATGTAGGCTAGCCGTCAACGATCCGCCTCCGTCCCCTGAAAAGCCTGAGAGAATGATGCTGGGACCGGATACGTTGGCTAATTTCGTTACGCATTAGAGAGAACGGCAAAGATACCAAACGCCTTAGAGTTTTCGACCAGGCGTTCTGCTAGCCAGCAGAATGCCGGTTAAAAAATATCGTTAGGAATCTCTTGGGGGATTAATCTAAAGTCGTCCAAAAAACCAACTGCTTGCAGTTTATTTACAAATAATTTATACCGAACGTCTTCAGGTTTTCGAATATACCGTTCGGAATCCCTTAGGTGATAAGTTAAAAGTCTTCCAAAAATTGTACTGCTTGCAGTATAGACCGCATGCGGTCCGATTTTCGGAAGAGAAGTTTTAATCATGAAATCAGTTTTTATTACCACGAAACTAAAGCATGCATGCGGCAGAGTTTCCGCGTTCTGGGAACCGGACGATAGTCAGTATTGGCTGACGCGCGTCGTATTTCTGAGATTCCTCGGGTTTATTTACTTTATCGCCTTCTTCTCATTAGCGAAACAGCTCGGACCGTTAATCGGGTCAAATGGTTTGCTCCCGGCGAATTTGTACTTGGAACGGTTAGAAACAGCCTATGGCAGTGGGCTCTCGTCTTTTCTGAAAGTACCAACCGTTTTTTGGGCGGATTGTTCAGATCCGGTTCTCTACGCATTTTGCTATGTCGGCGTGGTCCTGGCGGTCCTGCTTTTCTGCGGTTTCGGTAATGGGATCCTGCTAGTTCTGATTTGGTTTCTATACATGTCCTTCGTGCATATCGGGCAGTTATTCTACGGCTACGGATGGGAGATGTTGCTGTTGGAAGTCGGATTTCTCGCGATATTCCTGCGGCCGCCGTTGCGCACCGGATTTCTACCGCTCAGGGCGCCACCGCCGAAGGTTGTATTCTGGATGTTGCGTTGGGTGTTATTCCGCGTCATGTTCGGGGCCGGCCTTATTAAGCTGCGCGGTGACGAGTGTTGGCGCGATCTAACGTGCATGGTCTACCATTACGAGACGCAGCCGATTCCGAATCCGATCAGCTGGTACCTGCACCAGATGCCGTTATGGATGCATCAGGCAGGCGTAATATGGAACCATTTTATTGAGCTGATAGTCCCTTGGCTGCTTTTCGGGCCGCGAATTGTCCGAATTATCGCCGGCGTCCTGCTCGTTTCCTTTCAGCTCATGCTAATAATCAGTGGAAATCTATCGTGGCTCAATTGGCTGACGATCGCGGTGTGTATCGCTTGCTTCGATGATAAAGTCCTTAAATTTCTATTCTCAAAGAAGTTTCTTGCCGCGTATGACCACGCAAAATCAATTGCAAGCAGCTCATGGGCTCGTAAGATTTGCTTGTGCGTGCTCACCGGGTTGATCGCGTATTTGAGTATCAAACCGATACAGAACCTGACGTCTCGAGAGCAGAAGATGAACTCATCCTTCGATCGACTGCACCTTGTCAATACCTACGGCGCATTCGGGCATATCGGGAAAAAGCGGTACGAGATTATCATGGCCGGTACGACGGATAAAGTCGCGTCATCGTCGTCCAAATGGCTGGAATACGAGTTCAAATGTAAACCCGGCGATATCTATCGAAGACCTATCCTTGTCGCGCCGTTTCATTATCGTGTTGACTGGCAGATTTGGTTCGCGGCGATGCAGAATTATCAGACTAACCCGTGGCTGATCCATTTAGTCTATAAGCTGCTTCAGAACGATGAAGGGGCGTTGACCCTTATCGATAAGAACCCTTTCGATAAGACATCCCCGCCGAAACTCATTCGTCTGGAACTATACGAATATGAGTTTACAGACTTTAACGACGACACGGGTGCCTGGTGGCGACGAAAGAGGCTGGGCCTGTACGCGCCCCCGTTATCACTCGAAAATCCTTCGTTCCTAAAATTCATCAAGAGCTACGGTTGGCTTAAGTAAACTGCAAGCAGTTGAATTTTTGGACGGCTTTAGATTAATCACCCAAGATGATTGCGAACGGGTAGTGCTGCAGCCGGATACCAGCAGTATAAGCGTCAGTGTTGGTAGGTTCGCTCTCATAGTTGTCCATCCGTAGCGGCTGCGATGAGTGCGGGATATCAGCTGTCGGTGCTGATTTCCTGAGATTGAAGCAGGCTCCAGTGCCAGCCGATTAAGATGATCGCAACGGGTGATATATGCAGTAACAGGCGTCCCAAGTTCTCGCCTACGAATTTTGGAGATTCGATCGGACCGACTAGGAAAATCGATAAGTAAGCAATGAGATGTACCAAGAGAATCGTCCACAGAAATATGATCGGGGGGCGCGAGAATCCGCGGTACGCCAGGATTGCTGCAATTGCTAGTAGCAACCAAAGGCCGTTCCAAGCCGTCGCGTCAGTAACATGCTTACTGAGCTCGGCCATAATATAGCCTGATCGATCCCAATTCTGCATAACTCGGTCGATCGACAGGTAAGCCGGATAGTTTTCGTCGAGTCGCGGAAGCGACCGGCGAAAAAGTAACCATGGAACCGAAATGCAGAATACAGAACCACAATACAAAACAACGTGAACCAACCTGCGGCGATGCTGCTTTATTGCTGCCACGATCGTTATTCCAACCGCAGTTACGAGAAGTATTGCGAGTCCTTCGTTCTTCGTGAATACGCAGAAGGACATAAATAGGCTTGCAAGTATTAAGTCACGGACTTCGCCAGATTCGTTCCACCGAATCAGGTATAGAACCACCGCCGAATAAAAGGCCGCCAGCGGGACATCTGCCAAACCGGATCCTCCCCACCGCAAAAGCTTCGGCATAGAGAGATAAATAGCCGTCAACATCAGGGATTGCGTCAATGACAAACGCTGTCTCAGCCCCGAATATACGAAACATCCCAGGCAGCAAAATGATAGTGGGAAGATTAGCTTGGCGATGGTTTCCTGTGGCGCCCCGAAAAAACTATTAAGGCCTGCCATGAGAAATGGGGTCATCAGCGGATAGTTCAGGTGTAACCTCGCGAACTGTGAATTGTGAAAATAGGTCGCGTTTCGGATAGGTTCGTAGGTCAAAACCTTCGCCTTCAATCCCCAAATCATATACGCGTCCCACTCGTAATTGGGATGGCCAAGGGCGTGAACGACGACCACTGTAGCAGCGACCGCGATTGAAGAAACGAGGACAATAATAAGGATAGACTCAATTGCCGAACGATTAGTCGACTGCCGGGATAGCTTTATTATTGATCCGCGACGACGTCGAACGCACAACGCTGCAATGACGATTAACGACAGGACGAACGCGGTTTGTAGTTTTGGTTCGTAACCGATCAATGAAATCCAGAACAATAATAGCCCATTGCACCCGAGTCCGAGGCCCAGAGAAAGCCCGGCGCATTCGATGATTCCCAACGGACGCTCAGTGACCCACAACATTACTCCGGTACCGAGTAACATGAGAAAAAGGACGTATAGCGTAGCCCAAAACATGGTCAGTTTGCCTCCGGAACATCGGAAATTGTATAGTTTGGGCGTCCGTTCCGGTATTCGTATGTAAGAACGCGAGTGACTCCATGATCCCGTAGCCAGTGGTTGGAAGGCAGCGAATTGTTCGCAAGGATATCCGCCGCGGACTGTAACGTAATTTCAGGCGGCCCAACCAAAACTTTTCGAGGGTAATTATGATAGCTGGCGCGGATAAATTGGGCGAATACGAACGAGCCGTCTGTTTTAGCCTCCAGCCCTTCGAAATGTATAAAGGTGTTTCCGTCGGGAAAACGAGAATCGTAAAACGCATCGACCTGGGAGATAAACTTAGCATTGGCGTTCCCTTCGGTTTGTCCGATCGCCCGCATCAACATGTTTCGGCTATGCTCGTTGCGAAAGAATGAAGAATAGACACCGAGGAAGAATGCGATAATGACAACTAAGGAGAACAATCGATGGCCAAGTGGTTGTAGGTGAATCATTACGAGTTACATGGGAACGTGTTAATGTTTGTCGAAATAAAATCGGTCTCGCCCGCTCCTTGCAGGTTGAGGCGAGACTCGAAAATTACGAGTATATAGAATTCAAAAAAGAGTACGACTTCGGTATACTCTCCCGAATAACGAAGTTCCCAGCCGTTTTTTCATTTCGGCGGCTCAATATTGAAAATTCGGCATTGGATATTCGCCCCGAGCTGTACCTAATCGAAAATCGAAAATCAAAAATCCCCCCCCCTCCAGTCTGCGGATTCGTTCCTTTAAATTTGTCCCGTTTTTTCTGAACGGAGTTAGACATTAACCCGATCATACACATATTAACCCCTTTTCTAGACAGAAACTAACTCGTTTAATATGTACATATACCGACAACGGAGACGAAATGAAGACGACAAATACAGGACGTAAGAGGGTCAAACTCAGCATAAGAGCTAATCCTGACAGGGAGATTTATGTTTCAGGAACATTTAATAACTGGGACGGAAAAGCGAAGAGAATGAAGGACTCAAACGGGACCGGCAATTACGCGGCTACACTGATGCTCGCACCCGGGGAATATCAATATAAATTCGTGGTTGACGGAGAGTGGCAGGTCGATCCTGAATGCCCGGATTGGGCGATCAATGATTTCGGGACATTAAACAATTTGGTCACTGTCAACTAGCCGTTTTGTAGTTGTCAGGAAGATTAGGATGATCCATGATAAATACTCCGGCGGGAGCTGCAGTATTTATCGTGGGCATCAATCCGGTTGTTACCCTATACTGCCTGCAGTATTGCTCGTACCTTTTATTTATAACACCTTTGCAAACAGGCATTTGAGATATGCGCCTTCCGGGTACGAAATCGGATGATCCACGGCATGCCCGGTCCTTTCAATTTCGACGAGTGAACGCCCAGCCTCAGTGGCGCCGCGGTTGATCTGATCGAAAAAATCGTCAGCCGAGACCCGACTTGAGCAAGAGGCCTGCACCAAGGTTCCACCTTTCCTAAGGACGTTTATTCCCAAAACCGCCAGCCGTCGGTACGCTGAAAGTGCCTTTGCAAGATGCTTTCGTTTGTGCGCAAACGCAGGAGGGTCAAGGATCACCATATCAAAATGTCTGCCTTGTTCCGCCATCCTTGCTAAGGTTTCGAAAGCATCTGCCGCAAGGGTGGTATGTACGGAATTTGCAACGGCAGGGACTTGCTGGTTGTGATTCCAATTGCGAGTCGCCACAGCAAGCGCCGCAGCACTCGTATCGACGCTCATGACGCGCCGCGCTCCACCTCGTGCGGCATATACCGAAAAGCCGCCTGTATACGAGAAAACATTGAGCACATCCTTTCCTCCGGCCAACTTTTCAACACGCGCTCGATTGTCGCGCTGATCGAAGTAAAATCCCGTTTTGTGTCCAAGTATAGGCTCGGCTTCAAAACGTAAGCCATTTTCCCAGAACATAACGTGGCCGTCCAGTGCAGATCCAGATACGATCATCCCTTCTTCCAGCCCGTAAAGTCTCTCAGGTTTAGAGGTTAATGCTCGACTTAAGCGGAGGATAACCCGGTCCGCTGCGGGCAGCGCAGGCAATATATCATGAAGGTGGGGGACCCAGGCGGGCGTGTAGAGTTTTAATACGAGCGTGTTTTCGTAGCGGTCAAGGATGAGCCCAGGCAACCCATCGTTTTCCCCGTGAATAAGTCGGCAGCCCGTGGTTCGTCGGGACACGGGTTGCGTGCGCAGCGGACAGCGAACGGCGCTTGCCGTGGCGATTTTGTCCTGGAACCATTGTCGGTTGATGAGGACGGGTTTGCCTGCATGCAAGATACGGACTCGGATCGGCGAATCGGGGTCGTATAACCCGATCGCTAAAAAACAGCGTTTTTTATCAAATATAACGGCAAGGTCCCCCGCGACGCCGGCGAAACTTTGTTTCGTTATCGCCCCTTCAAATAACCAGGGGTGGCCATGTCTGAGAGCACGCGAAGCCGCAGGTGTGACACGCATGGCAATCCGTTTCTCAGCGATTCTTGGAATACTCGATAATATTTCGGTCACAGACAATATTCGCTTCGTCCTGCAATGATCTTCGCCAGTATAATCGAGGAAATGAGAGGCTGATAAAATATACTGCAAGCAGTACGATCTTTGGTCCGTATGGCTGGACTCCGCTCGTGCGGACCGCATAAGCGTCCGGTACTGACGGGGGCCACGCCCATGCGGGAAGAGTCTTCCCGCACTATCGGGATCCTCGCTTATGCAGGACGGGTAATCCGGACCGAAAATTGTACCGCTTGCGGTATAGAATTCAAAAAGGAGTACGACCCCGGTATGCTGGACCCCAGTAAGCTCAGTATGCTACTCCTATATGCTTCTGACGACCGCTACGCGCCCAAGTCCGACCAAACTGCATATTCGTTACCGTTCGGGTCGCCAAAGTGAAAACGACGACCACCCGGAAACGGAAAAATGGGTTTGATGATTTCTCCCCCGGAATTCTCTATCCGTGATTGTGTCTTTTCTAGCTCTTTGCTATAGAAAACAATAAGGGCACTACCGTTTTCAGTAGACGCAGATAAATCAGATTTGAAAAACCCACCGTCGATTCCTTCGTTTGAGAACGCCGTATATTCAGGGCCGTAGTCGACAAAAGACCAATCGAGTGCAGCGGAGAAGAATGCTTTTGTTGCTTCGATATCTTTCGCTGGAAACTCGACATAGTTTATTTTTTCATGCTCATTCATTACTTGTCCTTTTTTCCGTACAAAGGCGTAAAATAGTGCAGATAGGGCTCGTACTCCATTAGCCTGATTAATTCACGCGATTCGTCGCGAGAGAACTTAACCCGTTCATAATAAGATGATTGGAGAAGGCGCCACGATGAAAGTGAATTTTCATTCACTAAGATGTGAAGCCAAGCCAATCGGTTTATTTGAGCAGAGATTAGGGCTCGTAGCAGAATACTGGTGAATTATTCAGGTTAGCTTCCATATAAATCCGAACTTAAAATCTTTTCATAATTGTCAGGTCAGACCCGAATGGCGCCTATGCTTCTCTCCGGCGGGAGCGGCAGTATTTATCATTGGTATCAATCCGGTTGTTCGCTCGCATTTAAGTTCAGCGCAAAGATCACCGCCTGAGAAGCTTCCATCAGCTTTGCATTAGACAACGTAGTAATCAGGGACCCGATTTTTGCAGCACTCACGGTTTGAATGTGATCACAGTTAACCGCACAATCCTTGTCAATCCCATCTAACCTGCTCAATACCACCTCGCTGGGAATATCTCGGATAGTCGAAGTTATTGGCGCTACCGTAACTTCACCCAACACTCCGATAATGGAATCTCGAGTAAGAATTAACACGGGTCTCCTCTTATCTGGGCGAGCGAACGTATACCAACGAACTTGACCTCGTTTCATTCCTCGCCCCATGCATGCTCGCTCTCCCAATCAGAGAATTCATCTGCCGCTACTGGTTGCGTCAAATACCCGTGGCGATGCTTTTGCTCCAATCGCTTTGTCCTGTGCCGAGCGAGAGCAGCATGTAATGCATCACGAGTAAATGCTGATCTATTAGTACGTAGTTCATCCACGAGCGTGTCCACGGCAGCCACAAGTTCATCGTCTAGGGTCATTTGAACAGTTCTCATAATACCAATCCTCCTATGTGGATGTATATAGCTATCATAATCCACATCCGCAGTTTGTCAAGTGAATCGCCGAGCCAACGATTGAATTCACTCACGTGCTAGGAGTGGCAGCGGATAGCGCGTGGTTGCTTCCTGGGGTCACACCTTGACTATCAAGTTTGTTAAAGAAGCATCTAATTAACTCCATGTATTGCATCATACTGGCATATCGTCGCTTATTTAGTCAATAAATCCAGTTACTTGATAGTCAAGGTGTGACCCCAATCTTTAAGTATGTCACCCGGAAACTACGGTTACAGGTGAACGAGGATAAAAGCGACGTTGGTCGTCCCTGGGAGCGAAAATTCCTGGGATTCTGTTTCACCAATTCACGTAGCAAACCGCAGATACGAATTCACTGGAAGAGCATAGAACGCTTTAAGGAAAGAATTCGTGAAATAACGGCTCGTGGTCGTGGACGCAGTATCCGGCAAATTATCAGCGAACTCATGCAATACATCCGTGGGTGGTGGGGCTACTTCGGCCTTACCGAATCGTGGAATCGGCTTAGGCCCCTCGGACACTGGATTCGCCGACGCCTGCGGGCTATTCTCTGGAAACATTGGAAGAATCGCCGCACACGAGTCTGAGAACTCATCAACCGAGGTGTAAGCAAAGGTCACGCGGTTACCACCGGATGTGCCCGCAAAGGTTGCTGGCGTATGAGCATCGTGAAATGGGTTGACATTGCCTTGCCTGACCGCTATTTCGAATCCCTCGGGTTCATTCTTCCTTGGTCCTGATGTGCCTGAACAGCCGAATCGCCACTTACGTGACCCGTACGAGTGGTGGTGTGGGAGGGGCGCCCTTCAAAGGGCGTCCCTATCCCGATCGCTTCGGGATTATCGGACCAAGTCTACGATTTGCTTGTCGGTCATGATAAGATCGCTGGCTACTCTCGATATGTCCTGATCTCGATTTTCAGCTACCTGCTCAATGAACGAATAAGCTTCGGAATCCAGATAAATTGGCAGATTAAATTTCGCGTCCGAGTGGTAAAATTTCCCCCGTTCACCTTTCGAAAAATCATATTCATTTTTCATCATTACACCCCGTATTGTTTTTGTTCCGACTTGTTCGCCTTACGGCTGGAGAAGATTCGAATCTTCTCCCTGTTCTCACTAACCTGATCAAAGGTATGGTAAACTACAAGCAAACTGCCGATCGATGCGATGCCAAGCGTAATCCAACGATCTTCGCTGGCGTTATGCTCATCATCGAAAATCGAAATTGCCTCGGGATCTCGGAATACCGTGGCGGCATGATTAAACCTGACTTTATGCTTTCTCCGGTTAATTTCAGCCTTTTCAGGGTCCCATTCGAAATCGTATCGCAATATCAGTGATCCTTTTCATTTAGCGAACATTTAAGTATAAAACGAATTTGCTTGATATCCTGATATTAACGTCAAAGTCAGGCAGAATTGCTTGAATTCAATATCATAACAATAGCGATTGATAGTATTGAAGAATATGCTCTCCAATCGGACTGTAACAATAGTGTCCCAAATAAAAGCAATATTCTTGGCGGAATACGCGATGTAATCCGGACGAAAACTCATTAACGATCGGGATATAACAAAAAAGGATACAACCTGTATTGCCGAATCGTCAATCGCTTTTCGACGCTTTGAGCAGGACTTTGTCAAGTATGGATACCGGGAGAATACGTTTCAGAGTCGCCAGGAGATAGGTCGGGAAGGTTACGTAGTATCGCGTTCTAGGCTTCGAACTCTCTAAGGCGTGAATAAGTTTATCGACAACGGCCGAGGAGGGGAGGGTGAACGGAAAGGTTCTTCCCTCTTTCGTGAGGCGGTTCTCCATTTTCTGGTAATCATCACGGAACGCGCTTTTCCCGGGATCTATATAGCGTTGGTACGCCTTAAACGCGTTTGCGCGGAACTTGGTCTCAATCGGGCCGGGCTCAATCAGAGATATGAAGATATTGGACCCCTTCAATTCCAGTCTGAGCGTATCGGTCATCCCTTCCATGGCGAATTTACTGGCGTTGTACGCGCCGCGAAAAGGCATGACAATAAGTCCGAGTACCGAACTGTTCTGAATGATGCGACCATGGCCCTGTCGGCGCATGACGGGCAGAACTTTTGAGATTAACTCGAAGGCCCCGAATAGATTCGTCTCGAACTGATCTCTCATCGCTTGCCGAGTTAAATCCTCGACAGCACCGACCACACCGAAGCCGGCGTTATTGAACAACGCATCGAGAGTGCCGCCAGTTCTCGCAAGGACCGACGCTACCGTGCGTTCGATGTTCTCGGAATCGTTGACGTCAAGCTTCAACGCCGTGAGCCCAAGTTCTTCCAACATCGTTACGTCATCGGGGTTCCTGGCGGTAGCGAATACTTTGTAGCCCCGGGCATGGAGAGTTTTTGCGGATTCCAGGCCGATACCGCTGGAACAGCCTGTGATGAGGATGCTAGCATCTTTTTTCATAGTGTCGTGAAATTCGGGTTCCGGCGAACTTTTCTCCGTCGCGAAGGTTAAACAGAGTTTACCACGGTCCGCACGAGCGGACTCCGCTTATGCGGAGAGGCACGGAGAGAATTGAAAGGAGATCAGCGAGGAGCGACTGCAGGCAGTCGCTCCTCGCTGACAACTTGTTTAGAGAATTCGAGAGGTGTCGTGCCGAAAAGAAACGACATTTTGTAAGTATCACCGACTCGACAGTGGAGGTCTATAAAACGTAATGAGGATCCGTATTGGACGAGGAAATTTATGGAGGAAGGCTTCGTTATGAGTTGATCCTTAGGTAGAAAAAAGACTCCTTGGTTTACTCGACTATAACGTTGTTTTTTAATTTGGCTGTAGGCCAAAATAGAAAATCTCCAACTCGTTTTTGCCCCGTGTCTCTCCGCATAAGCGGAGTCCGCTCGTGCGGACCGTGGTAACAATTTACTTAGTAGTTCGGTTTAGAAGCAGATAAAGACTTTCGTGGGGAGCCACTGTAACGCAAATTCAATGGTAACGAACTGGTTCGTCTACCAGCTGAGGGATGCCGAGCTTTGGTACTCAGTAACTCTGGTCTCGAAGAAGTTCTTTTCCTTGCCGAGATCGATAGTCTCACTCATCCATGGGAATGGATTAGATCCCTCGTAGCGCGTCTGAAGTCCGATGCGTTCCAGCCTACGGTCGCCGATGAAGTGGACGTATTCACGAAACATATCTGCGTTCAGCCCCAGTATCCCGTTCTGTAAACAATCGACGGCATACGCGATTTCCAACTCAACTGCCTCATCGATCATCTTATAAATCCGGTCCTGAAACTCCGGGGTCCAAATATCCGGATTCTCGTGCTTGATACCGTTGATCAAGTCGATACCGAAATTGAGGTGAACGGTTTCGTCGCGGAGTATGTACTGGAACTGCTCGCCGATCCCCTGCATCAGGTTCCGGCGATTAAATGACAGGATCATCGCGAACCCGCTATAAAAGAATATCCCCTCCATTATCACATAGAAGCCGACCAGGTTCTCGACAAACGTTTGAATACCTTCGATTGAGCTGGTATCAAAATCCTCGCGGGAAAGATTTTCTGTGAGACGCATTTCGAAGACATCTTTATCAGCGATAGAGTTTACCTCATGGTACATGTTGAACACTTCCCGTTGATCGAGATTCAAGGATTCAACTATGTAATGGAAGGTATGCGTGTGCACTGCCTCTTCGAATGCCTGACGCAATAGATATTGTCGGGCTTCGGCGTTTGTGACGAATTTGTAAATACCGAGTACAATATTATTCCCGACCAAACTCTCCGCAGTACTAAAAAACCCGAGGTTACGCATTATCACTGCACGCTCGGCCTCCGTAAGTACATCGGACTTCCACAGTTCGATATCCCGCTGCATCGATACTTCGTTCGGGAGCCAGGTATTTGCGCATCCGTTAAGATAATGTTCCCACGCCCATTTGTACTTTAGCGGCATGAGCTGGTTAACATCGACGCTATTACAATTAATAAGCCTCTTATCGTCCGGATCGATTCGTTTCGTTAAATCGTGGAATTCAGGTCGTGATTCGGTCGCTGCGCAACAGGACATAAGGGATTCTCCTTTAATTTATAGACTGTCCTGGATCTCATTCCAAATTGGGATTCAGAACCAAGCAGTCCAGTATTCGAGCGGCTTATTAGCCTATTGGCAGGCTTCGCATTCCGGGTCAAGTATACTGCAAGTTTTTGGCGGTCCCATGGACTGCGGATCGCGGTCGACCTTTATATCGCTAGACGCGGACTTGTTCTTCATCCACCGCGGCTGGATCCCGCGGCGATTGACATCTACAGTGGATTTCTCAACTTGCGTTGCTGCTAACGACCGCAAATAATAGGTCGTTTTTAACCCGGCCTTCCAAGCGTACATGTAAATCTCGCTCAAGCGTCGTCCGCTCGGCTCAGCTAAATACAGATTCAGGGACTGTCCCATATCGATCCACTTCTGACGTCTGCTGGCGCAATCGATCAACCACTTTTGTTCGATCTCGAATGCGGTCAGGTATTTCTGTTTCAACGTCTCCGGAACTCGTTCGATTTCTTCTATCGAACCGTCGAAGTATTTTAGATCGTCGAGCATTTCGTCGTCCCACAGTTCAAGCTTCTTGAGGTCTTCGACGAGGTAGTGATTGAGAACTGTGAACTCACCCGATAGGTTTGACTTAACGAATAGGTTCTTATACGCAGGTTCAATCGACTGGGAAACACCAGTGATATTCGAAATGGTCGCCGTCGGTGCGATTGCCATCGTATTACTATTGCGCATTCCGTGTTCTTTGACCTGCTCCCGTACGATATCCCAGTCCAGGGTTTTGGTTGTATCAACATCGAGATAGCCGCCTCGTTCTTCTGCGAGCAGCTGAATCGTATCAATGGGTAAAATCCCTTTACTCCACTTCGATCCTTTATAACTGCCGTATGTCCCGCGTTCCTTTGCCAGTTCGCTTGATGCAAGTATCGCGTAGTAGGAAATCATCTCCATACTCCGATCCGCGAATTCAACAGCCTTATCACTCGCATAGCTGAAATTCAGTTTGTAAAGAGCGTCCTGAAAACCCATTATCCCAAGTCCTATCGGGCGATGCCTGAGGTTAGCATTCTTGGCTTCAATCGTGGGATAAAAATTTATATCGATCACATTATCAAGCATTCGAATCGCGGTCCGTACCGTCTTGCGGAGCAGCGTCTCATTGAGCCCGTGTTCTGTAACGTGCGCGGGGAGATTAATCGACCCCAGGTTACACACGGCGGTCTCGTCTTTACTCGTATTCAATAAGATCTCTGTGCACAGATTAGAGCTGTGAACAACACCGGCATGATCTTGCGGCGACCGGATATTCGAGGGATCCTTAAACGTGAGCCAAGGGTGCCCGGTCTCGAACAGCATCGAGAGCATTTTTCGCCATAACTCAACGGCTTCAACACGACGAAAACCCTTAATCTCCCCTGCATCCGCCATGGCCTCGTAGTGTTCGTAACGTTTTTCGAAGGCCGAGCCGTAGAGGTCATGAAGATCAGGCGTGTCATCCGGGCTGAAGAGTGACCACTGTTTTTCTTCCGCAACCCGCTTCAGGAACAAATCCGGAATCCAATTGGCGATGTTCATATCGTGCGTACGCCGGCGTTCGTCGCCGGTATTTTTACGCAACTCGAGAAAGTCTTCGATATCGAGATGCCATGTCTCGAGGTACGCACACATCGCGCCCTTGCGTTTGCCCCCTTGATTTACCGCCACAGCGGTGTCGTTAGCAACTTTTAAGAACGGAATAACACCCTGGCTTTGGCCGTTTGTTCCTTTGATGTATGCTCCGGTTGCTCTGATATTAGTCCAGTCATTTCCCAGGCCGCCAGCCCACTTCGACAGCTTTGCATCGTCCGAGATGACTTTGAAGATGTGGTCGAGATTGTCCATGATCGTCGACAGATAGCATGAGCTTAACTGCGGATTCAGTGTTCCCGAATTAAACAGGGTCGGGGTTGAAGATGTGAAATAGAACGACGACAAGACGTCGTAGAATTCGATTGCACGGTCTTCTTTCAGGTCGCCTTCGCCGAGGGCAAGCCCCATCGCGACGCGCATCCAAAAATATTGCGGCGACTCAATGCGATGTCCTTCAAGGTGTAATAGATAACGATCGTAGATGGTCTGAAGCCCCATGTACGTGAACTTCAGGTCGCGGTTTATCTGGAGCGCATTCGAAAGTCGATCGAGATCATAATTCAGCAGGTCCGGCGATAGACGGTCACTGTCGATACCACGTTTGATATACTCGGAGAACTGCGATTTGTGCGCGAGTTCGAGTTCAATATCGTTATAGTTTTTTGATAAAACCTCTTTGTAAATCATCTTCAGAAGCAGTTTTGCTGCAACGAATGTGTATGACGGCTCCTTTTCGATCTGCGCTTTCGCCGCAAGGATCAGTGCCTTATTAATTTCGCTCGGCGTGATCCCGTCGTACAATGATCTAAAGACTTCCTCTCCAATCGTCTGAGATGAACAGTTTTCCTCCAAATTCATACATGAATCGGCTATCCGGCTTCGAAGCCGGTTGACGTCGAGAACCTCCCAGTTTCCGCCGTCCGGATCCGAGACGTGCAGTACTAACTCTTCTTCAATCTGGCGCTGGTCTTTCTCTTGTAAAAGTCGAACCTTCCGGTGTTCTTCACGATAAACAATGTATCGACGGGCTATTGAGTAATGCCCCTGCTGCATCAGCTGGGCTTCTACTTCGTCCTGTATCTTTTCGACCTGCAGTTCATTGCCATGCAGCGCAATTGCCACAACTTTTTCACACACGTTATCCGAGATCCGCTGAACCTGGTTCTGAAATTCTTCTTTCAATACCTGATCCGGCCCCAGTCCGAGATCGGCTTTGAATGCCTTTTCAATTGCCCGGTATATCCGTACCTCTTCGAACGGAACCACCTGGGCCCCGCGCTTACGGACTGAAAACTTGCGGTCCTTAAGCGGGTCAAGGCCTTCTAGATTCAGTTGTAGATCCACTTGAGATTTAATCATTTTCTCGCTCCTCCAAAAATCAAAAATTATGCTAACAGTAAAACTGAATGAACTCCTTATGCTGAGCGATAAGCACTAAATATTTCCACCCGGCGTTTCCTGAGGAAAACGACAAACGTAAGTATCTTAATTTCGTCGAATTCTACAGTATTTCCGCGCGGGCCGGATCGTGTGAAACGAGACGGCTGTCGTCCACTCATTTTACCTAATTCAGGTCGTGGTTCGCTGACGGCAATGTGATGCTCGAAATACTCAAACAAAAAAGATTGGAATTGTAAAGTTTTTGGTTCTTTGCGGCCTCCCCCGGTCGCGGTTTTTCTATCTGTTTGGATGATAGGTAATTACGAAGAATCACCGCCTGAAATATCTCGCGGAATTCGGCGAAAACCACAACATATTGGGGATGATCTGTTTTTATGGTAGTATATATTGTGGCCCAAAGGAAATGTCTTTTCGAAGTTTTTTAAGGTTTTTTTTGACTTTTTTTCAATCAGAGATCTTCGGGGAATTATGAATTCTTGTAAGTGTTTTCCGGTAAGTATATTATGAAACTAATGGGCGGTCATGAAGGTGTTTCTTCTCGCCGCGGTCGGTGGTAAATCAGTGAGTTTCCGGATTGCTGTTAGCGGGGACTTTCGGACTTGCTGCTAGGGCGTAAACCGGGGTGCGTTCGCGGGTCGACGATCCGTTGGTAGACTGCCCGCTATCTCTCTCCGTATTCTCGGAGTCCGCTCGTGCGGACCGCATAAGGGGTAGTCTCGGACATTCTGAATCGGGATTTATCAACAAGCAGTACAATCTTTGGCCGACTTTGAACTGACCACGCAAGAGATATCGAACGATTTTCGAAAACTCCGTGATTGTTGGTATAACGGTCGTAGTTCCGCAATTTGACAGCGAATACGCATCCATAGAGAATCAGGGGGCGGAATCATTCGACGATCGTCGAGAAATCGACTGCCTGCAGCCTTAGTTTGCGAGTTCTTCTTCGAGTTGTCGCGCGTTATCGACTCCAAGAATTTCCTCGAAGAACGCGTCTAGATCGCCTTCCATAAGTTCGGGCAGATTGTGGTGGCTTATATTAAATCTGTGGTCGGTAACTCGATTCTGCGGATAATTGTAGGTTCGTATCCGTTCACTGCGATCGCCGGTGCCGACCTGGTTCTTACGCGTAGCTGCGTGTTTCGCAGCCTCTTCGTTTTGTTTGTGCTCTAATAATCGCGACCGCAATATTCTCATCGCGATCTCTTTGTTGCGATGCTGCGATTTCTCCTGTTGACTCGCTACACACAAGCCACTGGGGACATGGGTTATGCGGCAAGCGGAGTCGGTCGTGTTAACGCTTTGACCGCCCGGACCTTGAGAGCGGAATACATCGATACGAAGATCTTCGTTGTTGATTTTAAGATCTACCTCCTTAGCTTCGGGCAGGACCGCAACAGTTACGGTTGACGTGTGAATGCGACCAGAGGTTTCGGTGACGGGGATGCGTTGCACACGATGAACGCCGCTTTCGAGCTTCATGAGTCGGTAAACTTCTTCTCCCTCCAAACTGAATGCGACTTCCTTCATCCCACCGACTTCGGTTCCAGAGGAGTGAAGCACCTCCGATTTCCAACGCCGTTGTTCCGCGAACTTCGTATACATTCGGAATAAAACAGCGACGAACAAAGAGGCTTCATCGCCGCCCGCAGCCGGACGAATTTCGACGATCGTATTTCGCGAGTCGTTTTCTCCCGGTGGCATTATGAGAGTGAGAACCCGGGACTCCGCGCGATGTATCTTGGTTTCCAGTCGCTTGACGTCCGCACGGATTTCCTCGACGAACTCGTCGTCGTTTTCGTTTTCGAGCATGTCGACGTTATCGGCTAATTCAGCGCGGGATTTCTCAAGATCATCATAGCTTGAAATCAGTCGTGATAGACGCTGGTGTTCTCTCGAGATGTTCTCGTAATTCTGGTGGTCCGAAAAGACGTCGGGATCGGATAATTTCTGTTCAATTTCAACGAGATTCTTGCGGATTTTATCGATATAAGAAGAGATATCCATAATCAGTAGTTGAACATGGGAGTGTCCACTGGCGGAGAAATTTTGGTAAGTTTGGTTGAATCGCGGGCAGCATACCTCACTAGCCCCAACTCCAGCGAACTTTTCGTTGGAGTTTCTTCGTAATCGTACTCGTAATCATAATCGTAATCCCTTTTCAGATTCTCGCCTCGAAATACCGGAAAGATTACGATTACGAGTAAGAGTAAGGTTACGAATCGGAATGTTCGCTTATTTTAGGACTAGACCGTTATTCCTCTTCGGTTTGAGGCGGAGTTTCAACAACCCCCTCGCGAACCGGGCAGTCCAGTTTTCGGTCCGTGCTACCAGGGTATCTATGCGAATGGTCGAGCGAGTTACAGCATTCCTACACCCGCACGTGATTGATCCTGGTCCAAACGAGACAGTCAGCTATCAGACTTTGCCTTAGGTTCGGCTTCGACCTCAACCTCTGTCTCGGCTTGGGCTTCCGCTACAACCTTCGCTTCAGCTGCGACCTTCGTTTTAGCTTTGACTTCAACCTCTGCCTCGACTTTGGCCTCGACTTTGGCTTCGACTTTGGCTTCGACCTTCGCTTCGACCTTCGCTTCAACTTCCGTCTCAGCTTCTGCTTGTTCAGGCATGTTGTAACGTCGACGAAAACGATCGACACGACCTTCTGTATCTACGAATTTTTGTTTACCCGTAAAAAATGGATGGCATTTCGCGCAAATTGAGATCTTCGCTTCTTGCCGCGTCGATCCGACCCGGTACTCGGCGCCGCACGCGCAAGAGATGACGGCGTCATCGAAATATGTGGGATGTATATCCTTTTTCATTCTATTTCCTCGTAATCCTTAGTCTTTAAGCAGGGCTTCACTAAAGAATTCGTTAACCCTTACTATACTGAACGTCTTCAGGTTTGCGACCAGGCGTCGCCCAGGTGGCTATGCCGGTTAAAAAATATTGTTCGATATCCCTTAGGTAATGAATTTCAAGTCGTCTCCGCACGAGCGGAGTCCGTCCATACGGACCAAAAATCGTACTGCTTGCAGTATATCTCAATAACAACGCTCTGAATTTATCGTGAGTTACACGCAACACGCTATCCAATTCCCTTGAAACTTAAAGTCTTTCGGTATCGAAATCGGGATTGCTATCGCATTACTCTCGATCCCGAGACCCGATAGCGATTTCGACACCGATAGTTTCATCACGCATTAATTCTATCGTCCAGCAGGACGCAACCGAGCAGGCTATCACTTGCTCTGTCAACAAATAAGCGTAGTGACAGTCTACTCCTCCATTTCACTTAAAGCGGCGCGCCGGCTTAAGCGGATTCTTCCTTTTTCATCAATATCAATGACCTTAACCGATACCTTATCACCGTTGGAGCAAATATCTTCTACTTTCCCGACTCGGTAGTCGGCTAATTCCGAAATATGTACGAGTCCTTCCTGTCCGGGAAGTACTTCAACAAAGGCACCGAAATCTTTCACGGACTTTACCAGGCCATGATAAATCTTGCCGATTTCGACCTCTGCTACGATTGCCCCGACTGCTTCGAGAGCCTTTGCCATTTTGTCTCCATCGTTGGCATAGATTCGTACGGACCCGTCGTCTTCAATATCGATTTCGACACCATATTCATCGGTGATACCGCGGATCGTTTTTCCGCCCGGTCCAATCAGCGCGCCGATCTTGTCAGGTTTAATCTTAATCGTTTCTATACGCGGCGCGAAGCGATTAATCTCATCGCGCGGTGACGCGATACACTCAGTCATTGTTTTGAGGATATCGAGTCGAGCGGTTTTGTTTCGGAGCATCGCCTCGTACATCAGGTCGATTGAAATGCCGGCGATTTTCAGGTCCAGCTGGAACCCTGTGATCCCGTCCGTTGTCCCGGCAATTTTGAAATCCATGTCGCCGTAGTGATCTTCACTGCCTAGAATGTCCGTCAACAGTACCTTCCGATCTCCTTCCATAATCAGTCCGCAAGAAATGCCGGCGACTGGTCTTTTGATCGGGACACCGGCATCCATGAGCGCGAGAGTTGCGCCGCAAATCGATGCCATCGACGTGGATCCGTTCGATCCCATTACCTCAGAAACGCATCGTACAGCGTACGGAAAGTCCTCTGGCATCGCGCGGGCAACAGACCGCTCGGCTAATGCGCCGTGCCCGATCTCCCGTCGACCCGGTCCCATAATACGTCCGGTCTCACCGACACTGAAGTTCGGGAAGTTATAATGCAGGTAGAACTTCTTTTCTGTCTCGCCGCCTGTGATTGCGTCTTGCGTTTGGGATTGCTTCAATGAACCAAGTGTCACAAGAACCAACGCCTGTGTTTCGCCGCGTGCGAACAAGCCGGATCCATGCGCCCGCGGGATCAATCCCACCTCAGCGGAAATCTCGCGGAGTTCATCGGTGCCGCGTCCGCCGACGCGTTTGCCATTTTCGAGTAGTTCTTCACGTATCGCCGACTCCAACAGTTCTTCGAAGGCTTTCTTGATGTCCGATGCATACTGCTCCGGATCGCCTTCAAGTTTCTCGTCGATGGCGTCAGCCGCTTCGCTCCGGAGCTCGGCTAATGCGTTTGACCGCTCCTCTTTGCTCCCAAGTTCGCAACACGCTTTTACTTTTTCTCCGCAGCATTCTTTAACCGCATCAGTGACTTCCTGCGGTATCAGGTTCACTTTAGCTTCGCGTTTCTCTTTCCCCGCGACGCTTGCCAATTGATTCTGCTGATCGATTTGTTTTTTGACAATCTCATTTGCGAAGCTCAGTGCGTCTCTTAATTGCTCTTCGGAGACTTCGTCGGCGGCGCCTTCAATCATGATCGTTTTATCAGCGAGGCCGGCATAGACCAGGTCCAGTTCGCTACGTGTCATTTCTTCTTGTGTGGGGTTCGCGACGAATTCGCCGTCAACCAAGCCAACACGTACAGCACCGAGCGGTCCTTCAAATGGGAGGCTGGATAAAGTTAACGCGGCGGATATGCCGAGCATAGCCAGCACGTCCGGTTCATTTTCACCGTCAGCGCTTAATAGCAGCGATTGAATCTGAACGTCGTTCTTGTATCCCTTAGGAAAAAGCGGGCGCACGGGGCGATCCATCATCCGGGACGTTAGAATTTCCTTCTCGCTCGGCCTTGCTTCGCGCTTGAAGTATCCGCCTGGAATCATTCCGGCGGCACTGAATTTCTCGCGGTAATCGACTTGTAACGGGAAAAAATCCAGGCCGGGACGCGGATCCGCGCCGCATGCCGCGACGAGTACGATCGTGTCCCCTTGACGCACGGTAACGGCGCCGTCTGCGAGAAGCGCGAGCTTTCCAGTTTCGATGGTAATGGATCGGTTGTTTCCGACCTCAATTGTTACTTGATGAATTGCCATAAAAGTACCTTTTAGTGGGTATGAGTTGTAACCGTTCTAATTAATCTCGCGTAATCGGAGATTATGATGAGTGGATCATGCTCAGACGGAGACCAGTATAGGATGGGTAAAATTTCGAGGGACAATCTAGGCTGCTAGCAGTCCACTTTTCGGGTCGGATTAACCGAAACTCTTCCGCAAAAGCGTCGATCCCGATAGCTATTGCCAAGACGATCAGTCCAACTTCCCAACAATTTATCTTTATCACATCCGAATCAAGAACGACTGAACCGCCAGTGAATTTACTATCGACCGAAACAGAATTTGGTTTCGGTGTCACGGTCAGATTCGGTAATCCCGTATCCGCCGCAGCGTAAAATTCTTGCTGAGGAACTTGCTGTATTCCGAATGAGATTGTTGGCCCGCGCACGGGTTTCGCAATCGATGAGCCGCATCTTCGCTTCGGAGTCGGTGGATTCACGAACATCGTTGTCTGCGTCGTAAAAGGCACCGGCTGCGGAGCGAACCTGCCGCTCATGCGCGTCCCATGTATTGCGTTCGGGACGGCTCAAATAGAGTTAAGCGAGTGGTTCTAAGTTTATGATTCCCTACGTCTAAATCATTCTCCCGGGAACGAACGTCACGCGCTCATTCCGCTAAATTTAAAAGCAGTACAATAGTGGCGTAAATCGGTGTGTCAAATGATTTTGTAACTTGGATTCAGGAGCTCGAGGAAGGTCGGGCCGTAAGCGCGAAAGAATACATGAACCGGTAAAAGAAGAACGGTCAGTAGATAGCCCCATGCGATGTTGACGACGGGTATCATCATCGGAACCAAGGCGAGGCACAACGTACATATTACCGCGATCGCCAGCGTGATATGAACGCCCACTTTTAAAATGACCTGCATCATCCAGGCAGCTACCATGCCGACCCAGTGAATCTTTAACAGCGAAATTACGTATACGACCGCCTGGCGCCCCGTGAGATCGAACTTATACATAAGCGGTACGGCGATATCGCATAATAGGAAATTCGTTAATGAAGCGCAGGCTAGCGCTCCGGTCAGCAATATTAGCAGGGCTAGAACGACGATCACGATTATTACAGGTGAGGGGGTGTCTACGTTCGAGGTGATGGCAACGGATAATCCCGTCCCAACAGCGGCAATCGTGATCGTAATAAGAAGAAAGAGACCACGTAATAGTAGACGCCAAATAAAGAAAGAGAATCCTCTGCGTACAAAGCGCGGCCAGCTTGAGGATATTGTAGTTTTGCGTTGTGCCAAGTTGTCGAGGAAAATAAACTCTGCGACGGAACTGATCCATAATAGGGTAAGGTAAACTGCTGCGGACGATATGATAAAAAGCGCAATGTAGAGTCCGTGTCCTAAAATCCATAACCAGATTTGTGATGACACTGCATTCGGATCGATCGTCTTCAGTGCCGTCGGATTGAGATTAAAATTCAGGAAACTTCCGTTCGACGCCGATTTAACGATCTGGAATAGGTCGCGGAAGCGGCTGTGAATCATCGCTAGCCACGCTACCAACCCTAGTTCGAACCAGATTCGCGGGGTCGCAGACGAAAATAGGCGTGCCCCCGTATAATCAAAGGATTTCTCTGCGGTACGAACGGCAGTATCGATATAACCGGATACATTACTCATATATAGGACGCACTTGTAAATATGTTCTCGCGAGTTTATTGAGTCTCTTCGACGAATCGCGTATCGTAAGACTTCATACTCGCCCCGAAATTATAACATTGAAACCTTGTAGGCTTACCATGACTTTGGACGAAATATTGACGAATGCAAATCAAGCGGAATCGAGATTAGATCAACTCAGGGGGTTTCTTTGACGTCGCTGAGAAGCGGGAATTAAGATCGAAGCTTGAATTATCTATGAGCTCTCCAACGTTCTGGGACCAGAAAGAGAAAGCCCAGTTGGTTGTCGCGGACCTAAGCGCATGCCGTAGTGTTCTGACGCCGTTTGATGATCTGCAGACGCGAGTGGAGGATTTCGTCGCGATATCACAGCTTATCGACGAGGAAGACTCCAGTGCCGACCTCATTACTGAAGCAGAGGCGACCTGGCCAAAGTTGGCCCGGGCGCTGGCGGGACTTGAGGTGATGAGTTTCCTGGGCGGGAAATTCGATAAAGGAAACGCGATTTTGACGCTACATCCCGGCTCAGGTGGCACGGAGTCATGTGACTGGGCGAACATGCTCCTCAGGATGTATCTGCGCTGGACCGAACGCAAAGGATACGAGAGCAAAATCATCGATCTACAACCCGGCGACGTTGCCGGTATTAAGAGCGCGACGATCGTCGTCTCCGGCGTTTTCGCGTACGGTTATCTGCGCCCCGAACGGGGCGTTCACCGATTGGTCCGGATCTCACCTTTCGATAGTAACAACCGGCGTCACACGTCTTTCGCCGCCGTCGAAGTTTACCCGGAGATCGCTGACGACGTCGAAGTCGCGATAGACGAAAAAGAGCTGCGCGTTGATACATTCCGAAGTGGCGGTGCCGGCGGACAACATGTCAATACAACTGACAGCGCTATTCGAATTACGCACATCCCATCGGGGATAGTAGTTTCCTGTCAAAATGAGCGGTCGCAACATCAGAATCGCGCTACCGCGATGCGGATCCTCCGGTCGAAACTTTACGAAAAAGAGGTCGCTGATCTGGAGCAGCAGAAGATAGATGAAACCGGTCCGCAGGAGGAAAATGCCTGGGGTAGCCAGATTCGCTCATACGTGCTCCATCCGTACCAAATGGTTAAGGACCTCCGAACTTCGTGCGAAACCAGTGATACCTCCGGTGTTCTCGACGGGAAATTAGATCCTTTCATTGAAGCTTACCTCAAGACAAAAGACCGAGATGCAAGATAACAAACATACGATTATCGAAAAATTGCGTACCGAGAAAAACTACGTACGCCGTTATTTGATCGCTACCCTGGTAATGGTGTCGTTAATAACCGTTTCCCTTCCGATCGCCGCGCTCGCGCTCGCAGATACGATTTGGCCGGTTAGAGAGCGAGCAGCATTCCTCTTGATTCTCGGAGGACTGACATTATCCATTGCGTTTCTCGCGATCCGTATTCGACGTTGGCGCTCCCTGTTTCCGAGCGAAAGAAAGATAGCGCTCCTGATTGAAAAGAGTTATCCAGAGTTGATGGACTCGCTCATTTGTTCATTGGAGTTACTCGACGGTAAGCGCCGGGCGCCTAATTCGCTAAGCCAGGCATTGATCGGTACCGTTGCCGACGATCTCGCAAAGAGGCAGATACGGGAAGTCGTAAAGAAGGAGACCACAAATTGGTACAAGATGACGGCGTTGATTGCATTAACAATTGTGGCTGTCGTTTCCGCGAGTCGCGCGCCGGTTACTGACAAGGCGATTACGTATTCACGGACTTTCTTGACAGGCCATTCAAACGGTCTCAACGTTCGCCCCGGCGACACTGAAATCGCTGAAGGTGATGACATTACGATTCTAACCGACGTAGTCCGTGGTCCGACAGAAGCGAGGATAATGCTGACCGACGAGAAGGGAGAGTTCAGCTACAACATGTACGAGAAATCGGGCGGCAAGAGTTCATTCGATATTTTTGGTGTGGACCGCGATTTTTCGTACTTCGTAACGACTGCGAGACTCAAAAGCCGGACCTACCATGTTCGGGTATACGAAAAACCGGCAATCGTTACTGCCAGTATTAGGATTCAACCGCCAGAATACACTCGGTTACCTGCTACCGAACTAAATGAGATAAAGGATTTTTCGGTCCCCGCCGGTTCAAGGGTTCGTTTTAGTGTGGAAACGAATATGCCGGTGACCGCAACGATGAAAACCGATATCGATCGTGATATCCCCTTCCAAAGTCTCGACGGCCAGCGTTACGAAACTGATTTGATCGTGACAGAAGGGTTTAAGTTTGCGGTCGCTCTTCGGGATAGCCAAGGACATATGTCCGAGGCCAACCGCTATTTTCAGCTCGAGTGCATTCAGGATTTCGCGCCGCTTATTCAAAGGATCGCGCCGGAAGATGACGAAAAGACGGAAAGCGACGCAGAAGTTTCATATTCATACAGGGTTAGCGACGACTACGGAGTGACCTCGATCAAGATGTACTACGCTGTCAACGGCGATGATCGGCGTATGGTCCCGCTATTTTCACTCGACGGCAAACCTGCGGCCACAGAAGAGGTCGCCGCCTATCGCTTGTCCCTGGCTGGTGCTGTCGAAGATGGTGACGTTGTTTCGTATTATTGCTCCGCCGCCGATAACGCCGTCCCTGAGCCGAACGTATCTATAACGGAGGTCGGATTTATTGAGATTCGACCGGAGAAGTCCGAGGCCGATGAGGGCCAACAAGGTGGTCATGGTGGCGAGAAGAAAACCCTGAAGGTCAGTGATTTGATCGTTGAGCAAAAACATTTGATTCGATCAAGTTGGAATCGTTTGAATAGCGGCGACCGACCGCGCGGAAACGAGGGTTTCGACGAGTTGAACCGATCCGCAGCGGATTTGCACTATGCTGCGAAAACAAGATTGGCGGATCTAGTCGGTGCGCCTGTTGAAGAGGAAATTGAGAGTATCACGCCCCAGGAACCACCAACGGCACTTGATGGTATGGTGGGGGAGCTGTTCCGCGATGCGATCGCGAACGCCGATCCTCTGGAACGTGGCATCGCTTCTCTAGGAAAGGTCGGCGAGTTATTCGAAAGTTCGATCGCTAATATGGCACGAACAGTGGAGTTCCTTCAAAAATCGCTTACGGAGGAGTCGCTAATGTTCCAGCACGGTGCTCTATCCGATCTCGTGTCATTGGAGATCGAGCTCGAAAAGAACACGCCGCCGCCGTCGAGCCAGGGTGGCGAGGGTGAACCCAGCGAATCGCAGGAGGCCGAGGAAAAGAGCCAGCAGAAAAAAGAACAGGAAAAGGCTTTGTTGCTGGATAAGTTGCTGGCTCGAATCAATCGACTAATTCACAGCCAAAGTGGCGTCAACGATGTAATTAGTCGCGAGTTGGAGAATATGGATAAGGAAACTGCAGCGTATATAGAGGAGCGTGAGAAGGAAATCCACAGGAAAACCTCGGAGGTTCGGCGCGAACTGAGCGGTTTACAGGAAGCCTACGCCGGCGTGCTGGAGTTGGACAACGCTGTTCGTGAGATGCGTAGCTTGATCAGAGCATTGCGTGGAGGGGAATCGGAGAATTCCCTTAAACACGGTCAATTCGCGTCTCAGTTCCTTGAGAGAACTAAAGAATTAATCGAGGGATTGCAGAGGGGGCTGGCCCAGGGGCGTCTCGCGAACTTGAGTAAGGCCCTGGAAGATATCACTAATGCCGAGGCCTCCCTAACGAATGAAACCCTCAAGAAGATCGGGGGCGCCCCGAATTCGATGGACGCTGGAGAGTTGACTAAAACGCAAAAGGAAATACGGGAGAAACTCGACGAACTTTTAAAGAACATGGGATCGGCCGCCGACGATCTCGACGAGTCGAATCCGGGGGCGGCCCGTGAGCTTGCGAACGCTCGCGAGGCGGCCGGCAAAGCGAATATATCCGGAAAGATGAAGCGCGCGGAGAATTCCAGTCGCTATGGCCGCCTTGATCGTGCAGCCGATTACCAGAAGGAAGTAAACGAGTCGCTCGCGGCACTCTCGCAAGGGGTTAATCGTGCAATGCAGCATCGCCCCTCACTTTCAAGCGAAGAACTGGGGCGTATGCTTCAAAGCGTTGCTCAACATGCGCAGGAGCTGGAGGCCGCGAAAACAGGATCTTCGCCGGGCGGGAATCGAGAATCGTTATACCGATCGATTGACGAGAATCTGAAGGATATAACCGAAAAAATGAACGTCGAACAAATGGATCAGATAGCAAATGCGATGACGCAAATGCTGATGGGGACGTCGGAGACTTCCGGCGCAGGTGACGCCGAGATAATGGCTTTGCTCCACAGAACTGCCGGCGTCCTGGAGTCGAGATTGATGTTGAACGCCTTAGAGCGAAAATTAAGTCTGAGTCGTGTCACCGGTCAGCAAGCGCCGGATGAGTTTAAGAAACTCGTAAACGCGTATTTCAAGCGTCTAAGCCGTTCCCAATAGTACCTCGCGTTATACGGACGACCTTGCCTAACCCAAATTAATTTGTTCGGGATAATATGCGATCACGATAGATTCTGGCATCTTATTACCACGGAGACGCGGAGAAAAGAAGGAGTAGAGATTTATTCGAGGACACGGTTTTTCGAAACCCTCTTTCTTCCTCAATTGAGCAAATGCAGTGAAGGCGATGCCCCGCATGTAACGGGGCGAAGGATTCACGGATCTCCTCTTTTTCTCCATGCCTCCGCGGTAATAAAGCACTTCGCCGAACTTTTGAACCGTGGCTCCCGCAGGCGGGACTGCTTGCGCTACGCTTCCGGAGCCTTGAACCGTTGAACTCTTGAACCCTTGATCCCTGAACCGTTACATCTCTAAATAGGATACAGCGTAACTTTGGTTAAACATTCTCTCGGAATTGATCCCATTCTTTCGCCACCGGTTTTAACGATATTTGTCGTCGTTTTCTCGATTGCGCTTTTTCTATATTATCGTCGATATCGGAGTGTCGTCTCAAACGGTTACTGGTGGACGCTGGTCGGTGCAAAATTCCTGTCGTTGATCTTACTGTTGATTTTATTGCTTAATCCCTACCTGATTACTGAATCTCCCGACACGAACAAATTCAGCATCGCAGTCCTTATCGACGCAACGCGAAGCATGGACACCGCTGATTGCGGAGATACCAGCCGTATCGAGTTCATCAAGAACTCCATACTACGGTCCTCGTCGGATTTTCACCAGCGTTTGTTCGGTAAGTACCAGAACGCGAAGCTGCTGCTTTTCTCCGGCGATGATCTGCGTCGAATTCAGCATGATACAATGTTTGATACGCTCCCTGGCGATACAGATATCGATCATGCCCTGAATACGCTATTAACGAATCCGATCGACCAGAACGCTCTCGGGGCGGTGATCCTAATTTCAGACGGGCGCGATAACCGCGGCGGCGGAATGATGGACGCGATCAGACCCTACAAGACGGCGGGAATTCCCGTTCATTGCATCGGTGTCGGGAATTCGAAAGAGCGGAAAGATTTTGGGGTGAAATGGGGAAAGGTCCGCGACGAAATTCCTAAGAGCGAGCGTATTAAACTGGAAGCGACCCTGGTTAGTAACTTTCCGGGTGCGTACGTCGGGAAAGTCCTGTTGTACGAGAATACGCGTCTTTTAGAGGAGCGTCTGGTTGAGTTCGACGAGGGGACCTTATCACAGACGATCGTCTTTGAACACATCGGTTTTACGCCGGGCTTGAAGACATATAAAATTCATGTGGAGCCCATCGCGGGCGAGAAGAACTTGTTGAATAATACCGATTTCGTTGGCGTTCGCGTTAAAGACCCGGATATCTTCAAAGTCCTTTTCTTTAACGCTAATCTTGATTGGGACTATAAGTATCTTCAGCGATTTGCCGAAAACCAGGAGAAACTGCAGCTCGATGCCGTGATTCGGTTGGGCGTTCACCGATACTTTATGACTGGTATCGACGCCGAGGACGGTAATCCCGAGGGATTTCCTGATTGCGAGACGCTTAGCGGCTATGATTGCCTGATTATCAACGTGAATTCGTTATATCTCCTTGATTCGGATGACATCAGTTGCCTTGTGAATTTCGCTGAAAACAGGGGGGGCGGCGTAATTTTCACGGGCGTTGCGGACGAGATTCCAGCTGAAGTGCTTCAGTGTTTACCCGTAACCGAACTCTCCACCCAGATAATCAACGTCCAGAAAAGCGCATTCGAATTCGTTCCGTCTCATTTTTTAACGTCCGGGTTGCGCAAGGAAACCCGGCGATTAGAGAGTAAACTCTACGTTCCGCGCCACGGTGAACTCTACAAGATCACGGAGTCTCAGGTTAAACCGGGTGCATCAACAGTTATGAGAATGCGCGATTCGCGGTGGATTCTGTTGGCAATGCACCACTACGGAGCTGGAAAGGTCGCGTTCCTGAATCTGCCTGAAACATGGCGCTGGGAGATGAATATCGCCGACGGCGACTATTATTACGCAACGTTCTGGGGGCAGTTGATTACGTGGATGTCGTCATCGTCCAAACAGAAATTAACGATCAAGCCGGGATCGACTAAACTCCGACTTAGTGAGGAAATCGAGTTTAAGGTTGATGTATTGAATGACAACTATATACCCGATAACGATGCTGATGCGAGATGCGTTATCGCCTTACCGGACGGGAGCGAAGAGGAGCTGAACCTTATCCCAGATCCGAATGTGGACGGGCGCTATCTCGGTAAATTTATACCGAAACAAACCGGCGAACATCGATTTCACGTCGATGTCGACCCGGAGGTCGGTGAAAAGCTGGAAATCATCGGCGATTATTTCGTGGTCGACCTTAGTCCGGAGTCCGAACCTCTTCCGATGGCAGAGGAAGAACTTCAAAGTCTCGCTCGGCATACGGGCGGCGACTACTGGAATTTCGCGGATATAGACAAGATCGACGAAATTAAACTGACAGAGAACGTGAACACCATCGAACAGAGACAATACTGGCTAAGCAATTGGTGGTTTCTCCTTGTCATTCTCGCCGCCGTCATTCCCGACTGGATCCTTCGTCGGCGAATCGGATTGAAATAGGGAACGTGTTTCTTGTTGCGTGTTTCTGTCAATAGGAAATGCAACCCGGCGCACGGAGTGGAAAATGTAGGAGGCAGCTCCTGCTGGCTGATAGTTATTTCGGAAAAACAAAAACAAAAAATGATCGCCAGCAGGAGCTGCCTCCTACACTGAAACCGTTTTCGATATTCGCTTCGATAAAACTTTCACTGTGATCCCGCCGGGATCCCAAATCAGTAGATTTTGTCAGTGGATAGCCTAAAGGCAATTTTCGGAAACACGCGGTTCGCATTTTACCTGCTAGCCCTGGAGGAATCTATCCGTGGACTATTTTTTTCGCTATCGAAATCGCTATCGAAATCGGGATCGTTCCTCCTTGTTCTTTGGCTATCGGCAACTGATTCGCACAAAAACTAAACAACGATTTCGATAGCGATTTCGATAGCGACTCCGATTGGTCGTCCCACCGACTCTTCCATAATGGGATGATTGTGAAAAACTCCCATCATTACCTATTCGAAAATCGAAATCGATCCGATAGATCAGGCTAGCTTAGGGAATCGCGACTATCCAGTCACGAGCTTCACGGTCGTGAAGCGATACGCAGTTTATAGAAAGGAGGTGTGGTTTTGTGCAGTGTTGCAAAATGCTTGCAAGTTCATGAACTCTGATTATTTTATTGTGGGAACAGAAGTATTACATAACGAAACTTGGGTTAAGACACGCTGAAGCGTGAACTCCAACGGGGGACCTTAACAACACAAATCTTTTGGTATGCGAGTAGCGCCCGTTGGAGTTCACACTTCAGTGTGTCAAAATGACGAAGTTTCAATGGAGCCCACCAGTGGGTATCATTTTTAACCCACATTTTACAATACGAAACGGGCTCTCAATGTCGAAGATTTCCGCCAAGTTTCAATGGAGGTAATAGTATGGCAACCTTACAAGTTCGATCGATAGACGACCAATTGTACAATGCCCTTGGCAAACGAGCGGCAATGGAAAACCGCTCGATTAGTCAACAGGTGATTGTGATACTTAAAGAGCATCTTTCAGCGCCCGTGCGCAAAAATCAAAACGCTACCACAGCGTTTCTGGAACTTGCCGGGAGTTGGCAGGACGAGGGAAGTGCGGATAGAATTGCGAGTGATATAAGAAAATCGCGGCGGCCGAGGACCCGGGGTAAAGAGATTTTCTAATGTTTCTACTCGATACCGATACAATCATTTATTCACTGAAAAACGATCCGACTGTTATCGCGAATCTTAAACTGAATAGAGATGCTCCGAAGGCGATTTCGGCGATTACTTACGGCGAATTAGCATACGGCGCTGAGAAATCGAAGAATCGCCATGAGAATTTGGCAAAGGTTCATCGAATCGCTGAAATCTTTCCGGTCATTGATGTCACCCCGGCCATATTAGACACATATGGCGCCGTTAAAGCTGATTTGGAGAGACAAGGTGTTAGCATCGACGAGTTTGATTTAATTATTGGCGCAACTGCAATGACATTTGGCTATCGTGTTGTCACGAATAATGAGAAACACTTTAGCAAAATTCCCGGTTTACGAGTCGAGAACTGGTCCAAATGAAACCTTTACCGTTTTGGCACAGCTCTGATATCGAATTTCGAATCCGCCGCGGTGGAAATGCCGAAGGATAGAAAATATGATCTCGAAATCGCTGTCGAAGGTAATTCGAAAACGATAAACAGGCTTTTTCATAGTGTTTTCTAGCAAATTCCAAAATAAACAAAATCTGAAATCAGCAATCCAAAATCTAAAATTTCACAGCTTGCTGTTAATGATGTGAGAATATTCGTTCTGGCGCGTGGAACAACGCGACTTTTAGCTCATTAGCACGTTGGATAACCGTGGCGTCGTGTATCGACCCGGCCGGTGAAATAATCGCGCGAATCCCGGCGTTCGCAGCCGTTTCAACCGCATCGTAGAACGGGAAAAACCCGTCGCTCGCCATCACCGCGCCTTCGATGTTTTCTTCCCCGGAGAACTTATTCTTGTACTTCCAGATTGCTTGTTCAACCGCACCGACCCGATCCTGTTCACCAGTGCCGACGGCTAGCGTTACACCGTTTTTCACAAGCACGACCCCATTAGACCGGACATTTATATTGATATACCAGGCTGTTAATATATCCAAGAGCTGCTGCGGCGTTGCTTTAGGCTCAGACTCGACCGCACCGAGTTTTTTATTCTGTCCCGTCGCGGCTTTAAGATCATCTACCGATCGGAGTCCGCTTAAAAGAGGGTCTGCGACAATGACTGACCCATCGGCCAAGACTTTCATTGTCGGCACGCCATCCGCCTGATCGCCGACAAATTTCGGTAACCCCGCCGGGTTTGCGCATTCAATTACCCGAATATGTTTATTTTTCTTAAAAGTTTCGTGATCATGGAGTATTTTTAGAGCTTCCGCGGTGACCGACGGCGCCACGACGCACTCGATAAATCGGGACATGATTTCTTTCGCTGTTTCACCGTCAACTTCGCAGTTGAATCCGGCGACGCACCCGAACGAGGCGCGCTCGTCGGCGTTAAACGCTTTGACGAAAACATCTTTGGGGTGATCATTCTCGTTTGCTACCGCGACGCCGCTCGGGTTTACGTGTTTCATGCACGCACAGCACGGGCGGTCGAAGTACTTGCAAATATTCAGGGCGTAGGATATATCTTCGAGATTGGTCTGCGACAGTCCGCCTTTACCGGTTTTCAAGGTCTTCAGGTCGCCGATTAATGCCGACCCCTCAGCCGGCTTATACAGCGCCGCTGTTTGGTGCGGGTTGGTCCCGTACCGCAGGTCATCAACTTTGACGAAAGATTTTCCGAAGAATGAGGTAGTGTCAGGATACTCACCCCGGTTCTGGGTAAGATACGATTTTCGAGATATTGTTTTGTCACTCATTTTATGCTCCAATAGACTGGACTGCAAGCAGTCAATGTTATGGTGATAAATTCTAGGCTGTTGGGAAATCATATGGCTTGCGGTTTAATCATACACGAGGCGTATATCGAAGTCCACTTGTCGGGAACGTAATCACCGAACAAATCCTGAGGAGATGGCTGATTCGGGGGGGCGTGAAAGAACGATTAGCTTTCAATACAATTCACTTACGGAAACGTATGTGCTCGACGGCATTAGAGTTCGCGCTTTAGCGTGGTATTTCTTAGTGAGGAATTTTACAGCGACTTCTAAAACGTGAACTCCAACGAGCGCTTTGAACTTGCTTAGTGGCTCAAGTGATATTGTCTATGTTCTTGAGAATATATTCTTTTAGAACGAGTTATACTGCAAGCGGTACAATTTTTGGACGACATCAAGATGGTTGAGTAAGAGACTCCGGACGATTTTTCGAAAACTCCGAGATTGTTGGTATAAATATGATTTATGATATAAAAAGGAAGTTAAATCGTCGTAAATATTGCAATTTCGGTCCGGTGCCTCGGTTTCGGAGAAGACCGCGGACATTTCGAGTATATCACGACGATGAACCCGTAGTAACGGGGTTGCGCAGGGAAAGAGTTTCCCGAATTCAGAAATTTATCGCTGTACTATACTGTCTCCTGATATTCTCGTTTTCGACACTTTTCGTACCCTGGAAGACAACAACACCTGATGGAACATATTCCGCAACCGCCTTCGCGCCGATCTGGGCGCCGCCCCCAACGGTGAATCTTTTGGTAGCTGTTGATTACGAGCGTGTCCTATTACTATCTATCGCGATCACCATCATTGCCGTGTGTTTATACTGCGCATTCGGTGCGCCGAAAACTAACCCGTCCACCGCACTCCGACATACCAGATCCTCAGGGAAAGAAAGCGAAAGTGGAAAAACTGTAGAGACTGTCCGCGACAGCAAGGTTCTGGCGACCTTTGGCATAGTTTTGGGGCTGTTGTACGGCGCGGGCGTCGGTGTCGTGTATCGGCTGCCGCTGACGGTGTCCGTTGCTGCATCGATCGCGGGCGCGGTCTTTTGGGGCGGATTTTGGGCGAAGTACCCTACAACATCCTTTCGTAATAAGCTTGTTGGAGGTACCTTGGGAGGAATCTTCGGCGGCGCGATAAGTCAGTCATTAATCATTGCGTTTATCGATGGCTTAAAAGTAGATGTTCTCATTGGCACGACGTTCGTCGGCGGTGTTTTTGGGGGCTGTGTCGGGCTCACGGCGGGTCTGGTAATTTTACCGATGTATTACTACGGTTGCAAACGACTCGTTCGGAAATGCCCGCTGAAGTGATAGAATTAGGCTGATCCAAATCTTTTGATTCCAGAGATGTTCGTTTCAGAGAGGTCTGAGCCGCTAATTTTAAATTTAGTGACCCTAAGAGGTTTATTCGGCGATAATGTTGCCTAATTATCTTGCTCTTTTGTTAATAAAAAGAAAATTACGACGATGCGAATATGGGACATTAATCCGGAATACCTAAACCGGCGACTTTTGAAAGAAATACAATCGCGTGCCCAGTGCAGTGACGAGGGTTATTTACTGTCTTCTACTGCACTAAACGAGTTAATGGTGGATAAAATTTAAGGGCAAGATATTATGTCAGAATCAGACGAATCAAATGAGCAACGCGTTACTGAATTCAAAGCGATATTTTCAACGTTTGACACAGACGGTGACGGCGTGATCTCCACCGATGAACTAGGCGCTATTCTGCGATCAGTCGGAAAGAATCTAGGCGACGATGAGCTCCGACTGATCGTAAGTTCCATCGACACGGATGGAAATGGCACTATCGAGTTTCCGGAATTTCTGGCGGTGATGGCGGGGCAAGTTTCCGAGCCAGATCGAAAAGCCCAATTACGAGAGGCATTCGCGCGATTCGATCATGACTCCAGCGGTAAGATCAGTGCGAAAGAACTTCGGCAAGCGATGGCGAGTTTGGGCGAGGAATTGACTGATGAAGAACTTGATGCAATGATGAATGACTCGGACAGCGATGGCGACGGCGAGATCAATTTCGAAGAGTTCGTCGCTATGATGTCCGAGGATTAGGGACCAAGCTTCTGGTTCACAGAGGCGTATATGGTGCGGTGTACACCGAACGCATTAATATTACGTATACTGCAAGCAGTACAATTTTGGGACGACCTTGGATGAACTAGCCAAGCGATTTCGAACATTATTTCGAAAACCTGATGATATTCAGTATACATACTGACGTATAATTCGATTTATACTGCGCGGTGAATCTAAAGCACCGAATACCCCCGCCACTTAAGGATTTTTTGACCGTAATATTGAGTCGACTTCAGAGGAGCAACTGTCCGGGCCGTACCGCCCCGGTTAATATAATAGGAAACTTGGGTTCCAGGTAGCCCTAATGTAGGAGGCTGCTCCCGCAGGCGATAACGATTATTTCGGAACGATACCGAAAAAAAATAAGATCGCCTGCGGGAGCAGCCTCCTACATTAAAAACAGCCTCAAACCGGTTCAAGTTTCAGAGGAGCCCACCAGTGGGTATCCTTTTTAACCCTCATTTTACAATGCGAAACGGGCTCTCAATGTCGAAGATTTCCGCCAAGTTTCAAGGGAGCTTTTCTCCCGGCTTCGCTCGGGTGTATTTTAGTTGGAAACTTCGAATTCGCCAGAATTTTGGAGTTCAATCCCGCATGCGGGATTGCCTCTGCCAATCAACAAATAGCGCTGAAGCTTGAACTCCAAAAGCCGCACGATCGAGCCGAATCGAACGCGATTAACAACCTCAAAACCGAAGTTTCAAGGGAGCAATCCGCCGAGGCCGCTTCGCTGCCTCTGTTAATATAACAGGAAACTCTGATTGGGCGATCGGCCAGAGTAGCATAGGTATTCCTGCCTGTGCTTAATGACGCGACTTTTGAACGCAGGCAGGAATGCCTACGCGACTTTTACAGCCTCAAAACCTTTTAAGTTTCGTAGGAGCGTCGACCGACGCGCTGTCCCCAGCGACGATAATATATATTTGGGAACAATTCCAAACAAAAACAATCGCCGCTAGGGACAGCGCCTCCCACGCTCAGAAGCAAAAAATCGGATCTCGAGGCCTTAAGTTGGGGGCATTTGGTGTGACCCCGAAAAGCTCTGATCTCAACTATAGATCAGTCGGGCCGGCACAAGGCTGTGCCAGCCCGACATAATAGCTTATTCTACATTCGCGCCGACGACAGCGGCCATCTGCATCATATCAATGGTCTGGCCTTCTTTCAAATTCCTGAGATCAGTGACCTTGCCCGATTTGCTTTTCGAGTTTGTATTCTTGAAAATCGTCAGCAATTTGGCGTCTGCCACAATGTACTTACCTCCATTCGACGGCTTTCCGTTTTCAGTCTTTGTCTGAAGCTTATTCGCCTTAATATACTCCCACAGTTTTTGCGTGATGTCGGTTCTAGGAAGTTCCTTTGCGCCAAGAAACGCTGCCAACTCACTCTTTAGTTTTACCGGTTTCTTCAATCCTTTTGGCTCTGCCATTTCGACTCCTCTTATGATTAGAATTTATTACGACGACTTCTAGGGCAACATCCACCACCCCATATTATTGAACGGTTATAATACTCGTATACAGGCAGATGGCTAATACTAGTGCCTGATTGCATGAATAATTGATATTTTGTGTGGCGTATTTTGGGCTTGTCAGGTGCGGCGTCTCATGTAAGGCGATGCTGTCGCATCGTCGTCATGCGTCGCTGTGCCTGAAAGTCAAAAAGTGTTCGCCGCGAATGGGTTGTACTCTTCTGGTCCCATTCTGCTCCGAAGGTTTCGGGCAATACCGGAAGGTATTACCGCTCGCTTTCGAAGTAGAATGGCGCTCAAAATAGGCTTAACAAAATATCAATTATTTATGCAATTAGGTGCTAGTGTTAATTGACGGTCTGATCCGCCTGCTCTTGCTGAATATCGCTTATTCTCGTAATTAATTCTTCGTGGGTGATAATACCTTTCTCCACCAAAAGCGCTACAAGTGCGTCAATCCCATACATGTTTGATATCGCCAGTTCATCGATAGATACTTTTCGATCATCACTCATTGTCCCTCTCCGTTATTGTCGATTTTTTGGATGACTTTGAATTTGTCACCTATAAGATAGCGAATGCTTGGCTCGGATTTCTAAACTGCAAGCAGTTGAATATTCGACGATCTTTTAACATTGCAGGCAGAGATTCGTTCAGAACTTGTCGAAAACCTGACTGGATTCAGTATATATTCGAGTTAAACCGCCTGTGGTCGACTAGCCGTTCTCAGGTGCCGTAGTTCTTCGATCAGTGACCTTGGATGATAACCCAGTGAGAATGCTTTGCTGCTGTCCAAAGAGACATCGGGCGGGCGCGGGGCAGGCATAGTGACATCACTCTGTCTGCATGGCACCAAGAGATCGGCCTGGAGCTCAAATACGTCTGCCAACATAAGGCCTAATTCGAGTCGCGAAACGCGTTGCGGGCCGCCGAGATGAAGAATATTCGGTCGGTTTTCGATAGCCAACAGGATGCCCTCTGCGACGGCCTGGCCAGAAGCCGGGGTTCTGAATTGATCCGTAAACAGGTTGATTGATTCGCCCCGCATCATCGTTGCGATCATTCTCTGAATCCCGCCGGTGGGTTTTATGCCAGGGGCCCCGTACATGAGCGGGACCCGACAAATAATCGCGTCACGATGGATGTCTGTCATCCCGCGTTCCGCTTCAACCTTTTGCTCACCGTAGATACTCACAGGGGTCGGTTGATCCGTCTCGGAGTACGGCGAATTCTTCCCGTCGAAAACCAGATCTGAAGAAGTGAAGACACAGGGGATTCCAGATTCGGCGGAAAGTTCTGCGATCTGAAGAGAGGCGTCAATATTGAGTTTTCGGGTAGCGTCCGGATCTAACTGGCAGCGATCGGGATTAGTTACCGCTGCAGTATGTACAACGGCGTCCGGACGAACCCTCGAGAATAGACTTCTGGTCTCATTACGGTCAGCAAGATCGACCGCGTAAATCTTAACATTTTCTATTTGGATCGGGTTGGAAAAACTCGTTCCGACGGTTTCCCATCGGTCATGGGCTAATCGACAAATGCGCGAACCGAGGAACCCGCTTGCACCGGTGACCAATAATTTTTTCATCCGAATCTCCAACGATACTGCAAGCAGTACAATTTTGGGACGACTTCAAATTGCTTTACATGAGATATCGAACGATAGATAAACTGCAAGCAGTTGAATTTTTGGCCGACTTGAACCCACATAGTGGGGTTTCATTCCCCGCGGTTTACCGCGATATCAAAACTATTTCCGAAGCCGATACCCCGTCTGCTCTGCGGGGGGGTAGTTCATTCTAACTAGACCCTGTTCGAAAAGGTAGCGCGGCCCGCATTGGGAGCGCATGTCGGTCAGGTTTCGGCCGGGATCGGTTACGTTAATAGCTTGGAGCTATTGACTTACCGATCCGAGTCGAAAGATGCCCGTCATCCGCCGCAACCCGAAGGGCACCTACCTCTTTCGGTGCCTTTTCGCGCTTTTTGGTCGAATCCGATGCTCAAGCATCGAATGTCGACCGAAAAAGCACGAAAATTCGACCGAAATAGGCAGGC